>CAIOGM010000162.1 GCA_903857795.1 uncultured Geobacter sp.
GGTCTGAGCATAGACATCCTGCAGCGTCTTCTCCGTCTCCCGACCGGTCTGCTCCAGCTTGAGCCAGTACTCCACCGTGAGGGAGTAGCCGTTTGAGGTGACATTGGTGACAGCCGCTACAGGGGTATTCGGAGGAGCAGGCGCGGCGACCGCCATGGAAGCGGCAAGAAAAACCAGGGTGCACCCCAGCAGCATACTCTTGCTAAGAAACCGACCGACTGGCGCCGCTTCGGCGCGGAAACCGTCCGTGGGGATTAGTGGGGGCATCGTCTCTCTCTTCATACTGACCTGGACCTCAACGACATACGTAAAATTCATATGCGAACCGCCACCTATCAAAACGAGCTGCCTGCAGGACAATTTATGAATGAACCAAGTTCATATCATAGGTTCCTGAAACGCACCAGCAAAAATGTGCCAGGGGCAATACTCCAAGAGCCCGGGCGGGACATCCCCATGACAACTTTGTCACAGACGGTAATGGGACCGGCGGAGGAGTCCCCGCCCACGGGCAAAAAAATGGCGCTCCGGAATCTCTTCCGAAGCGCCACTTTCGTGCTTCCCACTGGTGGGATAATTACGCGCAGATTGCGCTTACCGGGCAGGTATCCACACAGGCGCCGCAGTCGATGCAGGTATCGCCGTCGATAGCGCGCTTGTCACCTACTTCACTGATTGCATTCACCGGACAGGAATCGTCACATGCTCCACAGTTGATACACTCGTCAGAAATCTTGTGAGCCAAAGTATTCACCCCCTTTTTTTCGAATTTGCGACCTTCAAAAACTGTGCAACGCTATCATACAATCCCGGCAATGTCCAGAAGAAGGTTTTGACCGAAACCGGGATTTCTGCCAGAAAAAATGTTGAATTCGGACCGACTCTATTGTATATGTAAAAAACAGTTTTATTTCCCAACCAACCGCCAACCCCCTTTTTACTCTGACAAAAATATTTTTCAATCTGCTTGAATCTCAGGGAGGATTCGCATGGATATCCTAGCTCTCAACTGCGGTAGCTCATCGGTTAAATATCAGCTGTTTGACTGGGACCGGAAGGAGATAATCGCCAGGGGAATGGTGGAGCGGGTCATCATCGGCGATTCGTTCATCCTCCATGAAGTCCCCGGCCGGGAAACCTACCGGGAAGAGTCGGAATGTCCGGACCATCAGGTTGCCATAGACCTGATCATCAAGACCCTCACCAGCGAAGGTCACGGCGTGCTGACGGATATCAACAACATCTCCGCCGTCGGTCACCGGGTGGTCCATGGCGGCGAACGGTTCACCTGTTCGGTGCTCATCGACGAACAGGTTCTGAACGCGGTCAAGGAGGTGCAGCATCTGGCCCCTTTGCACAATCCGCCGAACATCGCCGGCATCGAGGCGGCCCAGGCTCTCCTCCCCCAGGTCCCCCATGTGGCGATCTTCGATACGGCGTTTCATCAGACCATGCCGGAGTATGCCTACCTCTACCCCCTCCCCTATGACTGGTATGAGAACTTCGGGGTCAGGCGCTACGGCTTCCACGGGACCTCCCATCTTTACGTCTCCAAACGGGCGGCGGTTCTTCTGGGCAAACCGGCCTCGGAGTGCAACATCGTCACCATGCATATCGGCAACGGTGTCTCCCACACCGCCATCAAGAACGGCATCTCCGTGGACACCAGCATGGGAATGACCCCTCTGGAGGGGGCGGTCATGGGAACCCGCTGCGGGGACATCGACCCGGCTATCCCCTCCTTCATGATGCAGAGGGAGAACCTCTCCGCCAAGGAGATCGACAGCATCCTCAACAAAAAGAGCGGCATCCTCGGCATCACCGGACGCTTCACCGACCGGCGTGATGTCATCGAACAGGCCGAAATGGGAGATCGTCTCTGCCAGTTGGCCCTGGATATCGAGGCGTACCGGCTCAAGAAGTACATAGGCTCCTACATGGCCGCCGTGGGGCGTCTGGATGCGGTGGTCTTCACCGCCGGCGTGGGCGAGATGGGGTGGCCGATCCGGGAGCGGGCCATCGAGGGGCTGGAGCAGCTCGGCATCTATCTGGACAAGGAACGGAACCGGGGCGCCATGACCCGCAAGCGTGAGACCCTCATTACCACCGACGACTCCCCCATAAAAGTCTACGTCATCCCCACGGATGAGGAGCTGGTCTTCACCGAGGACGTGGTCGCCATCCTCAACGGCAGCTACACCGATCATATGCAGTTCGAATACTCCTTTGCCCGGCCGGATTTCGTCAGGAAGTAGGCGAAGGTTCGCACCGATTGAATGAAAGGAAGGCCGGCAGGGAGTTTCTGCTGGCCTTGCTCGTGTATCCTCTTTCAGAAACCGTTCAAGTAAGGGTTTTCTTGACAACCCGACGGGTAATCCGGCATTAGCCCACAACGTACTCACTGGCGGCGTCTCTGCCCCCATCCCGGTCCCCTTATCTTCAGGATCTCCCCATGGACCGTTCCCTCATCCTGCTGCTCATGCTCTCCTTTGCCCTCGGCCTGGCCTGTTGGCTACTCTTCATCTGGGGGGTCAAGAAGGGGGAGTTCGACGACATGGAGCGCCCCAAATACCGGATGCTGGATGATGACGCCACAGCTCCGGCCCCCGAAAAGAGCAGCGATTCACACTGAAGGTACGATGTAATGCGTGTTCTGATCGTCAAGATGAGCGCCCTGGGCGACATCATCCATGCCCTGCCGATTCTCTCCTATCTTCGGCAGGCCTCCCCCGGGACCGAGGTGGACTGGGTTGTGGAGGAGCCGTTTCGGGAGCTGCTGGCGGGAAATCCCCTCATTGCCCAGCTGCATACGGTGCGGAGTAAGGTCTGGCGCAAGGCCCCCCTGGCCGGCGCCACCAGGCAGGAGATCGCAACGGTCAAGGCTGCCCTCCGGGAGCGGCGCTACGATATGGTCTTCGATATTCAGGGGAACCTGAAGAGCGGCCTGGTGGACCGGCTTACCGGCTGCCGCCAGGTGATCGGCCTCTCGGCCGACCTGCTCCAGGAGAAGGTGAACCTCCTCTTCACCACCCGTCAGGTCCCGTCCCGCCGCCAGGATGTTCATGTCACCGACCAGTATCTGAGGGTGGTGAGCGTCCGCTTCGGCAGGGATTTCAGGGAGATGGCGCTGGTTACGGACATCAGCACCTCCTCCTCCGACGATGTGGCGGCCGAGGCGCTCTTGTCGACCCTGGCCGACGGACTGGTCTTTCTCTGCCACTGCGGCACCACCTGGGAAACCAAGTTCTGGCACGACGAGGGGTGGATCTCCCTGGGGAAGGGGCTCCTGGAGCTCTATCCCGAGGCGACGCTTCTCTTCTCCTGGGGGAACGACCGGGAGCGGGAGCAGGTGTCCGGGTACGTTGCTGCCATTGGCCGCGGGGCCCGGGTGCTGGAGCGCTACCCTCTCAAAGGGTTTGCCGCGCTCCTCAAGCGGGTGGACCTGGTGATCGGCGGGGATACCGGGCCGCTCCATGTGGCGGCCGCCGTGGGGACTCCAACGGTATCGCTCTATCGGGCCAGCGCCGGGAAGCGGAGCGGTCCCCGGGGGGAGCAGCACGTCATCATTCAGGCGCCGCTCCCCTGTACCGCCTGTTTCCGGACCCACTGTGACAAGGATGCCGTCTGCCGCCGGAGCATCACCCCGGAGATGGTCCTGAAGGGGGTCGCAAAGATCCACCTGCCAACCTCAACCTTAACCTCAACCTTGTAACCCCTCACCAGGAGCCTTCATGATAAAAAGTATGACCGGTTACGGCAAGGCGGAGCGGAGCAACGCCGACGGCAGGAGTCTCGCGGTGGAGATCCGTTCGGTGAACCACCGCTACGGGGAGATCACCATCCGCCTCCCCCGGCGCCTCTACCCCTTCGAGCAGGAGGTGAAGAAGATGGTGGCGGAGCGGTTGAAGCGGGGGAAGATTGAGGTCGCCATCCAGGAGGAGCGGGCCGGAGGAGGGGCCCTGGCGCCGACTCTTGATCTCCCGCTGGCCAGGGGGTATCTGGCCGCATACCGGAGCCTGAAGGAGGAACTGTCGCTGGAGGGGGAGCCGACCCTGGCCCTCATCGCCGCCCAGCGGGATGTCTTTACCATGAAAGAGGAGGAGTCGGGTGCGGACGAGCTCCACGACCTGCTCATGGCCACGGTGCGGCATGCCGTGGCGGTACATGAAGAGATGCGCAAGCGGGAAGGGGGGGCGTTGCTGGAGGATTTCCTCAACCGGCGGGCCACCCTCACCCGGTTGATGGAGCAGATTGAGAAGCGGGCGCCGGTGGTGGTGGCCGAGCACGCGGCCCGGCTTCGGGAGCGGCTCCGGCAGCTCCTGGGGGAGACCCCCCTTGATGAGGCGCGGCTGCTCCAGGAGGTGGCGATCATGGCCGACCGGAGTGACATCTCCGAGGAGATCGTCCGGTTCATGAGTCACCTTCAGCAGTTCGACGAGGCGCTGACCAGCGGTGAACCGGTGGGGAGGAAGATGGATTTTCTCCTCCAGGAGATGAACCGGGAGGTGAACACCGTCGGCTCCAAGGCCACCGACACCCTCCTCGCCTCGCTGGTGGTGGAGCTGAAGGCGGAGTTGGAGAAAATCCGGGAGCAGGTGCAGAATATCGAGTGACCGGTTAAGGTTAATAATAGGCATGGGAACCTTGAACCTTGAACCTTGAACGTAGAACGTAGAACGTAGAACATAGAACATAGAACGTAAAACAGAGGTTTTATGAGAGAAGGGATACTCTTTGTCATCTCAGCGCCGTCCGGGGCGGGGAAGACCAGCTTGTGCAAGGAAATAATTGACTTCTTCCCCGAGTTGCGGCAGTCTGTCAGCTTCACAACCCGAGCCCCCCGCACCGGGGAACTGGACGGGGTGGACTATTTCTTCGTCTCCCCGGAAGAGTTCAGGCGGATGGTCGCCGCCGGCGAGTTCGTCGAGTGGGCCCGAGTTCATGACAACTGCTACGGCACCGCCCGGAAAACCCTCGCTGAGTGGCGTTCCCAGGGGTTCGATGTTGTCCTGGATATCGACTGCCAGGGGGCTGCCCAGCTCAAGAGTTCCTGTGACGATGCGGTCTTCATCTTCATTCTCCCCCCCGGGATAGACGAACTGCGCCGGAGACTCACCGGTCGCAACCTGGATGCCACTGA
>CAIOGM010000163.1 GCA_903857795.1 uncultured Geobacter sp.
ATTAAGTACACAATAACTGCATATCTACTATTTTTATGTGAATTGTAAGCATATGTTTATGTTAGCTTTTTTGACTTCACAGCCGTATTTATTCTTGACAAATTCAATATTGTAGATTAGTCTTACTCAAAACATTACGGCAACTTTACTTTGGTCAGAAACCATACAGCTCTATTTTGAGACACATCAACCACGCTGAAGAGGGTACCCACATGTCCGACAGCATCCTGCAACGAAGCGTCACCACGGCGGTGGCCAGGAACCTGAGCACCACCACCAAGACCAACCCCAAGATGATGTCCATCACCCCCCGCTGGCTCCTGAGCCAGCTCCCCTGGGTCCAGGTTACCGGCGGCACCTACCGGGTCAACCGGACCAAGGTGGAGCTGGCGCGGGCCGAACGGATCGAGGTGGACTTCACCGGCGGCAACGCCGGCTTTCAGCCGGAAGCACTCAGGAGTGTGCCGCTCTTCTCCCGGCTCACCGATGAGATCGTCACCCGTATCGCCGGGAGCTTTCGCACCGAAGAGGTGTCGTTGGGGAACGACCTGGTGGTGGAGGGAAAAGAACGGAACAAGTTCTTCATCATTGCTCAGGGACAGGTGGAGGTCTTGAGCAAGGGGGCCCACGGCAGCGATCTGCGCATCGCCCTCCTTACCGAAGGGGAGTATTTCGGCGAGACCGAGCTGGTTACCGACCGCTCCTCGGACGTCACCGTCCGGACCATCACCCCCTGCGTCTTCCTCTCCCTCTCCCGCAAGGACTTGGACGCCATCCTGGGGGAACTCCCCAGCCTGAACGACGAGTTCAAGCGGGCCGTTGACGAGCACCTGGAACTCCTCTCCACGGTGAACCGCTACGGCGAGCGCAACATCGACCTGGTCTCCGGCTTTGCCGAGAACATCGAGATCCCCGAGACCTTTGTGGACTACTCGGCCAATCCCCGGGAGTACTCCCTCTCCTCCATCCAGACGGTGGTGCGGGTCCATACCCGGGTCTCCGACCTCTACAACAACCCCTATGACCAGCTGGCCGAGCAGATGCGGCTCACCATCGAAGGGATCAAGGAGCGTCAGGAGTGGGAGCTGATCAACAGCCGCAAGTTCGGCCTGCTTCACTCAGCAGACCCCTCCATGCGGATCAGCACCCGCTACGGCACCCCCACCCCCGACGATCTTGACGAGCTGCTGGCCCTGGTCTGGAAAAAACCGGCCTTCTTCCTGGCCCACCCCAAGGCCATCGCCGCCTTCGGCCGGGAATGCACCTGGCGGGGGGTCCCGCCCCAGACCGTCAACCTCTTCGGCACCCAGGTGATCACCTGGCGCGGCATCCCGCTCATCCCCACCGACAAGCTGGAGATCAAGAGCCGCTTCAGCTCCAACCAGTGGCTGGGGACCACCAGCATCATCCTGGTGCGGGTAGGCGAGGCGGATCAGGGGGTCGTGGGACTCCACCAGGTGGGGATCCCCGGCGAGATTCTCCCCAGCCTCTCGGCCCGGCTCATGAAGACCGACAACCTGGGGGTCGCCTCCTATCTCCTGTCGCTCTACTTCTCCCTGGCGGTCCTCACCGACGACGCCCTGGCGGTCCTGGAGAACGTGGAAGTCGGCTACTACCACGATTACGAGCACCGCAAAGCCAAGGCCAAGTAACCCGATCGAGCCCCACGACAGGCCCCCCGCCAAAGCGGGGGGCCTGCGGCTGCTTGCTACCATTGTCTGACGACAGAGGGGCGTATGAACGACATATCACCTGAAATAATCGCGGAAATCGCGACCCGACTCTTTAACGAGATTCCCGGGGCGACCATGGTTCCCAAGACGGAATCGGACCTCACCCCGGCCGGACCCGAGAGCCTGGAGCTCCCGGCCGGACTCCCTTCAACCCCGGGAGGGAGCGACTTCTCCCCCACCGGGACCGGGTTCACCCCCGAGTTCCCGCACTCCGGGAGTGCGCCCGACTTTACCCCGGACCGGATCGTCCTCCCCGGGTTCCCCGGCTTCACCCCGTCCCGGCCTCCCCTGCCCGCCACCGGTTCGGCTCCTGAAGGAGGGGCAGGCCCCTCCTGGGGCGGCACCCCATCCCAGGCCAGCACCACCCCGGATGTAGGGGCGCAGATTTTTACGTCCCCACCTGCCCCCGGCGCCGCCGGAGCAAGCTCCCAAGGGTACAGCCCCGTCCGGCCAGACAGCGGCATGTCCGGATTCGGCATCCCCGGACTTTCCGCCGTGAGCCCCTCCTCCCCAGGAACCCCCTCGGGTCTCGGCGCCCCCCCGGATGTGGGAACGCAAAATATTGCGTCCCTAGCCACCCCCGGCGCCGCCGGAGCAAGCTCCCAAGGGTACAGCCCCGTCCGGCCAGACAGCGGCCTCTCCGGGTTCGGCATCCCGGGGCTCTCAGCCTTGAGCCCCTCCTCTGCCGGTCTCCCCTCCGGCCTCGGCAGCACGCCGGATGTAGGGGCGCAAATTTTTGCATCCCCACCCTCGGGAAAATCCACCACAGGAAACCACGACGGTCTCGCCGCCTTTGTCCAGCAGGTCCGCTCAGGCAACCTGCGCAACGATTCGGGACAGTGTCAGACCGGCCATAACGACCAGTTCCTCCAGCGACTCTTCGCCGGAAAGGGGACAGAAAAGGGGTCGGCAAAGGGAGCAGAAATCGGGACCGGCAGCGTAGCGCCGACCACCGGCTCCCGCCCCCTGGATGTCCCGGCCATCCGGATGGATTTCCCGGCCCTGAACCAGAAGATCCACGGCAAGGATCTGGCTTGGCTGGATAACGGTGCCACCACCCAAAAACCCCAGAGCGTCATCGACGCCATCTCCCGCTTCTACGAAAACGATAACTCCAATATCCACCGGGGCGCCCACACTCTGGCGGCCCGGGCCACCGACGCCTATGAGCAAGCGCGGCAGAAGGTACAGGGATTTCTCGGGGCCTCCTCCAGCAAAGACATCGTCTTTGTCCGGGGAACCACCGAAGGGGTCAACTTCGTGGCCCAGACCTACGGCCGCAAATTCCTCCAACCGGGAGACGAGATCATCCTCTCCACCCTGGAGCACCACGCCAACATCGTCCCCTGGCAGATGATCGCCAAGGAGCGGGGAGCCGTTATCCGGGTGATCCCGGTGAACGATCGGGGAGAGCTGATGCAGGAGGCCTACCAGCAGCTCCTCGGTCCCCGGACCAAGCTGGTGGCCCTGACCCAGGCATCCAACTCCTTGGGGACCATCGTCCCCGTGGCCGAGATGACCCACGCCGCCAAGCGGTACGGTGCCCGGGTCCTCATCGACGGCGCCCAGTCAGTCTCCCACATGCCGGTGAACATGCAGGAGATCGGCTGCGACTTCTTCGTCTTCTCCGGCCACAAGATCTTCGCCCCCACCGGGATCGGCGTGGTCTACGTCAAGGAAGAGCTCCACGACATCCTTCCCCCTTGGCACGGCGGGGGGAACATGATCAAAAATGTCACCTTCGAAGAGACCTCCTACAACGAGGCGCCGGTCAAGTTCGAAGCCGGCACCCCCAACATCGCCGACGCCGTCGGCTTGGGGGCGGCCCTGGATTACGTCAACCGGCTGGGGCTGGTCAACACCGGCCGGTACGAGCACGAGCTACTGGAGTACGCCACCGAACAGCTCTCCCGGATCAACGGGCTGCGCCTCATCGGCAACGCCCGGGAGAAGGTCTCGGTTATCTCCTTTGTCCTCTCCAACAAGAAGACCGAAGAGGTGGGAAAACTCCTGGATCAGGAGGGGATCGCGGTCCGAGCGGGGCATCACTGCGCCCAGCCGTCGCTGCGCCGCTTCGGGGTAGAGACCACGGTCCGCCCCTCCTTCGCCTTCTACAACACCTTCGACGAGATCGACCGCCTGGCCGACGCCGTGCGCCGCATCCAGCAGCAGTAAGAAAAACCTATTCACCACAGATTTCCGAGGAGAACATCCCATGGCCCGCATCTTTGCAGACAACTCCCAATCCATCGGCAACACCCCGCTCATCAGACTGAACCACCTCACCAAGGGGGCCAAGGCCACGGTGCTGGCCAAGATCGAAGGGAGAAATCCCGCCTACTCCGTCAAATGCCGCATCGGCGCCAGCATGATCTGGGACGCCGAGGAGCGGGGACTCCTCAAGCCCGGGGTGGAGATCATCGAACCGACCAGCGGCAACACCGGAATCGCCCTGGCCTACGTGGCCGCCGCCCGCGGCTACAAGCTGACCCTCACCATGCCCGAGACCATGAGCATCGAGCGACGTCGGGTGCTGGCGGCCCTGGGGGCCACCCTGATCCTCACCCCCGGCCACGAGGGAATGAAGGGGGCCATCGACCGGGCCGAACAGATCGCCGCTTCCGACCCGAACCGGTGGTTTCTGCCCCAGCAGTTCAAGAACCCGGCCAACCCGGCCATCCATGAGAAGACTACCGGTCCGGAGATCTGGAACGACACCGACGGCGGCATCGACGTCCTGGTGGCGGGGGTAGGGACCGGCGGCACCATCACCGGCATCTCCCGCTATATCAAGAACACCAAAGGGAAGCAGATCATCACCGTGGCGGTTGAACCCAGGGAGAGCCCGGTGATCACCCAGCAGCTGGCCGGTGAACTGCTGAAACCGGCCCCCCACAAGATCCAGGGGATCGGCGCCGGCTTCATCCCGGAGACCCTGGACCTCTCCATCATCGACCGGGTGGAGTTGGTGGAGAGCAGCGAAGCCCTTGAGTGCGCCAAACGACTCATGAAAGAAGAGGGGCTGCTGGTGGGGATCTCCTGCGGCGCCGCCGTGGCGGCAGCGGTGCGGCTGGCGAATCTGGACGAATTCGCCGGCAAGACCATCGTGGTGATCCTCCCCGACCTGGCGGAACGCTACCTCTCCACCGCCCTCTTCGAGGGGTTGTAAGAAACGTCCACACCACAAAAATGTTCTGATAATTGTTCTTGACAATATCTATGCACGCGTGTTTTAATCCCTATAGTATTTATAGTCAGCATATATAATCATCTACGGCTGAAAACAGTATCTCACATTTCAAGAATCAACCGGCTGACTGGAGAACCCAGAGGCCAGAGAATTTATTCTCTGGCCTCTTTTTTTATTCCTCATCAGGGGAGTCAGCGCAACAGAGCGCACAGCCAGGGTACAGGGAGGCAGTTATGGGGAGTTCGACAGGGAGATCATGGTTAACATCGGCGGAATTAAACGGCAGACTGGCGCGGTTAAGTTCTGAAGATCTGGTGAAGGGCAATCCCTATCCGGAATTCTCTTCAGAACGGCGAGAGTTTACCATGGGATGGGTTTACGTGGACAAACATCCTGAATTCCTCAGATTAAACCCAGATACTGGCCGAAAATAACTGATCGCGTGAGCGACATCACCAACGGAGGGAGTAACCATGAGCGAAGAGACACTCTACAAAGCGGAAACCCTGGCGCTGCATGCCGGGCAAAAACCGGACCCGACCACCAATGCGCGGGCGGTCCCCATTTATCAGACCACTTCGTATGTCTTCAACGATGCCGATCATGCGGCGCGCCTGTTCGGTTTGCAGGAGTTCGGCAACATCTATACCCGACTCATGAATCCGACTACCGACGTCTTCGAGCAACGGGTTGCAGCACTGGAGGGGGGCGTGGCCGCCCTGGCGGTAGCCTCCGGACAGTCAGCCATCACCCTGGCGATTCTGACCCTGGCCCATGCAGGGTCAGAGATCGTGTCAGCCACCAGCCTCTATGGCGGGACCTATAACCTGTTTCATTACACCCTGCCACAGTTGGGGGTAACGGTAAAATTCGTCGATCCTTCCGATCCTGAAAATTTCCGCAGAGCCATCACTCCCAAAACCAAGCTCATCTTTGGAGAGACGGTCGGCAATCCCAAACTGGACACCCTTGACATCGAAAAAGTGGCGGCCATTGCCCATGAAAACAAGATTCCACTCATTATCGACAATACCTCCCCCTCTCCCTTTCTGGTACAACCGCTCAAACATGGGGCGGACATCGTGGTGCATTCGGCCACAAAATTCATCGGCGGGCACGGCACCTCCATCGGTGGCGTAATCGTGGACGGCGGCACGTTCGACTGGGGTAACGGCAACTTCCCCCAACTGTCCGAACCTGATCCTTCGTATCACGGCATCAATTTCTGGAAGGCTCTGGGCAACATCGCCTACATCGTCAAGGTGCGGGTCCAACTGTTGCGCGATATCGGCCCGGCACTGTCCCCCTTCAATTCATTCCTGTTGATTCAAGGTCTTGAAACCCTGCATCTGCGGCTTGAACGGCATAGCGCCAACGCCCTGGCCGTGGCCACATTCCTCAAAGAGCACCCCAAGGTAGCCTGGATCAACTACCCGGGCCTGCCGGACCATCCTTCCTACCCGCTTGCAGTAAAATACCATACACGCGGTCTGTTCGGTGCCCTGGTCGGCTTCGGTATCAAGGGGGGGACCATCGAAGACGGCAAGAAGTTCATCAACTCCCTCAAACTCCATTCACTGTTGGCCAATATCGGTGACGCCAAGTCTCTGGTTATCCATCCGGCATCAACGACCCACCAGCAATTGTCCCCGGAGGAGCAGGTATTGACCGGAGTCACCGCGGATTATATCCGTCTTTCGGTGGGGATCGAACATATTGATGACATCATTGCCGATCTGGATCAGGCATTGGCACAGGTGGGCACGACGCCTAAAACCGGGTTGATCAGCAAGATCACCGGCGTGTTTACAGGAAAATAATGGCACGACGGAAACCGACCGCCTGCTTCAGAATTGCCGCATTTGTACCGCTACTTCGGGCAGATTGGACAATAGACCATTTTGTCCCTGGTCGTGAAGATAGGCAGTTCAGTACTGCCAGCGCGCAAACCAAACTCAAGAGACCCTATCCGAAACTTTAATCCCGGCAAGGTCCCTTGCCGGGATTTTTTTAACGTTCTTGTTTGAAAATAGAACACGATCAGTATGATTGCAAATAAACCCATTTCCCAGGCAGAGGGAATGCCCACAAAATTTGGGACTGGGCCTTTTTACCTTACACTCGAAAAAATCCGTGTTGATCATGCGGGTACGGCAAACTCTTTCAGGGTTCCAGACGTTAAAGATACTCATAGCTTCACCTTTGCTGACTCATTTTACCTTGCCAGCTTTTTTGATGTTTTTCTCATTCTTAAATATTACCGATATGTTGCCGGAACTCATCTATGCTGCGGAGCAAATGTCATCATGGTTTTTCCTCCTGTTTTCCTCGGAGTAACGACTCCGGGTGGCGATCAAGATAGTCGGTGAAGACCCGCAGAGACTGAGCAGCCTTCGCCAGTTCTCGCAACGCCTCCCGCAGATCCTGCTGCAGCGGAGCATCGGCCGCAAGACTCTGCGTTACCGTCCCCAGGGTCTTGCGCGTCTCTTCAAGGGCGCCACTCATCCCGGGAATGACTTCGACGTCGAGTCGCTGAAACAGTCTGTCAGCACTCTTCAAGGTGGCGTCCAGACTCTTCACTGTCTGACGCAGATCCCCCACAACCTCGCCCAAGGGGAGCCTATCCAGCTTTTTCATAATCTGCGAGAGCGTCGCCTGCAGCTCTGCCATGCTACCAGGAATGGTCGGGAGCTGGGGCGGTTTCGTTTTCCAGAGAACCTTCGCCTTGGGTGCGTCTGGAAAAAAGTCCAGGCCGATAAAAAGCTGCCCGGTCAGGAGGTTCCCGTTCTTGAGCTGTGCTCGAAGACCGTTCTCTACCAGCCTAGTGATAATTGTTTCATGCGATTTCATGGAGGGAAACGTACCGACGGCCCTGGAGCGCATCCGTTCTGGATAGTAGCGGATAGAGACCAGCATATTGATCCCTTTATCTCCGCTGTCAAGCTCCACATTAATCCCCGTAACCTCGCCGATGACCAACCCCCGGAAATCGACGGGAGCCCCCACCGTCAACCCGCGCACGGACTCCTTGAATACCAGGAGATAATCCTGGCTTATGGTGTCGCGATGCTTTATCGCCTCATCCCGAGTGGCAAAGAGGGTGAAAAGGGTAGACGGTTCGGCCGCAGGCGAAGGCTTATCCGGGAGCAGCGGCGAATCATCCCCTGCATCCAGGCTCTGGAAGGCGATCCCGCCGATGAGGATCGACACCACCGATTGCGTTTCCAGCTTCACCCCGTTAGCGTTCATGGTAAGGTCAATGCCGCTGGCGTTCCAGAAACGGGTATTCGCCCTGACATACCGGTCATAGGGGGCGGCGACAAAGACCGTGAAGGTCACCCCTCTCCCGTCGACGTCGAGGTCATAGGAGGTTACCTGTCCCACCTGGACACGGCGGAAGTAGAGTGGAGAACCGATATCCAGCGATCCCAGGTCTGAACCGTGGAGCTTAAAACGGCGCCCCGGCACGTCGGTGGTTACGGCCGGCGGTGTTTCCAACCCTTTGAACGCCCGTTGCCGTTGCTTGGACGAGCCGACATCTATCCCGACATAAGAACCGCCCATGAGCGTTCCGAGACCGGATACGCTCCCCCCGGAGATCCGCGGCCGAACAACCCAGAATTTGGTGTCATCAACCAGGTAGGTCGCGGTCTCCTTCTTCAACTCGGCGGTTGCGATCACGTGGGAGAGGTCGTTTGCGACAGTAATGCTCTTGACCATCCCAACCTCAACGTCCCGGTACTTGATCTTCGTCTTGCCTGCCTCCAGCCCCTCGCCGGTCTTGAACGAGATGGTGATGGTCGGACCTTTTCGCAGGTAGGAGTTAACCGCAAGGGTTCCTCCGATTAGCGCCGCCACGATGGGGATCAGCCAGACCAGCTGGAGAGAATGACGACCTTTCGGTTCGGCAATCGCGTCGGGAATGTGGGAGAGGTCCGGAATACGCTCTGTTTCACTCATTCTCTAGTTCTCACTTTATGAAGGGGGTCCCAGATCAGGCGGGGGTCAAACTGCATGGCGGAAAACATGGTAAGAACCACGACCGCGCCGAAGGCCAGAGCCGCCGGCCCGGCTTTGATGGTGGCCAGAGAGCCGATCTGCACCAGGGAAGCGAGGATCGTCACCACATAGATGTCCAGCATGGACCAGCGCCCCACCAGTTCAACAATCCGGTAGAGCCTGCTTCTCTGCACCGGCAACCAGACGGAACGGCGCTGCACCGAAACCAGCAGCAGGGTCATGGCGATCAGCTTCATCAGCGGCACCATGATACTGGCGACGAACACCACCACGGCAAGGTCCCAGGACCCCGAACTCCAGAGGTAGACGACACCGCTTAGGATGGTGTCTTCCTGGGAGCCGAACAGAGAACCGGTCTCCATCATCGGCAGCAAGTTGGCGGGGATATACATGATATACGCCCCAATGAGCAGGGCCCAGGAACGTGACACGCTGGCAGGCTTGCGGGAGTGGAGCCGACCACAACAGCGCGGGCAGCGAGAAGCCTCCCCCGTGGGCGGCGCCTTGGAAACGAGGCCGCAGACATGGCAGGAGAGGAGGCCGCAGGTCGCGGCGGTAAGCGGCGCCCTGTTCATCTCTCTCCCTTCCCACGCGATACCGGGGAGACCCGCGTCCAGATGTCGCGGATGTCGTAGGTGGATGCCGCCGCGGCAAAGAGCAGGGTGAGGATTCCAAAAGACCAGATGGCAATACCGGGGATGACGCTGGCCAGATGGGTGAGCTTAACCAAGGCAACGAGGACCCCCAGCATGAATACTTCCGTCATCCCCCACGGGTTTACGCACTGCAGAATCCGCATGATCACGGTGAAACCGGCCGGTCTCCGGTTGAGCTTCAGAGACAGAAATAGATGGCTCATGACGCCAATCTCCACGGCTGGCACCAGGAAGGTCGTGAGGAAGACGAGGATGGCTACAGGGAACATCTCCCGGCTCCAGAGGGCATGAACGGCCCCCAGCAGAGTGGCATCATTGCGCATCCCCTGGAACTCCATACCGACAATGGGGAACGCATTAGCCACGATGAACGCCACCGCCGCGGCCAGGGTAAAGGCTAGCGACCGGTCCAGGCTCTTGTGGTGTGAACGGAAGAGCTGCGCGCCACAGCGGACACAGCGTGCGCCCCTCCCCGGAGGGAGCGAGACCTCTCTCTGTAGCAGGTCGCACTCGTGACAAGCAATCACCTGCATGGAATGGACCCTCTCTTTCTCATTGTCTCAGTTCCAAGTGCACGATGAGTTGTTCTCGAGTTCACCGGACTTCATCCACAGCCACCACAAAAACCCCCGGGTACCCGTCGCTGGCAATGCCCCTACGAGCCTCGTCGGCCTTGCGGAGCGATCCGTAACGACCAGCCTGGACCCGGTAATAGAGAGTTCCGTTGATGGTTGCTTCCTGAATAGTGGCGGCTCCGTAGCGACTCTTCAACTCCGTGGCAAGACGCCGGGCATTATCCGCCTTGCCGAAGGACGCCACCTGCACGGCAAATGTCCCGACGCCGTAACTGGAGAGTGGTGTATAGCGGATTTCACCACGTGGGCCAAGGCTGCGATATCCAAGTGCTTCCACCCGTACCGGCACGACCCCTTTTTCTTCGCTCCCAAGTTCCCGCACTGCTCCTCGCGATAAATCTATGATTCGGTCACGTACGAATGGTCCCCGGTCATTTATCCGGACGATCACCTCACGCCCGGTACGACGCTCCCTGACCTTCACGTAGACTCCAAGTGGCAGGGTCTTGTGAGCAGCGGTCATAGCATCCATGTCATACGGTTCACCGCTACTCGTTTTGCGCCCCTGCCACTCTGCGCCGTACCAGCTGGCCAGACCATTCTCGGCATAGCCTTCATGAGTCTGAAGTGGTTCGTAACTCTCCCCTTCTACGCTATACGGACGCTGTGATGGAGGAAGGTCGGGCCGTTCTACCTTTCGTGGTGTTGAGCAAGCGGCAAGAGTCACTGTCAGGAGAATTATTGCACTACGGCGCAGCATGGCTTCTCCTCGTATCCACCCACCGTTCCTTCGACCTAAGCCCCCGCCAGCATGACACTTTCAGACCGATGAGGATTCTGTTTCGGTTTCTGTGGAATAGCCAGTAGTAGGTAGTTTTATACTACTACTACTATAAGGATCTCAGATTTCGGGTTGGATTCCGGTTCTTATCCCCTAGTAAGCATCGGTGTGTATGTGTCTCATAAATCCAGGATTAACCCTGGGATACACACCGGTTTGTATCCTGGTGCATTCCGGCGAATATAAGCGAATATGCGTCTCGTGGGATGTACCTTCTTGTTTAGTCCGGTATCTGTGCCGGAACCGCAACCGGTTACGGTTCCGGGTTTTAACCTGGTGCCGCTGATTGTACCTATATCGGTTTCTATGGGTTGCGTTACCTGCTGTTTCTATTCCGGTTTCTATTCCGACTGTTTGGTGTGTATGGCGAAATGTATCCCGGTTTGTAAATCAGGATGTATGCCGGTAGTATTCTTCAGACGACTTAGGTGATTCGCGACAAAGAGTATACCTATCAGTTTGTCATCCTGAACGAAGTGAAGGATCTGCTGTTCAAGCAGAAGCAGATCTTCGCTGTCGCTCAGGATGACAGCCGTGGAAGTGAGCATGGTATCTTTATTGATGCTAACAACCTTAATGCTATCAATCTGCGGCTTTAATCGTTCCTCCCCCTTCAAGGGGGAGGTCAGGAGGGGGATGGGGTTGTCGAGCGACTGTTTTTACCCCATCCCCACCCCGCCCTCCCC
>CAIOGM010000164.1 GCA_903857795.1 uncultured Geobacter sp.
AGTTTACGCATCGGGGGAGTATCGGTCTCGCCATCAACCTGGTCGAGACCACGGCGGAACGGCTCATCCTGGCGTTTCGGGTCAGCGACAGCGGCATCGGTATCGCACCGCAGCAGTGCGAAAGGATCTTTGCGCCGTTCACTCAGGGTGAAAGCTCCACGACCCGCCAGTACGGTGGGACCGGACTGGGGCTCAGTATCTGCCAGCGGCTGGTGACGCTCATGGGGGGTGAGCTTCAGGTGGAGAGCGAACCGGGAGAGGGGAGCGTCTTCAGCTTCACCGTCGGTTTCCTGCCGGCTTCGGCCCCGGAGGAGCAGGCGCCGGCGCCGGAGAGCAGCGATCTCCAGGTCATCACGGGGGCGCGGGTTCTGCTGGTAGAGGATAACCCCATCAACCAGCAGATCGCCCGGGTGCAGCTGACCCATGCCGGCCTGCAGGTCACGGTGGCGGCCAACGGTCGGGAGGCGGTGGAACTGGTCATGCAGGCCGCTACTCCCTTTGACCTGGTGCTGATGGATATCCAGATGCCAGAGATGGACGGCTATGAAGCGACCCGACGCATCCGGCTGCACTGCTCTTCGGAAGAGCTGCCGATCCTCGCCATGACCGCCTACGCCCTGGCCGAGGAGCGGCACAAGTGTCTGGATGTGGGGATGAACGATCATCTGGCCAAGCCCATCGATGTTGCACAGCTTCACGCAAAGCTCTGTCGCTGGGTCAAGCCGAGGCCAGGAGCGCCCGAACTGCTGGAGGTGAAAAGCGAACCTGCCGTTCCTGTATCCGGTTTTCAGGCTCTTCCCGGGATTCGCACCGACGAGGGGCTGGCGCGCCTGGGAGGGAACAAGACGCTTTACCGCTCCTTGCTGCACCGCTTTGCCCATGAGAACCGCCGGGTTGTGCAACGGCTCGCCACCCTGCTGAGTGATGGCGACCTGGCCGGCGCTCGCCAGGTGGCGCACAGCGTCCGGGGGGTGGCGGGTAATCTGGGGATTGTGGAGGTCGCCGCCACGGCGGCGGCCCTGGAAACGGCGCTCATCCGGGAGGAGACGGCGCAAGCCCGCGGCCTGCTGGCGGAGCTGGAGATGCGGTTGGCCTCGGTGCTGGCGGGTGAGGCGGCGCTGGAACAGTCGCTCCCGGCTGAACCACGCTACTCCGGCGAACTCCTCGCCACCGAAGAGCTGCCGGCGCTGAGCGAGGAGCTGACCGGACTGATGCTGATGCGCAATCTCCAGGCGCTGAAGCTCTTTAGCCGGCTGCATGCGACCCTGGAGCTGCTCTGCCCGGCGGAAACGGTGCTGCATCTGACCGGCAGCATGGAACAACTGGATTTTGCACGAGCCATGGGATATTGGGCCGAGTGCGCACAATATCTAAACCATGATGGCTCGCCATCATGAAGCAGAGAATCTCCAGCCATCCGGAACTCACGCTGCTTGAGCATGAGCTCCAGCGACAGGTGGAGTATCAGCAGATCACCAAGGTCCTGAAATTAACCAACGGCCGGGTGCACGGCAAGAAGGGCGCGGCCCTGATTCTCGGCCTCAATCCCAACACTCTCTACTCCCGCATGAAAAAACTCGGGATCCCCACCCAGAGCGAGCTTGACGATATCCCGTGACAGTCACGATATATCGTGACTACCCCCCCCCACACACCCACCTAATAAAAAATAATAATATCAATATGTTATGCGGCTAATACTGTTGGCACGTTTAATGAAAGAGTCGGATGGATGAAGGCGGATTTTCAAAACAGGCCTTTGAATTAAACCAAAAAAGTTGATCCGCGTGTATCCGTAAGATTCGTGTCAGCTCTCTCCGGAGAACACCTACTATGAGCGAGCAGCAGGCAGTTTTGAAACAGGACGTGGGGCAACCGTTCTCCATCCTCTGCGTGGATGACGAGGCGTATATCCTCAAGGCCTTGACCCGGCTCTTCCGGGACGAGCCATACCGGGTGCTGACGGCAACTTCAGGCCAGGCCGGTTTGGAGCTCCTGAAAAGCAGCGCCGGCATCGGCCTGATCCTCAGCGACCAGCGGATGCCGGCGATGACCGGAACGGAGTTCCTGGTGGCGGCCCGGGCGCTGGCGCCCGACATCCCCCGGATTATCCTCACCGCCTATTCCGAGGAGAGCATCGCTGTCGCCGCCATCAACCAAGGAGGCGCCTACCGTTACCTGCTCAAGCCGTGGAACGAAAAAGAGCTGCTGCTGGCGGTGCGTGACGGAGTGCAGCGTTATCGGCTGCTCCAGGAAAACCTCCGGCTCAATGAACAGGTGCGGCTGCAGAAAGAGGAGCTTGATGAGTGGAACGCTAATCTCATCGCCAGGGTCCTGCAGCAGACCGGGATCATCCGGCAGAAACTGGAGGAGACACACCGGCAGGAGCTCTGCGGCCGGATCGATGGTGACGCCGTGGTCTTGATGTTCAGCCGGCTGCAGGAGCTGCGTCACCCCCCCCTCAGCCGACATTCCCACCGAGTGGCGGAGCTGACGGCATCCATGGCGGCGACCCTGAGGTTCCCCCACCAGCAGGCCCAGGAGCTGAAGAACGCGGCGCTGCTCCATGACATCGGTCAGCTCTGCCTGCCCGATCAGATCCTTTTCCTGAAACCGCAACAGATCCGCGACGATTACACGGCAGAGTATCGGAGCCACGCGATCAAGGGGGAGGCCATGCTGAAGCCCTTTGAAGAGCTGCACGGCGTCGGGCGCCTCATCCGCCACCATCATGAGGAATTCAGCGGCGGCGGCTTCCCTGACGGTCTGGCCGGGTGGGAGATCCCCCTGGGGTCGCAGCTCATAAGGCTGGCCGGCTTTATCGACCAGAGCTACGCGCCGGCAGACGAAAAAAACGCCAAATTCCAGGTGACCCAAAAGCTGGCCGCCGTCATGGGAAGCTTCTTTGACCCGGCCCTGGCGCCCGCCGCCTATCTGGCGGTAAACGAGGTTCTCATATGAGAATCGGCACGCGGTTGACCCTGGGCTTCGCGCTTATCCTGCTGCTGATGATCGGCCAGGGGGTCGTTACCCTCAACCGGTTGAAAGTCATCGACAACCAGGTGACCGATCTGGTCAGGGACAAATGGCCGAAGACCGTGCTCCTCAACGATATCCATATACAGATAAATATCGTGGCGCGCGCCCTGCGCAACCTGCTGCTCACCGATGATTCGGTCTTGCGGCGGCAAGAGTCAGCCCGGATCCTGGCGGCGCGGGACATCGTCACCCGGCGCCTGGATAAACTGGCCACCATGGCGAAGAGTGACGAGGGAAAAGAGCTCTTAAAGGAGATCGTGGCGGTGCGGAGTGTGTACCAGGTGGAGCAGCAAGCAGCCCTGGAGCTGATCCGGAGCGGCGCCGGGGAAGAGGCGACGGCCCGGCTCATGGGGCCGCTGCGCCGGGCTCAGACCGCCTACTTTGACACCGTGCAGGCCATGCTCGACCATCAGGGCCAGGAGGTGGAGCGGCTTGGGAACCTGGCCGACGACACCTATCATAGAACCGTTATCCTGGTGGTGGCGTTGTTGAGCGGCGCAGTCATCCTCGGTGCGCTCATCGCAAGGCGCCTCACTCTCGGCATAACGACACCGCTGGCCGCCTGCGTGGCGGCCGCCGACAAGATCGCCGCCGGCGATACCGAGATCCTGCTGGACTCCACGGCCGGGGATGAAACCGGCGCGTTGCAAGGCGCCATGGGGCGGATGGTGGCGGCCATTCAGGCGGTGGTCGGCGATGCGGGAGTGCTGACTCGCGCCGCCATCGAGGGGAGGCTCTCCACCCGGGTCGACGCCACCAGACATCGGGGAGAGTTCCGACAGATCGTGCTGGGGGTCAACGAGACCCTGGATGCGGTCATCGGCCCCCTGAACGTGGCGGCCGAATACGTGGACCGGATCTCCAAGGGGGATATCCCCCCACGGATCACCGACAGCTACTCCGGCGATTTCAAGGAGATCAAGCTCAACCTCAATCGCTGCACCGACATCATGAATAACCTCCTCAGCGAGACCAACCGGGTCCTCCTGGCCGCAGCCGCGGGCAGACTGGACGAACGGGCCGACACCGCCCTCTTCACCGGTGATTGGCGCCTTCTGGTGGCGGGGGTCAATGACATCGTCACCAACATCGTGAATCCCTTGCGCCACACGACGGCATTGCTGAATCAGGAGATCGCCGAGCGTTCTGCCGCTCAGGAGTTACAGCGTGAACTGCAACATCAGCTGCTGTTGCTGAACTCTCAACTCGAAGAGCGGGTGGCCTTTGAGGTGAGGAAGAATCAGGAGAAGCAGCAGGCGCTCATGCAGCGTGAGAAAATGGCATCCCTGGGGCAACTGGCGGCGGGTGTGGCCCATGAGATCAACAATCCCATGGGGTTTATCACCAGCAACCTGGGAGTCTTGGCTGACTACTTCGACAAGATCGTCCGGCTCGACCAGTTTCAACGGGAGCGCTGCGGCGCTGAATTGTCGCCACAGACCAGGGAGCTCGTCTCGACCCGGAGGAGGTCATTGGCCATCGAGAATATCCTGGCCGACGGCGTCGACCTGATCAATGAGTCGCTGGAGGGGGCGGAGCGGGTCACCAGGATCGTCAAGGATCTCAAGAGCTTTTCCCGGGTGGATGAGCTGGAATACGACCGGGCGGCGCTGCAGGAGTGCCTGGAAAGCGCCCTGAATCTCTGTAACAACGAATTACATAGGGTGGCTACCATCCGCAAGGAGTACCAACCGCTGCCGATGATCCTCTGTCACCCGGCCCAACTGAACCAGGTATTTTTGAATCTGCTGGTCAACGCCGGAGAGGCGATCAATCCACCGGGGGAGATCGTGCTGAGGAGCTGGTGCGACGGCGGCAGTGTCTACGCTTCGGTACGCGATACGGGAAGAGGGATCCCGCCGGAGGTCGTACCGCGGATTTTCGAGCCGTTCTTCACTACCAAGGAGGTGGGCCAAGGGACCGGTCTGGGGTTGAGCATCGCCTATGAGATCATCGCCACGCATAAAGGGGAACTCACGGTGGAGAGCGTCGTGGGGGTCGGGACGACCTTCACGGTGAAGCTGCCGCGAACCCAGGAGCAACCATGATGAACAATGAACCCCTTGCCACAAACAACCCGTCAGAAACGCCGCTCTACCTCCTCTGCGTGGATGACGAGGCGGAGATCCTCAAGGCGCTGACCCGCGTTTTTCGCCGCGAGTCATTCAAGGTGCTGACGGCCGCCTCGGGGCCGGAAGCTCTGGCCATCATGGAACGTACGGAAAATATCGGACTGATCTTGAGCGACCAGCGGATGCCGGATATGAACGGCTCGACTTTTTTGCAACTGGCGAAAAAAATGGCGCCGGAGATCCCCCGGATGATCCTGACAGGGTATTCGGAAATCGCCGACGCCATCGAAGTCATCAATCAGGGGGGGGCGCAGAAGTTTCTGGAAAAGCCGTGGGACGACCTTGAACTGCTCAGGATCGTACGGGAAAATTTTGACCAGTACCGGTTGCTCAAGGAAAATCAGAGACTCAAAGCGGCCATCGCCGCCGTGGTAGAGAAGAACCTGGAGAAGGATCTGGCGCTCATGCGGAGCGAAAAGATGGCCGCCATCGGGCAACTGGCCGCCGGAGTGGCCCATGAGATCAATACTCCCATGGGGTACATCTCCTGTAACCTGACGGTGCTCGCCACGTATCAGGAGCAGATAGTCCGGTTTATCCATGACCGCCGGATAAGCGGCGGCCATGCGCCGACGGCGACACCCGCTGAGACCGTCGCTGCCGACAGGGAGTCCCAGGCCATGGAATCGATTCTGGAGGATCTCCCCGAGCTGATCAAGGAGACCCTGGAGGGAGCGGAGCGGATCACGAAGATCGTCAAGGATCTGAAGAATTTTTCCCGGGTGGACAAGCTGGAGCACGAAGCCGTGACGCTGACCTCTTGCCTGGAGAGCGCCCTGACCATCTGTTTCAATACATTGAAAAAGGTGGCTCGGATCAGGAAAGAGTACGAAGCCGGGCCGAAGGTCCTCTGTCACCCGGGCCAATTGAACCAGGTTTTTTTGAATCTGCTGCTCAACGCCGGACAGTCAATGGTGGAACCGGGAGAGGTCGTGCTGAAGGTGCGCCATGACGACCACTTTGTCTATGCCTCGGTTAGCGACACCGGCGGCGGGATTCCCGGGGAGATCATGAGCAGGATCTTCGACCCGTTCTTCACCACCAAGGAGGTGGGGAAGGGGACCGGCCTGGGCTTGAGTATCTCCTCCGAAATCATAAATAAACATAACGGCGAGCTGCTGGTGGAGAGCGTCGTGGGGGTCGGGACGACCTTCACGGTGAAGCTCCCCCGAACTCCGGTAGAGACGCACCCCCAGGAGTCATCATGAACACCACATCATCCCCCGACGGCGCTCCCTCCCCCCTTCGTGACCGACACCCGTGGCTCGTCCTGGCTGGGGGGCTGCTCATTACCTTAATGGTGACCTGGCAGGTAAAAGCCGGGGTGGAACGAGTCGCCGTCATTGAATTAACCGCTCGGTGCGACTTGCTTCAAACCAACATAGTGGAGAGGCTGGATGATTATGCTCGCCTCTTGCAGAGGGGGGGCGCGTTTTTTGAGGCATCGGAAAAGGTCACACGGGAACAGTGGCGCCTGTTCAACAACGGCATGGGGGAGCTTGCGCAGCAACTTCCCGGCATTCAGGGGATCGGTTTCTCGCTCTTGATCCCCTCCCCGGAGCTTCCCCGGCATCTCCGGGAGCTGCGCGGTGAAGGGTTCCCGGAGTATGCGATCAAACCGGCAGGCTATCGCCCCCTGTACACCTCCATTATCTATCTGGAACCGTTTTCCGGTCGGAACCTGCAGGCTTTCGGTTACGACATGTTTTCCGACCCGGTTCGCCGGATGGCCATGGAACAGGCGCGGGATTCGGGCGCCGCCACGCTCTCCGGCAGAATCGTCCTGGTGCAGGACGTCGGCGTCGATGTTCAGTCCGGCGCCCTGATGTACCTGCCGGTCTATGGCAAGGGACTCCCCCATGAAACGGTGGTGCAGCGTCGCGCCGCGCTCCTGGGCTGGGTCTACTCCCCGTATCGGATGGGGGAGCTGCTACAGGGGATACTGGGCCGGCAACATGAGGAAAAAGCGCATCTTCATATCCAGCTCTTCGACGGCGGGGAACATTCGCCACAAACTCTGCTTTTTGAAAGCCACTGGGGGACGGGAAATAAGGGTGGGCATCTTTTTCACGAGACTCGACATATTAAAGCCAAAGGTCGGCTCTGGACGCTGAACGTTACCCAAACGGGGGGCGGGTTCTTCTCCGCGACCTATCTCGTTGTCTGGATCACCATGGTCGGCGGCGTCGTCATCTCCCTCCTCCTCTTCAACCTGGGCCGTTCCCTGCTGAACACCCGCGGTCGGGCGGAGGCCCTGGCCCAAATCATGACCCGGGAGCTGCGCAACAGCGAGGCCAACCTGAGCATGGCAAACCAGGAATGGTGCGACACCTTCGATACTATGCCGGACCTGATCGCCATTATCGATACGAGCTACCGGATCACCCGGGCCAACGCCGCCATGACCGCCGCCATGAGGGTCAACGGCGAAGATATTCCGGGGGTGACCTGTTACCAGAAGTTCCACGGCCTCGCCGCCCCCCCTGCTGACTGCCCTCACCGCCGACTCCTGGCCGACGGGGCGGGGCACTCCTCTATAAACTATGAAGAGCGGCTGGGGGCTTGGTACCAGATTACCGCCACACCGATTTTCGATGAGGCGGGAAAGCTCATGGGGAGTGTCCATGTGGCCCATGACGTCACGCAGGCCAGGGAGCGGGAGCAGCAACTGCTGCTCGGCGAGGCCACGTACCGGCGTCTGCATCAAAGCCTCCAGGACGCCCGGGAGTATGCCGAGAACATCGTGGAAACCGTGCGGGAGCCGCTGCTGGTGCTGGACTCCGACCTGAAGATCCTCACCGCCAATCAGAGCTTCTACGATACCTTCAGGGTAACGCCACGGGAGACCAT
>CAIOGM010000165.1 GCA_903857795.1 uncultured Geobacter sp.
ATTGGATTTCAGTGGGTTCCGGCATTTCATCTCCTTTCCTAAGCTACCTTAAGGGAATAGAGCGGAAATGTCCAGCAAAAATATTCCTGTCGTCGGTGCCCCCCCCTGTGATCGCTTACTGACAAAGAAATCTACACCCCACTACACTCTAACAAACGCCCTCACCTGCGCCCCATTAACCACCACATACCCCTCGAATTCAGCACGTGGGCGCACCCACAGACCGTTGTCCTGCTTCCGGTACACCACCATTTCCTCCTCATTGGTTGCGTTAGTCGCGACTCCAATGACTTCGCATTCGGCGCCTTTATAATGTCGGTAGCTCCCCTCGATCCCGCTCTTATTACCTGACAGCAGGCTCTTGACCGATTTACCTATCACACGCTTAACTATCAGCGCAGACACCATAAAAATAATGACGACAAACGCAACAAGAAACACCACCAACAAAAGAGATTTGAACATAATTACTCCGCTATGACTTAACTACCAGCCTACCACTTTCTAGCATCACGTTTATCTGGCCGAAAAAACCCGACTACCGCGCCGATCACAGCTCCACCCGCCACTTTTAACAGTTTGGTCATGCTGAGTGGCTCGTCTAAGGTCAGTAGCACTATGCCCACCAACCCGCCGACGGCTCCTATTGCTATTTTTTTAGCAATCAAGTCATACCGCGGCATAAATTCTTTGGCTGCAAACTGGTTTAGCATCGTAGCTACCCCCTTCATAGACAAAATACCCGCTGGTTCCAATCCCTCTGCACTTCCAATGAGTTCTTGTCTTAAAATCGCACTATACACCTTTGCAAAATCCATTCAACCTATTCCTCATGAAATAATGCGGCAAGTTTTTTAACCGCCCCCGAATCATCCCTTGGCCTTGGATTCTCACGAGTGAGCGGAATGGAGCATATCAGTAAGGTGCGACAACCACTGTCGCCTGAGTTCACTCCTCTGCATTTTTTCCTGTACGAGGCTGCAGTAGATAGCAAACGCCTTTCCGGCGCCACGCTTTTCCGGTCCGACACTGGAGATGGTTGTTGCATGCAACTCGCCTAATGGTTATGCTGTTCCACACAGATAGAGGAGTCGAAATGTCGCGATTCAGCAAGCTCTACGATATGCCTAAATATGGATTTGATATTTTTTGGAGTGAAGAGGACCAAGGATATATCGCCACTTGTCCCGATTTTCCAGGATTATCGGCTTTTGGCGATACAGAGGAAGATGCATTACAAGAGGCCAAAACGGCGCTGGGGTTATTTGTTTGCACCTTAAACGACCAAGGCGCCCCCATACCGGAAGCTACCACGGCAAGCCACTTTCAGATCTCGACGGCTGCATCGACGGCTAACCGCCCCTGCTGCAGCATAAATGCAGATTATCACCAGAGGAGCAGTAAAATTTAAACCCCTCCGGAAAAGAACATCCGCAAATCTTCCCCTCCCCTTGTAGAAAACCAAACAGGACAGCTATAGAGTGAGGTCTCCGCGATAGCAACTCACAGATTACATGGCAACCTCCCCCTCTCCCTGGCCCTCCCCCGCCAGGGGGGGAGGGGAAGTTGTCAGAGATTATCGAGTATTTCAGAGCTGACCTTCACACCCTTTCCGTCCATTCCTTTACGCTTCATCCTCGGCTCGATACGTGCTACCCTCTCCGGACCATAATAAGCCTGAAAACGGCAGTTCGAATAACACGGAGCAACCGAGCAACCGAGGAATCAAGACCTTGCATCAAGAGAGTGTTTCTCAAAAAGGTGAATCATTGGAAAGGTTTTCTCTATAAATTTCGCCCGGATTTTGCTCCGTTGCTCCGTGTTTCAAATGCTTTTTTCAGGATAAGGGCTGTTTTCTTGAATAGGAGAGAACCGATGACGGTGACACGGCGAGAGTTTATTCGAGGGAGCGCAGCCACGGGGACCCTTCTGGCAGTCGGCATCTATGAGTATCCCGCGTTCTCGGCTGTAACGAAAAAGACGTTCGTTAACGGCAGGATCTACACCATGAACCCTCTCCTCCCGTGGGCGGATACGGTGGTGACCCAAGGAAACCGCTTCGTCTATGTGGGAACCAGGAGCGGGGCAAACAGCTTCATCGCCAAGGGGACGACCATCGTCGACCTGGGGGGCAAAATGGTCCTCCCCGGCTTCATCGAGAGCCACGCTCACCCCACTTACGGCAGCCTGCTGGCCACGTTCGTCGTCCTGAATCCCGAGGCAAGCAGGGAAGAGCTGATGGCCGAGATTAAACGGGAGGTCCGGGAACGACAGAAGGATGAGGTCATTGGCATGATGGGGTTCAAGGCGGCGCTCTTTGGCCCCGACGGACCACACGCGAAAGAGCTGGACGCCATCGAATGCAAGAAACCGCTGATCATCCTGGATTACGGCGGCCATTCGGCCTGGGTGAACAGTCGGGCTCTGCAGATCGCCGGGATTACCCGGGAGACCCCGGACCCCATCCCCGGTGCTCACTATTACCGGAGAGACAAGGCGGGGAATCCCACCGGCTGGTGTATCGAGTTATCATCGTACGCCCCCATCATGCTGAAGCTCGGGTTCAACGCCGAACGGATCAATCAAGGGCTTGAGCCGCTGCTGGCGGCCTTCTCCTCCTTCGGCTTTACGACGATTTTCGACGCCGGCGCCTATTTTGAGGAACAGAGTTTCAGGAGCTATCGCCGGCTGGAACAGAGTAACCGGCTGCCGCTCCGGATCCATGGCTGCCACATGATCACCACTCCCCAGCAGCTCCCCACCGCAGTCACTGAGCTGTCCCGCCTCAACAAGAGCAGCTCCTCCCTCGTCACCGTCAACACCCTGAAGATCGTCTATGACGGAACCCTGGAGGCGCAGAGCTGCGCCATGTATGAGGAGTTCATCAACGACAAAGGGAACAGAGGGTACGAGCTCATCCCTCCGGAAGTTCTGTCTCAGCTGGTGACGGCGACCGATGATGCCGGGTTCAACATCCATATCCACGCCATCGGCAACCGCGCCATTGCCGACGTGTTGACCGCCTTTGAGCGGCTCAAGCAGCTGAAAGGGCCCACCCCCACCAGAAAAACCATCTGCCATCTCCAGTTCTTCATGCCGGACACGGTGAAACGGTTGACGGCCCTCAAGGAGGTCGTGGCGCAGACGACTCCACTCTGGATGGTCAGGGACAGGACGACCGAGGCTGCAGTGGGGAAGGAGCTCTATGAGCGGCAGGCGCTGTTCGCCACTCTGGACAAGGCGGGGGTGCGGGTGACCTTCGGCAGTGATTTTCCCGTCAGCTCCGGGCTGGAAGGGTTGAACCCGTTCAACGAGATGGAGGTGGGAATGCTGCGCAGGGAGGTGGGGAGGCCCGATACGGAGTTCCTCCCCCCGGCTGAGGAGCGGCTCTCCCTGGAGACCCTGCTGCGCGGCTATACGATCAACGGCGCCTTTCAACTGGGAGTAGAGAAGGAGTTGGGTTCCATCGAAAAGGGGAAGCTTGCGGATCTGATCGTCATCGAAAAGAATCTCTTCGACCAGAAACCGTCCGAGATTCATACCAACCGGGTCATCATGACGGTGATGAACGGCGCCGTTGTCTACGATTCCACTACAGGAAGATGATTTTGGTCTCCTTCATCCCGTCAGAGCCCGCCGCTCCGGGTGATGAGCGCCGCCACCGCCTCGGCAATCTTCCGGTAGCCGGCGGCGTTGGGGTGGACCTCGTCGGACTTCAGCTCCCGCCGCCCCAACACCTTCTTCAGGATCGTCTCCTCCACCGGAACCCCGCACTCGGCGGCGACCTCGCCGTAGAACCGGGCCGGTGACAGCCCCAACCCCCAGCGGGGGACGGCGATGAGGACGACGTCGATCCCCCGCCCCTTGGCCAGCAGCACCATCTCCCGCAGATTGACGGCGGCCTGGTTCAGATCCAGGTGACGGAGGATGTCATTGGCGCCGGAGCAGAGGATGAGGAGCCGCGGCTGTACGCGCTCCAGTTCACCGGGGAGCCGTTTAAGCGCCTCGCCACTGGTCTCGCCGGGAATCCCCCCGTTGGCCACCGGACGGCCGAGGAGGCGGGCCAGTTCGTCGGGATAACTCTTCCCCGGCTCCGATCCCGTGCCATAGGTGAGGCTGTCGCCGAAGCAGAGAATCATAGCGTCACCCGCAAGCGGGGCGATCCTGCTCTTCCCCGTACAGCCGACGACAGAGAGAAAAAGCACCATGGCCACGAGATATTTCATTGTACCGACTCACGCTGACGCAGCACCTCGAAGAGCATGATCCCCCCGGCCACCGAGGCGTTGAGCGAGGTGATGCTCCCTTTCAGCGGGATGGAGATCAGCAGGTCGCAATGCTTCCGGACCAGGGGACGCATCCCCTCCCCTTCGCCGCCGATGACCAGCACCGTATGCCCCAGGAACTTCTGCCGGTAGAGCGACTCCCCCGACTCACCGGCGGCGCCGTAGACCCAGAACCCCTCCTTCTTCAGGAGCTCCAGTGCCTGGGAGATGTTGGCGACCCGCGCCAGCGTCACCGCCTCCACCCCGCCGGCCGAGACCTTCTCCACCGTAGGGGTGACCCCGCAGGCCCGATCCTGGGGGATGATGATCCCATGGGCCCCGGCGCAGGCCGCGCTCCGGATGAGCGCCCCCAGGTTATGGGGATCCTGGATGCCGTCCAGGACGACCACCAGCCCCGGTTCGCCGCTTGACCGCCATCGGTCGAGCACGTCGGAGAGCTCGGCGTAGGGGTACGGCTCCACCCGGAGCACCGCCCCCTGATGATGCTCGCTCCCCGCCAGACGGAGCAGGGCACCACGGTCGCGCCGCCGGACCGGCACCCCCTTCTCTGCCGCCTGCTGCAGCAGCTTGTCCAGCCGCCGGTCACTCCCCTCGGCCAGAAAGAGTTCAAAGGCCTTCCGGTTCCCGCGGAGCGCCTCCATGACCGGATTTACGCCATACACGATGTCATCGTTCATGAAATCACGATCTCGTCGATGATCGCCTCACAGGCAGCCACCGGGTCCGGCGCCGCCGCGATGGGTCGGCCGATGACCAGATAGTCGGCCCCGGCCCGCACCGCTTCAGCCGGGGTCATGATCCGCTTCTGGTCGTTGACCGCGGCGAAGGAGGGGCGGACGCCGGGGGTGACTATGAGGAACTCGTCGCCGCACGCCTCACGGATCAGCGCCACCTCCAGGGGGGAGGCAACCACACCGTCGATCCCGGCCGATTTGGCCAGTTTAGCCAACTTCACCACCATCTCCGGCAGCGGCAGGTCGATCCCCACTCCCTTGAGGGTCTCCTCGGTGGAAGAGGTCAGGATGGTCACCGCCAGCACCTTGGGTCTCGCTCCCCCCCCGCACTCCCGGTCAACGGCCGCCCGTGTGGCGGCCATCATCTCAAAGCCCCCCAGGGCATGCAGGTTGCAGAGGGTCGCCCCCAGCCGGGCCGCCTCCACCGTGGCCATGGCCACGGTGGAGGGGATGTCGTGGTACTTCAGGTCAAGGAATACCTCCCCTCCCCGCTCCCGGATCATCCGGACGATGTCGGGACCGCAGGCGGTAAAAAGCTGCTTCCCCACCTTGAACAGCCCCACATGGCCGGTCAACAACGTCACCCAACGCTCCGCCTCGGCGCGGGTTTCCACATCAAGGGCAAAGATGATTTTCTTGCGTGCTTCTTCTCGGGACATAAAACCTCTAAAAGCCACAGTTGAACGACACCAGTGTTCCAAAAAATCAGTTCAGCACCCGTTCGCCATTCACGATAATCGGCTTGCCAGAAGCAAAGGAATAAAGGACATCAGGACAGATGTCCGCGCCATTAGGCCAGACAATAGTACCAATTTCCTGTTCAACCCTGACCTGAGCAAAATATCCGGGGTCCTGCAACGGAGTGAACACGCCATCATACTCCCCTATAACTCGATCCATATCAACCTGAGCGATCAGTCCGTCTTCAAAGCTCAATTCCAGAACATGCCCCTCGACAGGTTTCACCGCAATAACATCGATCATGAACATAGTGCCTACTCCAACGGCGATATTTTTTTCAATTCCGACCGTTTGCGAGCTAATTCCCAATCCTCCAGCAATTCCGCTCGATGCTGTACGGCCCACTCTGCAACCAAACCAAGCGCACGTGGCGGCAACTTCCCCGCCAAGACCGAAAGCGTATCAATCGCCACTTCCATCTTGTACTCGCCATATCGAGCATGAAAATGTGGCGGATTATGCTCATCAAAGTACATGGTAATTATGATCCCGAAAAAACGACAAATCTCCGGCATGATACCCCTTTCCGCACCAAATCCCTCTCCATTAGGTGCTGATGCTTGTAGCTAAAGGTCACTGCGCCAGCGCCTCGGCCACCATCTGCCGAACCTTGGCCTCCGCCTCGGCGATGGAAAGGAGTTCGACCTCACCGCTGCGCCGCTCCTTCAGCTCCACCTTGCCATCAACCAGGTTCTTGCTCCCCACCACGATCCTCAGGGGGATGCCGATGAGATCGGCATCCTTGAACTTGGAGCCGGGGCGATCGTCCCGGTCGTCCAGGAGGGTCTCCACCCCGGCGGCGGTGAGCCGGCTGTAGATCTGCTCCGCTGCCGCCATGACCGCCTCGTCCTTGGCGTTCACCGCGCTGACGATGCAGTGGAACGGCGCGATGGGGATGGGGAAGATGATCCCGTCTTTATCGTGGTTCTGCTCGATGCAGGCGGCCACGGAGCGCCCCACGCCGATGCCGTAGCACCCCATGACGATGACCTGCTCCTTCCCCCCCGCATCCAGGTAGGTGGCCTTCAGCGATTCCGAATACTTGGTCCCCAGCTTGAAGACATGCCCCACCTCGATGCCGCGCCAGATCTCCATGATCCCGTCGATACAGCGGGGACAGGGGTCGCCGGGGACCACGTCCCGGATGTCGGCGAAACTCTCCACGGTGAAGTCCCGCCCCAGGTTCACACTCTTCAGATGAACGTCCTTCTCGTTGCCGCCGGTGATGAAGTTCTTCATCCCTGCCACTGTCTGGTCGGCCACTATCCGCACGTCGATCCCCACCGGGCCGGCAAACCCGACCGGGGCGCCGGTGACCTGTTCCACCACCGCGTCCGGGGCCAGCTCCAGGCTCTCGCAGCCGAGGAGGTTCTTCAGCTTGATCTCGTTGAGGTCGTGATCCCCCCGCAGCAGCGCCAGCACCGGCTCATCATCGGCGACAAAGACGAGGCTCTTGACGAGGGAAGAGGTGGCGGCGTTGAGGAAAGCTGCCACCTCCTCGATGCTCCGCTTCTCCGGAGTCGCCACCCGCTCCAGGGGGCGTGGCTCGGCGTGATCCTTTGTCGAAACCTGCCGCGCCTCGGCCTTCTCCATGTTGGCGGCGTAGGCGCAGAGGGAGCAGGAGACGATGGCGTCTTCACCGGAATCGGCCAGCACCATGAACTCATGGGACGAGGAGCCGCCGATGGAGCCGGTATCGGCTTCCACGGCCCGGTAGTTGAGGCCGCAGCGCTCAAAGATCCGGCGGTAGGCATTGAACATCTTCTCGTAGGAGAGATCCGCCGCCTCACTGTCCACGTCAAAGGAGTAGGCGTCCTTCATGATGAACTCGCGCCCCCGCATGAGGCCGAACCGGGGACGGATCTCGTCGCGGAACTTGGTCTGCACCTGGTAGAGAGTCAGCGGCAGCTGCCGGTAGCTCCGCACATCGCGCCGCACGATATCGGTGACCGTCTCCTCATGGGTCGGCCCCATGCAGAATTCGGACTCCTTCCGGTCCTTGAAGCGGAGGAGCTCCTTGCCGTACTTCTCCCACCGCCCCGACTCCTGCCAGAGCTCGGCCGGTGTGGTCACCGGCATGAGGAGCTCGATGGCGCCGGCCCGGTTCATCTCTTCCCGGATGATCTGTTCCACCTTGCGGATGGCGCGCAGCCCGAGGGGGAGGTAATTGTAGATGCCGGCGGCCACCTTGCGGATCATGCCGGCGCGGAGCATCAGCTTGTGGGAGATCACCTCGGCATCGGCCGGGGTCTCCTTGATAGTGGGGATGAAGTAGTTGGAATAACGCATTAATACCCTCTCTTTACGCTGAAAGGGGCGGATCAACCTCGCCCCCAGCTAATTTAGTCCTTCATCTATCAGCTCACGCGACTGAATTATACCTGCTCAACCTGCAAACCTGCCGCCGTCGCTGCGGCACACTGTCTGGCATCCGCCGAAACGAAGACGTCCACGTGAAGCGCCAACGCACTGCCCACATGAATGGCGTCCATGCCGCGCAACTGGTTGTTTTCCAGACTCATTACGGTATTTCGGACCACTTCCGGCGTCAGCTCGCATACAGTCACGTCGGTGGTGTCAGCAAAAAGAAGAGTCTTGAGGTGACGGTATTGTAGCGGAGTAATCCGGCTCTCCTGTTGTAATCGGCAAAACGCAGAAATAATCTCCGGTACCGCGATACTGGACAGACAAAGCTCTGTGGCACTGTTACTCAATGACAGAACCTGCTCAGTTCCCAGCTCTCGTACATACCGTTGGGCAAAGGCGGAGGAATCGAAGAAGACTCGCATTAAAGCCCCGATTCGCGCTCGTCAAGAATCAGCTTGCTGAGAGATACACCATCGATAACAATTGGTTGCACACTCCTCCGTTTCCAGGAAGGGAGTGCCGGTGCGACAGGAACGATGTCAGCTACCGGCTTGCCGTTGCGTACGACTCGCACCGACTCGCCGGCCTCAACCAGATCAAAATACTGCTTGGCATGACTTCGTAACTCGGAAAAGGTTGTCTGTCTCATGGGTCACCTCATTGTACAAATATGGGCCCAATCAATGTACAACATGAATAACATAGTGTCCATAAAAGAACTCTGGTTCTCCCGGTGAATTGACTGGTTACCGGTCACCAGTTACCAGTCACCGCTTCTCCGCCGCCTTCAGCACCTCCGCCACCAGGGCGTCGGCCATCTCCGCCTCGGGGACCTTCCGGACGATCTCGCCATGACGGAAGAGGAGCCCTTCCCCCTTCCCCCCGGCGATACCGAAGTCCGCCTCCCGCGCCTCGCCGGGGCCGTTGACGATGCACCCCATCACCGCCACGGTGAACGGCGCCTCAACCCCCTTGAGCCGCTCTTCGACCTGGGTGGCCACGTCGATGAGGTTGATCTGGCAGCGGCCGCAGGTGGGACAGGAGACGAAGTTGACCCCGTGCTGCCTCAAGCCCAGCGCCTTGAGGATCTCGAACCCCACCCGCACCTCGTCCACCGGATCGCCGGTGAGGGAGACCCGCAGGGTGTCGCCGATGCCGTCGGCCAGGAGGATGCCGAGCCCCACCGAGGACTTGATGGTGCCGGAGAAGATGGTGCCGGCCTCGGTGATGCCGATATGGAGCGGGTAGTCGACCTTCTGGGAGAGGAGCCGGTAGGCCGCCACGGTCTTCATGACATCCGACGCCTTGAGGGAGACCTTGATCCGGTCGTACCCCAGCTCTTCCAGGATCCGGATATGCCCCAGGGCCGACTCCACCATCGCCTCGGCCGTGGGATGGCCGTACTTTGCCAGCAACTCCTTCTCCAGAGAGCCGGCGTTGACCCCGATCCGGATGGGGATCTGACGCTCACGGGCGGCGGCCACCACCTCGGCCACCTTCCATCGCTCGCCGATGTTGCCGGGATTGAGCCGGAGCCCGTCGATGCCGCCGGCCAGGACCGTAAGGGCCAGCTTGTAGTCGAAGTGGATGTCGGCGATGACCGGGATGGGGCTCAGCGCCTTGATCTTCCCCAGGGCGTGTGCCGCCTCCATGTCCAGCACGGCGCAGCGGACCAGTTCGCAGCCGGCAACTGCCAGTCGATCGATCTGGGCCGACGTGGCGGCAACATCGCGGGTGTCGCTGCTGCACATGGACTGGACGGAGATGGGAGCCCCCCCGCCGACGGCAACCGTACCGATAGTGATCTGTTTCGTCGCATTTCTCATGGCGCGGAATCCTAGTCAAAAGTGATGGAAAATGCAAGGGAAAGGACGCGAGAGGAAGTGGCGGAGGGGATAATTACTGCGCGGTCATGCGGTTTATGTTATAAGCGAAGCATGATCGATATTGCTAAACAGATCCGTTACTGGCGAAATGGCGCGAATGAAGATTGGGATGTCTCCCTGGAACTCGCCGAACGAGGCAAGATCAGGCATGCGCTATTCATCGCCCACCTCGCACTCGAAAAAGTTCTGAAGGCTCATGTCTGCCGCCATACCGGAGAACTGGCTCCACGAACTCACAATCTGGTAAGACTGTCCGAGCTGGCGGGACTGGACTTATCGGAACGGCAGATTGACCTGCTCGCCGATGTCAACGAGTTCAATATTGAGGGGCGGTACCCGGAAATGCTGCTCCCGCCACCGACACAGGCGGAAGCCGCTTCCTACATGGCAGAGATTGCGGGGATTCTCACATGCTTGAACAATCAATTCTGACATCCGTACAAAACTATCTTGCGGCGATTGCCTCGCGGGGAATTCCGGTCGAGCGAGCTGTTGTTTTCGGATCACAGGTAACCGGATGTATGGATCAATGGAGCGATATTGACCTGCTCGTGATTTCTCCCCATTTCGACAATCTTAAGGACAGAAGCGCCATCAATCTATTGTGGCGGGTGGCCGCCCGAACTGACAGCCGGATTGAACCGATTCCGTGCGGCTCCCGACAATGGCGCGACGATGATTCCTGCGCGATTATCGAGACCGCCCGGCGGGAAGGAGAAGTAGTCGAAGTGTCAACGGACCTCACCTGACGAGAACGGCAGAGTTGTTATGCCCTCTCCACCGCAATTACGACGGCGCATGGCAGTGGTGGTGACGTTTCTGGAAGTAATAGAAGAGAGCTCGACCTCCAGCAGTCCCTCACCAGGGTATTCTTTTGCCAAGAGCCGAGAATTGCGAAAGATTGCATCGTATTATTGGCCGATGCCGCGGTTGAAGAACTGCTGAACGCGGTGTCAAGCTGTTTTTGGATGCCACGTCCCCCCTCCAACTCAGCGTTCACTCCGCGAACACCGCGGTCAAATCGATCTCCAGTTCCGGGAAGATACCCACCTGGGGACGGTCGGTGTCCACGTACACCGACGGCCGACCGTAGCGCCCATCCCCCTGCAGGGTAAAGAGCAGCACCGTCTTCTCCGTTGGATAAACGATCCAATACTCCCGAACCCCGGCCCGCTCGTACCGGGCCAGCTTGATCTTCAGATCTTTCTGGGCCGTGGATGGCGAAAGAATTTCTACCACCAACTCCGGTGCCCCCCGATACCCGGCACTGTCCAGCCGACTCTTGTCACAGATCACCGACAGGTCGGGCTGGACCACCGTAGTTATGTCGTCGTCATGCTCGTCGCTCTCCGCCAGGCGGACATCGAACGGCGCCGGAATGGCCACGCACGATTTACCATACAGATAGGTAGCGAACTGACGCACCAGATCAGCGAGTATGATCTGATGCCGAGGAGACGGCGCCGGTGACATGCAGTAGGCCACGCCGTCAATCAACTCCCATCGCTCATCATCGTCCCAGGTTCGATAGTCCCCGTAGGTAAAAAGCTCTTCCAGCTTGTACGCCAATGGTCCCATGCCTGTCCTCTCCCCTGGAACAGCGGCTATCGTCCGATGACCAGCACCGTCTCCTCCAGACGGATCTCCGATGTCTCGGCGAGACCGGCCTCACCCATCCAGCCGGCGATCTCCGTTGGCGCGTAGCAGCGCCCCCCCTCGCTGTTGACCAGCATATTCACCGCGAACAGGGCTCCCATGGCCGGCTGGGTCAGGGTGTCGTCGATGAAGAACTCCTGGACCACGATCCTCCCCCCCGGATTGAGCCCCTTGAGGCAGCTCTCCAGAATTTGGAGGTTCTGCTGAGGGGAATAAGAGTGAAAGAGGTGGCTGATGAAGATCAGGTCATACCCCTCCCCCACCGGATCGGCCAGGGCGTCCCCCTCCCGGAAGGTGAGCGCCACCCCCGCCTCGGCGGCCAGCTCCCGGGCGATGGCCACGGTGGCGGGAAGATCGAAGAGGGTGACGTCGATCCCCCGGCGGGCCAGCTCCATGCTGTAGGTCCCCGGGCCGCCGGCCAGATCCAGAGCCGTGGCGACTCCGGTCAGGTCGAGACTGTCCACCACCTGCCGGGCCTTGAGAATACCGTTATTGTGCATGGCGCGGATGAAGGCCGAGTGATCAGTGGCCCTGCGAACCGGCTTGCCGGTCCGGACGATCTCGTCCAGGGCCGACCAGTTCTGCCAGAGGGTGTCATAGTGGCGCACCATATCCCCCTGATACCAGGGGCTCCCGGAGACCAGGTAATTTTCGGAGAGGAGGGTGTTGAAGTACCGCTCTTCCCGCTTCTCCAAGAGGCCGATGCCGCAGAGGGCGTTCATGAGCAGCTCGATCCCCCGGCGATCCACCGAGAGGAGGAGCGCCAGCTCCCCGGCCTCTTTCCCCCCGTCCAGGTGGTCGAACAGTCGAAAGTTGTTGGCGGTGAGGATTATCCGGGACGACCAGAAGCTCCAGAGCTGCCGTAAGTGGTTGAGATCGTCATGCTGTTCCATGGGTGAACCTCCGGATGGATGTTAAGGGTGAGTCACACGTTCCAGGCAGATGAAGGTCGCCGACGGAGTTCCCGGCAGCTCTTCCCGGCTGATCTCTACAAACTGGCCGTGCGGGAGTTCGGGAAAGGTGACGTCGCCGACAAATTCATGATGAACAATGGTCAACAGGATCCGATGGGCAATGGAGAGCGCCTGGCGGTAGAGCTCCCCCCCACCGGCAATGAACAGCTCGTCACCGCCGGGGAGCTCCGTTGCCAGGGCGACCCCCTCATCGAGAGTCCCGGCGAGGATAACTCCGGAGGGGTCAAACCCCCGGTCCCGGGTGAGGACGATCACTGTCCGGCCATCCAACGAACAGGGGAGCGACTGAAAGGTCTTGCGCCCCATGATCACCGGGTGCCCCATGGTGAGCGCCCTGAACCGTCTCCGGTCCGCGGGGAGGTCCCAGGGGATACTGTTATCTTGGCCAATGACCCGGTTTTGTGCCATGGCGGCGATGAGGGTGATGACCATGGCTGGAGGGATCAGCGCTTGACGGTGACAGGGACCGGCGCTGGAGAGCCGCCGCAGAGGAGCTCTTTACGCTCTCCCGGCGCCAATCCTGTCAGCAGCGCCGTACCGCGGAACTCCCCCTTCCAGTAGCAGGAGACGTCGCCGGCCGGGAGCGGCTCCGCCGTCGTGTTGGTCAGGAGCAGGGTGAGGGGCAGCCGGGGAGAGAGCGATTCCGTCACCGCAACCGGCAGCGTGTAGGCGACAATGGCCGCATAGTCGCCGGAGGCGGCGCGGCGCAGCGTTCCCGGCGCCTCGGGGGCCGAGAGGCGCAGCGGTGAGACGAAAACAGTGGTTGACGGATCACTCTCGGGGAGGAGCGCCATGAGACTCACCTTCGCTGCTCCGGAGCCGTCCAGGCGGAGGTCATAGAGCGGTTTCCAGCTCCCCTCGGCCACCGCATACTCCACGGTGACCCTCCCGCTCTTCGACTGGAGCCAGATCCGGGCGACGCTGCCCCCCACGTTCGCCTTCCGCGCCAACTCCAGCCGCCGGGCCTCGACCCCCTTCAGCTCCTTCTCGGCGGTTCGCCGCGCCCGGTAGACCTCTTCCAGCCGCGCCAAAGCGAAGTCTGTCCCCTGCCTGATGGCGGTCACCGGCTCGGGGTTGCTCTTGGACTTCCGTGGAGCCTTGGCGCTCTGGGAGCGGGCCGCGGCTTTAAAAATCTCCTCGCGGCTCTCCAGCGCCTTGAGCCGGTCACCCAGGGCGTCCCGCCGTTCATCGAGAGCCGCCAGCCCCTTCTCCGCCCGGGGATCCACCGTGGCCGGGATGGTCTGAACCCGGGAGATGACCGCGTCCCCCTCCGGTTTCACCCGCAGGGTTCCCGCCACCATCCCGCCGGAGAGCGGCACCTCCGCATATCCCCTGGAGACAACGACCTCCAGGGTCACCACCCCCCCGTCAAGATACCAGGTGAGATTCCGGGTCCCGGCCATGGCCGGCGCAGTCAGCAGCAGGGTAAAGATTCCGGCGGTCACAGATCGCAGCATGAGCTCTCCTCCTCGGAATCGGCGCCCAGCCGCGCCGTCTCTCCCCTTACCGGGCTAAGGGGTTTTCCCGTTCCGGCCGGTGGCAGGAACCGGCGTCGACTGCTCTACACTCACAGGTTTCTGGTCGGCGCTCATGCTCTTATGTTCCGTCTGCGAGCAGGCAGGAATAGCGATTCCGGCGACCAGCAGCAGCAGTATGATCAATTTTTCCACGTTTCTCATCAGATTAGCCTTTCACTCTTTGCTCCTGGTTCGCAGAAGTTACGCGCGCTCCGGCAGGGTTGTTCGGCTGAGAGCCAGGAGAGTCTCCCACTCCTCGGGTCGTACCGGCTGGACCGAGAGCCGACTCCGCTTCACCAACTCCATCCCGGCCAGTACAGGCTGTTTCTTGATCTCATTGAGCGTCACCGGTCGCTCCAGAGGGGAGAGATACCGCACGTCCACCATATACCAGATGGGGTTATCGGCGCTGCATTTGGGGTCGAAATGCTCCCCTTCCGGGTCGCGGGCCGTCCAGTCAGGATACCCCTCCCGCACCACCTCCACAACGCCGACTATGGCCGGCTCCGGGATATTGCTGTGATAGAAGAACCCCCGGTCTCCCGGCTGAATCTCGTCCCGGAGGAGGTTGCGGGCCTGATAGTTGCGCACCCCGTCCCACGACTCGGTCATGGCGGGGCGACTCTTCAGGTCAGAGAACGAAAAACAACCCGGCTCCGACTTGAAGAGCCAGTAGCGGCGTTCACGTTCAGCCATACACCACTCCTTTCACCTCAGATTTCAGCAAGGGCCAAGAGCCCGGCGCCCGTCACTTCAGCAGGTGCACGAACAGCCCGCTTCTCAGCTTCGGCTCGAACCAGGTGGACTTGGGCGGCATGATCTTCCCCTCATCGGAGAGGGCCATGAGCTCCTCCAAGGAGGTGGGGAAGAGAGCGAAAGCCACGGCGTGCTCCCCGGAAGCCACCAGCCGTTCCAGCTCGGCGCTCCCCCGGATTCCGCCGACGAAGCTGATCCGCTGGTCGGTACGGGGATCGTCGATCCCCAGCAGCGGCCGGAGAAGGTTGTTTTGCAGGATGGAGACATCCAGCCGCGCCACCGAATCGCCCTCATCGAAGGTGCCGGGAAGCGGCGTCAGGGAGTACCAGCTCCCCTCAAGATACATCCCGAAGCTGTGCCGCCTGTCGGGCTCGCCCCGTCCCGTCAGCGGTGTCACCGTGAACGTCTGAGCCAGACGGGCCAGGAAGTCACACGGGGAAAGGCCGTTCAGGTCGTTCACCACCCGGTTGTACGGCATGATGGTCATCTCGTCGTCGGGGAAGATGACCGTCAGGAAGGTGTTGTACTCCTCGCTCCCCTGGTGGCCTGGAGTTGCGCCCCGCCGCAACTCCCGGACCCGGCCGGCGGCGGCGCTCCGGTGATGGCCGTCGGCCACGTAGAGCGTGGGAATGGCGGCAAACAGGGCGGTAAGACGGTGGATCTGCTCCTGCTCCCGGACCACCCAGAGGAGATGCTCCACCCCGTCAGAGGTGGTGAAGTCATACTCGGGCGTCCCTTGAGCCAGGGAGGCGATCAGACCGGAGAGCTCCGGGTCGTGGCGGTAGGTATAGAAGACCGGCTCATCGTTGGCGTCCAGAGCGTCGATATGCCTGACCCGGTCCTCTTCCTTGTCCGCCCTGGTCAGTTCATGTTTCCTGATCACTCCAGACTGATAGTCGTCCACGCTGGTGCAGGTGACGAGCCCGGTCTGGAGGAGCGCTCCCATCTTTTGGCGGTAGATGTAGTAGCAGGGGTGCTCCTCCTGAACCAGGACCCCCTGGGAGATGAAGCGGTGGAGATTGATCCGCCCCTGCTCGTACACCGGATCGTCGTGGGAGTCGGTCCCTTCGGGGAGATCGATCTCGGGGCGGGTGATGTGCAGGAAGCTATAGGGGTTCCCCTGGGCCATCCCCCTAGCCTCGGCCACGCTCATGACATCATAGGGGAGCGACGCCACCCTTTCCGCAACTTCTCCCACAGGGCGCACCGCCCGGAATGGTTTGATGAAGGCCATAACAACTCCCCTTTAAAAATAGCGTCGCGCGCCGATGAAGCGCTTCTCGAAATAGGATTCATCCACCCGGGAGATCTTGATGTCGTCTCCCCGCCGGGGGGCGTGGACGAACCGGCCGTCACCCGCGTAGATCCCCACATGGTTGATCTTGGCGGCTGAATCGCCGAAGAAGAGCAGGTCCCCGTCCCGCAGCGCCGCACGGTCGATGGCCTGGCCGGTATGGAACTGTTCACCCGAGCTGCGCGGGATGTTGACCCCGCAGAGGTTATAGACCGCCCGAACGAAGCCGCTGCAGTCCATGCCGTCCACCACGGTGCTCCCCCCCCAGCGGTAGGGGATACCGACGAACCGCTCGGCGGTCCTGGCGGCGATCACCCCCATCTCCCGGTCCCCCTTGGGGATGACGCACTCCTCCCCCTTCTTCGGCTTCTTCTCCGGTTTGACAGCCGGCTTTTCGATGATTCCCGGCAACGGAGGGGCGCAGAGGGGGGGGGCGATGTAGTACCCGGTGATGACCTTCTCACCGGAAAGCTTCTCCGCTGCCTTGCGGGCAGCGTCTTTATGAGGGAAGTCGCCGAACCGGACGGCGTAGACGCCGTTCTCCTTCTTGAAGTAGAACGCCTCCACCCCCTTGGCCTGGAGGGTGGTGGTGAGCCGTTCGGCGTTCTTCACCTCACTGAAGGCCCCCACCTGGATGGAGTACCCGACCCGGCTGAGCCCCTCGGCCTGAGCCGCGCAGGCGGAACCGGACCAAAGGAGTGACGAGAGAAGCAGCAGTGCAGAGAGTATCCGGGACATGATATCAGGTATCCTTCACCTCTCTCCGGACCCCCATGAGATAGGCGACAATGAACTCCTCCAGATCGCCGTCCAGCACGGCGTCGGGATTGCCGCTCTCCACACCGGTCCGGAGATCCTTGACCATCTTGTAGGGGTGAAGCACGTAGGAGCGGATCTGGCTGCCCCAGCCGATCTCCTTCTTCTCCCCGGAGATCTCGGCAGCCTGGGCTTCCCGCTCCAGAACCTCTTTCTCGTAGAGTTTGGCCCGGAGCACCCGCATGGCCGTGGCCTTGTTCAGGTGCTGGCTCCGTTCGGTCTGGCAGGCCACCACCACCCCGGTGGGGAGATGGGTGATCCTGACAGCCGAATCGGTGGTGTTCACATGCTGCCCGCCGGCTCCGCTGGAGCGGTAGGTATCCACCCGGAGGTCTGACTCCACGATCTTCACGTCGATGCTGTCGGCGATCTCCGGAAAGACGAAGACCGAGGCGAAGGAGGTATGCCGACGGGCGTTGCTGTCGAAGGGGGAGATCCGGACCAATCGGTGGATGCCGATCTCGGCCTTGAGATAGCCGTAGGCATGCTCGCCGGTGACGGCAAAAGTGACCCCCTTTACCCCGGCCTCATCTCCCGCCTGGTAGTCGGTGATATCGCTCTTCCAGCCGCGCCGCTCGCAGTAGCGGAGATACATCCTCAGAAGCATCTCGGCCCAGTCCTGGGATTCGGTGCCGCCGGCGCCGGCGTTGATGGAGAAGAAGCAGTTGCTCCGGTCATGGGGCCCCGAGAGCATCTTCTGGAACTCGGCCGCCGCCACCCCCCGCTCCAACTCGTCGTTGAGATCGTGGACCTCCGCCAGGGTCGCCTCATCCTCCTGCTCCGTCCCCATCTCGATGAAGAGTTGGATCTCCTCCACCTGCCGGTTGAGCCGATCCCACCCCTCGACGCTCTTCTCCAGGGCAGTCCGTTCCCTCAGAAGCTGTTGGGCCGTCTCCTGCTCTTCCCAGAAACCGGGACCGCTGATCCGCGCATCCATCTCCTGAATCTCTTCCCGCTTGAGGTCGACGTCAAAGAGACCCCCGAAGCTTGACGATACGCTCCTGGAGCGCTTCCACCCGTGCTACCTCTTCTCTGAACATATCCGGTTACCCCTTTTTGGTGTGATCATGACAGCTCTTCCTTCTTCCCCTTCTTGCGCCGGGCCGTCGCCACCAGCATCACCACGAACGCCCCGCAGAGCAGATGAATGAAGAGCTCTCCGTGGCGGGTGTAAAAGGTGACCCGGTTGGTCAGTCGGATCTCCCCCACCAGCACCGCCTCCTGAAAAAGAGCTGTAGTATCCGTTATCCGGCCCGTGCTGTCAATAAGGGATGAGATCCCCGTATTGGCGGCCCGCACCACCGGCGCCCGGTTTTCCACCGCCCTGAAAGCGTACATGGAGAGGTGCTGCCAGGGGGCCGACGACGTGCCGAACCAGGCGTCGTTGGTGATGTTGACCAGGAACCGGCTCCCCTGGCGGATGTACCCCCGCGCCAATTCAGGGAAAATCCCCTCGAAGCAGACCAGGACCCCAGCATCCCCCTTCCCGGTGGGGAAGGTGACAAACTTCGTTCCGGGGACGAAATCGCCGATTCCCGCGACCATCTTGTTGACGAACGGGAGAAGTTTCGCCAGGGGCACATACTCCCCGAAGGGAACCAGATGCAGCTTGTCGCTCCGGGGACCGATGGCGCCGTTCGGGGTAAAGAGGAAGGCGCTGTTGAGATAGCGCATCCGCTCCCCCTCCCGCTCGACGGCCGGACTCCCGACGATCAGCCCGGCCCCGGCCGCACGGGAGAGGGCGCCCAGCCGTGCGGAGAGGCGCGGCTCATCCTGGACGAAGAAGGGAGCCGCGCTCTCGGGCCAGACGATGAGGTCCAGCCGCGCCGAGGCCATCGCCTGTCTGGTCAGCCGCTCATAGATCTGGACCGTTGCCTCCTGGAAAGAGGGGTCCCATTTGACATCCTGGGGGATATTCCCCTGAATCAACGCCACCTTCAGGGTTGCCCCATCAGGGGGCTGATGGAGCCGTAAGGCGCCGTACCCCAGGGTCGCCGCGACCATGAACACGAGCAGCAGGCAGCTCTTCTTCGGCCACGGGTATGGAGCGCCCCGGACCATGCGACGCAGGAGCAGGAAGATGACCGCGTTGGCGAAGGCGAGGAGGAAGCTGAGACCGTAGACCCCGGTGATGTCGGCGATCTGGATGAGCGGGAGGAGCCGATACTGGGAGTAGCCGAGGGTCCCCCAGGGGAATCCGGAGAGGGCGAAGGAGCGGAGGTACTCCAGGGAACACCAGGCAAGGGGGAACGAGAGGAGCGGCGTTACCCCCCGCAGCTCGGCCCACCGCGTGAACCAGAGCGCCGTCGCCGGGTAGAGCGCCAGATAGGCCACCAGGAGGAGAAACACCCAGAGGCTGAGCCACCAGGGGAGATGTCCATACCTGGTCACGACGATGTTGATCCAGTAGAGGATCCCACCGAAGTTTGCCAGCCCGGCCAAGAAACCGAGCCGGAACGCCAGCCCCGCTCTCTTGTGGCGGCAGGCCAGGAAGAGCGGGATGAAGCCGATCCAGGCCAGGGGCCAGAGCCCCGCCTTGGGAAAGGAGAGGGCGGTGAGAACACCGGAGAGGAGCGCCAACAGGTAATCCCGCCGGGGGATGGCATTGAAATCGGGGAGGCCGAATCTGCGGTAATCCATAAGATCCTTTTTGTTATCCTGCCGCACTCTCAGAGGTTTCTTTCCGCTCCAAGATCCTGACTTTACTTATCTTTCGCTCATCGGCGTCGACAATAGTCATGAGCAGCGCTCCGTACTCGATCTCATCGCCCGATTTCGGAATCCGGCCGATCAGGTGAAAGATCAGTCCCGCCACCGTGTCGAATTTCTCCCGATCCACCTGAATGCCGAACCGCTCTTCCAGCTCTTCTATGGGGAACCTGGCATCCACCACCACACCGCCGTCGGGCTCCTCCACGAGCCATTCCTCTTCGGTGTCATACTCGTCCTGGATATCCCCGACGATCTGCTCCAGGATATCTTCGATGGTGACGAGCCCCGACGTTCCGCCATACTCGTCCATGACGATGGCGATATGAACCCGTTTCCGCTTGAAATCCTGGAGGAGTTTTTCGAAATCCTTGGTTTCCGGGATGAAGAACGGCGGCCGCAGGAGCCGCCGGAGATGAACGGCAGACTCTTCCTTCCCCCATTCCCGGAGCAGATCCTTGGCGTAGAGGAGACCGATGATGTTGTCCACCGTCCCCTCATAGACCGGGATTCGCGAGTGACCGCAGCGGATGATGCTGCTGATGACCTCGCCCAGGGGGGCGTCCACCGGCACCACCGCCATGTCGGTGCGGGGGACCATGATCTCCCGGACGACCCGGTTTTTCATCTCGAAGATGGAACGGATCATCTCGTTCTCCTCTTCGTTGATGAGCCCCTCCTCCTCGCCGGCATCGATGATCTCCTGGATCGCCTCGCCGGTAACCTTCTTTCTTCCTGAGATGATACTGCCGATGAGCTCCCGGAGTCCGGGCGCCTTTCGCGGAGCTTCTTCCAACGATCATTCCTCCGTAGGGGTTACTGAAACTGCTCCACTCCGATGGTCCTGAAGAGAAGGGTGATGAGAATAGTGATAAGGCTCCCCGTGGCGACGCCGAAGATGACCTCCCGCAGGGTGTGAATCCGCATGAGGAGCCGCGAATGGCTGACCATGACCGCCAGGGTGATGGTCAGGATGGAGATGACCGGGTCCCCGGTATTGAGGGAGACGGAGGTAGCGATGGAGAAGGCCACTGCCGCATGCCCGCTGGGAAGCCCCCCCTGGAGGGAGGAACCGGCTCCGGAGAGCGCCTTGAGGATAATCACGACGATGACCACGATGATGATAGAGACGAGGGTAGCCATCTCGCCCGGAGTGCCGATCATGGTGAGGAGCCTCCTGTAGAAGGGGAAGATGTACTTGGAGAGGATCGCGTACCCCATGACCCCGGCGCCGAACGCGGCGATAAGCACCGCCCCGGCGGCCACATCCTTGGCGACCTTCGCCAGAGGATGATAGTCGGGGGAGACCAGATCGACAATGGCCTCCACCGCCGTGTTCAACATCTCCGCGAAGAGGACGAAGGCCACGGAGAGTGAGAGGACCGTGAATTCCAGGGCAGAGATCCTCAGGAAGAGCACCGCCACCAGGAGCAGGATCGCCGCACAGAAGTGGTACCGCATATGCTTCTGGGTCCGGGTGGCGTGCAGAATCCCCTGGATGGCGAAGTCCACCGAATCAATGAACCGGTGCGTCACCCCGCCGGCGCCTCCAGACGCCCCGTCTCCCGGAGGAGGGTGAACAGCTCCTGCTCCTTCTCCTCCATCCGCAACGCCTCCTCGGGACCACTCCGCTCATGGTCATACCCCACCAGGTGCAGGATGCCGTGGAGCAGGAGAAACGAGAGCCGCTCGAAGAAGGGGAGCTCCCCCTCCTCGGCCTCCCGGGCCGCAGTGGAGGCAGAGATCACCACATCGCCCAGCACATCCGGATTGAGGCCGGAGAACTCCCCCTCATTCAGCGCAAAGGAGATGACGTTGGTGGGGCGGTCCTTTCCCAGGTACTCACGGTTGATTCTCCGGATCCGCCGGTCCCCCACGATGGTGATCGCCAGCTCACTGGCGGGACAGCCCAAGGCGTTTAAGATCGTCTCCGCTACCCCCCTGAGACGCCTCGCCCTGATGGGCAGAGCCCTCTGCCGGTTCTCGATGGATATTCTCAAGGTTTATCCTCCCCCCCTTCTCCCTGGCGCCGGAGTCAGGGTAGTCGATTCTCTGGTGATAGATCCCCGCCAGGATCCGGTTGAAACTCTTGGCTATCTCGTGCAGATTCTTCAGAGTCAGCTCGCACTCGTCCAGTTGCCCCTCGGTGAAGATGTTGTTGATGATCTTCTGCACCAGCCCCTGGATCCGGGCCGGAGTCGGATCGGTCAGACTCCGGGAGGCGGCCTCCACGCAGTCGGCCAGCATGACCAGCCCCGCCTCACGGGTCTGGGGTTTCGGACCCGGATACCGGTACTCCCGCTCATCCACCGTTCCATCCGGCCCGGCCATACTCTTGGCCTTCTGGTAGAAGAAGGTGATGAGCGACGTACCGTGCGCCTGACGAATGATATCGATGAGCGTCTGCCCCAGCCGGTTCTGTCGGGCCAGCTCCACCCCCTCCTTCACATGGGCGATCAGGATCAGGGCGCTCATGCTGGGGGCAAGCCGGTCATGGCGGTTGTCACCGCTGGTCACATTCTCTATGAAATAGAGCGGCTTGCCGAGCTTGCCGATGTCGTGGTAGTAGGAGGCCACCCGGGCCAGGAGCGGGTTGGCGTTGATCGCCTCGGCGGCCCCTTCCGCCAGATTCCCCACGAGGACGCTATGATGGTAGGTCCCCGGGGCCTTGATCATCAGCTCCCTGAGGACCTGTGAGTTGAGGCTGGAGAGCTCCAGGAGCTTGATGTCCGTGGTGTACTGGAACAGGTTCTCCAGGAGGGGGATCGTGGCGTTGACGAAGGCGGCGGTGATGATGCCGCCGGCCCCGGCAAAGACGACACAGAAGAGGGTCTGCATGGTCAGGAAGCTGTCGGAGAGAATCTGAAACGACGCAGCCAGGGCGATGCCGACGACGCTGACCTTGACTCCCGCCAGATAGATGGTTCCCCGGTCCTTGCAGTGCCGGACTCCATGGGCGCCGACGATGCCGGACATGAGGGAGTAGATGACGATGATCAGGCTGTTCTCGAACATGATCCCGGCCAGGAGTGCACAGACCGAGGTATAGACCAGCGCCACTTCGGAGTTGATGAGAATCCTGACGAGCATGGCCCCCAGAGCGAAGGGGAAAAGATAGTAGTAGTCGGTAAGATGGATGTACGGAAACATCCCCCCCATGGCCGAGGTGACTATCAGCGACAGACGAAGCCCCAGGAAGAGCCCCAGGGTGATATAGGTGAGAAGCAGGAGATCCTTGCTGGAGGGATCGAACTTCCTGATGTTCTTGCAGGCGAAGCGGTAGGGGAAGATCAGCATGATCAGTGTCAGGCCGAAGATACCGAGCACCATGACAAACCGGCCGATACCGCCGTGGCTCTGGTAGAGAAGCGTCAGCTTCCGGGCCTGATCATCACTGATCCGCTCCCCTTCACGAACGATGATCTCCCCCCGCTTGACCTGGAACATGACCGGCGCAACACCGTCCCGGGCCTCGCTCCGCTTCTTCTCCGTCAGCTCCCGGTTCAGCAGCAGGTTTGGCTTCAGCATCCGCGCCAGGAATCCCTTGAACAGTTCAAGGTCGCTCCGCTCGCCGCCGGTTGCCAGTCGCCCCTCTACCGCCAGGAGCCGAGCCTCGTCCAGCCCCACAAACTGCTGGGACCCCTGGAATGGCGCCTCGGCGCCGGTGGCCCCGTCGGTGACGATCAACCCGTGCAGGAGATCATTGGCGAACTGTTCCTTGTTATCGACGATGGCCCGATCGTAAAGCTGGTCGGTGAGGAGGGTGACCTCACCGGTGAGCTGCTCGTTGTGGAGACGAGCCAGCGACTCCAGATCACCCGCATCCGCCGGAAAGCCTGCGAGCTCGGAAACCTGCTTCCGGAGCGAGCGCTTCGTCTCCATGGAAGGGGAGAGCCGCGCCTCCCGCACCAGCTCCAATATCCGCCCCAGTCGCTGGCGCAGCTCTAGAGCGGCGGCCGGATCGCGGGTATAGACCAGCGGCGCGGCAGCCACGGCCTCTTTGCGCTTCTGGTCCGTGAGATGCGGGTCCTCCAGGAGATAGTCCCGATTGGCCCGGACGCTGGCGCCGGCGATCTCGCCGGACTTGTAACTCGTCGAGATGAGCTGTTGATGAGGGGTGATCAGTAAACTGAGGATGAGGGCGGTGATAATGAGGAAAAAGAGGCGGCTCCCTTTACTGGCTTCTGCACCGGCAAAACGGCCACCTAAGAGATCGAGGAGCATCCGGCCAAACCGGAGTGATGATGTCGAGAAAAACTTGCCGTTATCGGAGGGCATAGGCTCGCAGGTTCCGTTACCGCTAGACGCCGCTGGTACCGCATGAGAGGAGCACTATAGCCTCTCACCGGCTCGGGTGTCAAGGAAACTCGCGATAACCGCGCCATCCTGACTGCTGACCGCAGAGGTTCATACGTAGGCGTTCACCAGTTTGCCGTTACCATTACCGGGGTTAGGAGCCGACTGTTGGATGAGAGCCACCGCGTTTTGCCCGTCCCGTTCCTGTTGGTCCAGGAGCTTCTTAGCCACCAGGACTGAACTTTGAGTAGTCAGCTTAGTGGCAGCCATGCTGCTGCTTAATCCTTCGATACTCATCTCGCAACCTCCTCTGTAAACTACGCCTCTTCTTGACACTTCGGCGTTCCCCGGCCGTTCTTTAGTAAAATTTCCCAGTCGATGACTATTTTTTTTTAATAAAATATGTTTACTTAAAAATTACAATTGAAAAGAGCGGTTCTCACGATTACACTCTTTGCCACATATGTTGCATCTTTGGCAAAGAGGCGTCTATGGACATCCGTGATCTACTCTGCATGATCCTCGGCATTGCACTGGTGGCGGTTTCAACATCGCGGTCAGGAGGTCGTCCCCCCAGGGCCAACGCCATCACCTTCCTCTCCCCCTCCCGAAAGAATCCGGTCCCGCCGGGACCGGAGGGGCAGAAACTCCTCGCCTACATCCCGGCAAGTGACCCGACCGCAGCCCACGGTAAAGGGCAACAGGTCGACCTCTACGTCTAACTCCGCACTCCGCGCTAAAAACGACAGATCGTAAAGACTCTCCTCCCGGAGCATCATCCCGACGAGCAGAAAGAGTCCCCACGGCAGGGGAGAGTGACGGTAAAGAGCGCACCGGCGCCGGGAGCAGCAGCCGCAGTGATGCTCCCTCCGTGCTCCCTGACAATACCGTAGGAGACAGCCAGGCCAAGACCGGTCCCCCCCCGCTTGGTGGTAAAAAAAGGATTGAAGATCTTGGAGAGCTGTTCCGGGGGAATGCCGGGGCCGGTATCGGCCACGGTGACACTGCAGGTCGCCCCCTCCGGATCGAACCGGGTCGACATGGTGAGAACCCCTTCCTCGGACATGGCTTGAACGGCGTTAAGCGCCAGGTTGGTAAAGAGCTGGCGAAGCTGGTCGCCATCGCCAACGACCTCCGGCAGGTCCGGGTCAAATCCCTTCCGGAGCGTGATCCGTACCAGCGAGATCTGGTGACTGACCCCTGCAAGCACATCGTCCAGGAGGTGATTGAGATCCACCCGCTCCACCCGCCGCTCTTCCCTCCTGGCAAAGCAGAGGAGACCGGAGACAATCCGTTCCACCCGTCCCACCTGGCGGGTGATGATCGCCACCTCTTCGCGGCTGGGAGAGTCCTGGGGAAGTTCCATTTCAAGCAACTCCGCATTCCCCCGGATGATGGCCAGGGGATTATTGATCTCGTGGGCCACCCCGGCGGCCAACTCTCCCACGGCGGCCAGCTTCTCCGCCCGATGGAGCTCTTCCCTGGCAATCAGGAGCTGCCCACTCCGCTCCTCAAGCTGGGCGCTCCGTTCCCTGACCCTCTCCTCCAGTCCCCGATTGAGTCCCCGGATCTCCTCCTCTTTTTCCCCCAAAGCCACGGTCATGGCGTTGAACTCCGTGGCCAGATCCCCAATCTCGTCCTGAGTCGTCGCCTGAATCCTGACCCCCCGTTCGCCGGCAGCCACCCTCCGGGCCAGCCGCTCCAGTTCGCGGATCGGAGCGGCCATCCGGCTGCTCAGGGAACGGGAAACCAGCAGCCCCACCAACGCCCCCACAAAGAGCACCCCGCTGTAGAGAAGCCCCATCCGGAGTTTGACTTCGGTGTAGGGGCGTTCCGGCATCCCCACGTAGAGGGCGCCGATGGGGACCCCCGCCGGGGAGAGGAGCGGCTCGTAGGCCGAAAAATACCAGTCATTCACCACGAAGGCCCGATCGAACCATTTCTCACCGCGGAGGAGGACCCGGTCATAAACCTCCTCCGACATCCGGGTGCCGATGGCCCGCGCACCGTCGGAGAGCAACACGTTGGTGGCTATCCTGAGATCGCCGAGAAAGAGGGTCGAAGTCCCTCTCCAGTTGGCGCCGAAAACGATCCCTCTAATCCGGTCCACCAGGGAGTTGTTGTTGTTGAGGAGTACCCCGCCGTAGAGCGCCCCCACCACGTTCCCCGCCTCGTCCCGCACCGGCGAGGCTGCGACCATGAACATACCGGTGCGCTCCACCTCCTCCCGGCGGGGTCGGGCATGGGGGGTCGGCACGAGAGGTGTGACAGCCCGACGGACCAGTCCCTCCCCCTCGGCGGTAAGCCGCCGGAGAGGAAGGATGTCGGCGCCGACCAGGGACTCGCCGGCAAGCGCCCGGACCACAAACGGATTATCCATCTGGCTGTCGGCGAAAACCGCAGGATTCCCCCCCCGGAAGATGGCGGCGCCGGAGGCGTCGACCGCGGTGAAGATATCCAGCCGCTCGTTCTTCAGGAGTGGCAAAAGGATGGCCGCCAGAGCCTCACGATCGCCTTGCGCCACGGCCCGGAGAGTGGACGGGGCCACCGCGGTGAACCGGACCACCTCCCTGATGGTTTCCAGTTCATGGAAGTAGCTCGCGCGGGCCGCGTTCAGGTCGTTGCGGACCTTGTCCTGGGCTTCGGCGACGATCCGGGTGTTGAGGATGAAGACCCCCACCAGCCAGCAGGAGGTGATGGCGACAATCAACGGGATGAGGGTGGCCAGGGTGAGCTTGACCTTGATGGAGAAACGTCGGGGCATGAGTATCATACCGGTTCCCTCTGCGTCCTTACATCTTTTCGCGTGACGCCGGATGAGGACTACTCCTGATTACACGGCAGACGGATACCGTACTCGGCGATCTTTCTATCCAGGGTCTTGCGGGAGATGCCGAGGATCTCGGAACTCCGGGACTTGTGAAAACCGGTCCGGTCCAGAATCCGTCTGATATGGGCCAGCTCCACCGACTCAAGAGAAGCGAGGAGATCGTCCCCCCCGCTGTCCGGAGAGCCGAGAGTGCTGAGTTTGAGCGGCAGGGCGCCGCTTTCGATCTCCCCCCCCCGGGTGAGGATCACCGCCCGTTCCATGACATTTTCCAGCTCGCGGACATTGCCGGGCCAGGGGTAGGACTCCAGGATGGTCAGGGCCATCGGATGTATCCCGACGATCTCCCTGTTCATCCGCCGGGCGGATCTCTCCAGAAAATGCCGGGCCAACGGCTCCACATCTTCGGGACGCTCCCTGAGCGGCGGCAGCTGCAGGGTGATGACGTTGAGCCGATAATAAAGGTCCTCCCTGAACCGGCCGTTGCGGATCTCCTGCTCCAGCTCCTTGTTGGTGGCGGCAAGAAACCGGACATCAACCACCTTGGGTCTGGTGGCCCCCACCGGCAGAAACTCCCGTTCCTGCACGACCCGCAGCAGCTTGGCCTGGATTGCCGGGCTCATGTCACCGATCTCGTCAAGGAAGAGGGTGCCGCCGTGGGCCTCCTCCAAGAGCCCCTTGCGGCTCTCCACCGCGCCGGTAAAGGCCCCCCGCAGATGACCGAAGAGCTGGCTTTCCAGGAGGGTATCGGTCAGGGCCGCGCAGTTGATGGAGAGGAGACGCTTGCCGTTACGGGGGCTGTGCTGGTGGAGGGCAGCGGCGATCAGCTCCTTGCCGGTCCCCGACTCGCCGGTGATCAGGATATTGGCGTCGCTTCCCGCCACCTGGAGAGTCAGATCATAGAGCTCCTTGAACCGGCTGCTCCGGAAGATGATGGGCGATGTGGTGCGCCCCTTGATCAACTCCTCCCGGAGCGCCCGGTTCTCCCTGATGAGAACTTCGCGCTCCAGCGCCTTTTCCAGCAGAGCGAGGATCTTCTCCTTGGGAAACGGCTTGGTCACATAATCGTAGGCCCCCAGCCGGATGGCCCCGACGGCATCGTCGATGGTCCCGAAGGCGGTCATGATGATCACCGGCAGAGACGGACGGAGCCGTTTCGCCTCCCTGAGCACCGTTACCCCGTCCATGTCCGGCATCCGGACATCCTGGAGCAGCAGATCGGCATCCCCCTCATCGCCCGTCTCCAGACGCCGGAGGAGTTGAGCGCCACGGGAGAAACTCTCCACGCCGTACCCCTGGCTGATGAGGATCTTGCCGAGATAGCGGAGGATCTCTTCTTCGTCGTCACAGATGAGGATGCGTTTGGGGGGCATGAATGAGCTTTCGGCCTCATCTAAAAAACTGGGCGAGGTGGTGGAGAGTTACGGTTGTCGGCGGTGAATGATGCGCGCGGGACAAAATGATACAGGCAGCAACAGCAGGAATCAAGGAAAAGTAGAGCTACTGTCACCCATGGTCGGCAAGGTATTGGCCCGGTACTTGCTGAAGGAACCTGGGAGCGGGAGTGCCCCCTGCGACTCTCACATCACGCCTGCCGGGAATTAATCCAACCATGTCAATCTGTTTATCGGAGCTGACCACGATCCGGCTCTTTGCCGGGCTGACCGATTCGGTACTGGAACGGATCGCGTTACGCCTGGAAGAGTGTGTCTTTTTGTCCGGGGCGGTCATTTTAACCCGTCATGCACCCGCAGATGCGCTCTATTTCATCCTCTCCGGGAAGGTCCGGGTGGAGCTGTGCGACGCTGCCGGCCGAATTTTCAACCTGGCCGAACTGGGAAGCGGCGAGGTCGTCGGCGAACGGGCGATCCTTACCGACGAACTCCGCAGCGCCGACGTGCGCGCATTGAGCGAGACGCGAGCCGCCCGACTCTCCCGTCACGACTTCGAAGAGCTCCTTGCCGAAACACCCCGCCTCTATGCCAATCTCTGCCAAGATCTGGCCCGGCAGCTGGGGAGCTGGGCAGCGCGTCACCAGCGGGAAGAGCACGAACACCGCGACCTCCTCACCAACGTCATCGGTTGGCAGCTCCTGCCGGAATTCGGGGCTTTCCCCGGCAGCTCCCCCTGGGTAAAGGAGCTGAACCTGCGGCTGGAGCTCCTCGGCGGCTCCCCCGACCATATCCTCATCTCCGGAGAGCCGGGGACCTGGAAAGACCTGGCGGCCCGTCTGGTCCATTATCATGGCGACCCCGGCCGACCGGTCCTCTTCCTGGACTGTGCCACCCCCCCTCCTCTCCTCCATCAGGGGGAGACGGCACGAAACGACTCAGGCAACCGACTCCTATTGGAGATGAGTCAGGAGGCGGCGCTCTTCGGCCGCGCCCCGGAGAGTCAGCTCTCCTCCGGCCGGGCCCGGCGGGGAATGCTGGAGCTGGCAGCCGGCGGCGATCTGATCCTGCGCAACGTGGATTGCCTCACCCCGGCGGCTCAGGCGAGCCTCTGCGCCTATCTGGAGAGCGGACAGTTCCAGCGGCGGGGGGAACACGAACTGCGCAGCAGCCGGGTCCGGGTCATCGCCACCAGCGGAGAACCGCTGGAGCCGGCGATCAGGCGGGGGGAGTTCAGCGCCGCACTGCACGACCGGCTGGCCATGGAGAGCGTCACCATGGTCCCCTTGCGGGAGCGGAAGAAGGATATCCCGGTCATGGCCAGGAGCCTGCTCAAGAGCCTCAACGCCAAGCATCACAAGCAGGTGCGACGCATCTCTCAGGACGCCCTCAACCGGCTGGTGGATCACGATTGGCCGCTTAACGGCAGCGAGCTCTATCAGGTGATCAGCCGTGCCGTGGTGGTCTGCAGCGACGAGGAGATTCTCCCCGAACAGATCTTTCTCCAGGGAGCCCCCTTTGGCGACGGCCGCTTCAACCTGCTGACCATCCCTGCCGTGGAACGGCTGGCACGCCGCCCCGATTTCCCCCGTATCTTCCGGTGGAGCACGGTCCCCCTCTTTTTAGCAGTGACGGCTGCGACCCTTCTCGGTCCATCAGGGGGCAACGCCGCCAACCTGGCGGTCTGGACCCTCTGGTGGCCGGCCCTCCTGATAACGGTCTTTTTCTCTGCCCGGGGATGGTGCAGCTACTGTCCTCTGGAGGCCATAGGCGGTTTTCTGGGAGCCACGGGACGGGTGGTGCGAGAGCCGAAAAGCTGGCTGCGCCGCTGGGGTCCGTCAATCACTCTCTCCGGAGTGGTGGCGATCCTGCTCCTGGAACAGGCCACCGGCATGTTCTCTCACCCCTTTGCCACAGGGCTGCTCCTGGTGGGACTGCTGCTGGCTACCGTGGCGGGGGATCTGGTTTTGGGGCGGCGGGGGTGGTGCAAATATCTCTGTCCACTGGGGCGGATCGTCAGCCTGGGGTCGCGGATCTCCCTCCTGGAGATGCGCAGCAATCACACGGTCTGCGTCAGCCGCTGCCGGGTGGATGACTGTGTCAAGGAGAAGGGGTGCCCCATGGGGCTGCACCCCACCGGCATCGACAACTCGGACCACTGCGTCCTCTGCTTCAACTGCGTTCGCAACTGTCCCCATCACGCAATGCAGCTTGATCTGCGCAATCCCGCCTGGGGACTCTTCAACCGGTCCCGGCGCGGCATGGCGGAAGCGCTGTTCAGCGTCACCCTGGTGGGAGCGGTCATCGCCGCCAAGGGGACACCGTTGGTTACCGGGCGCCGGCCGGAACTCTTTCCCCAGTCGCTCTGGAGCGCCCCTGAATTTTTCCTGGCGCTCCTCATCACCGCCGCTTATGCAGGGCTGACCTTGCTGGCGTCTGCCCCGGGGCGGAGTCGCCGCTGGCGGCGGGACTTCACCATCTGCGGCGTGGCCTACCTGCCCCTTGCCCTTGTGGGCTTCTTCGTCGTCTACTTCCGTGCGCTGGTGGAGGGGGGATCCTCCCTCGTCCCGCTGATCCTGACCGGGCTGGGAGTCGCCGGATGGCTGGATCTGGAGCGGCTCACCCCTGATCTGGGAACCCTGCGGCTCCTGATCGCTCCGCTCCTGGTGGGGGGAGCATCCCTCTCGTGGTGGGCCCTGGGGCGCCTCCGGAAGCAGCACCATCTGAACCGGGCAAGCATCATCTGCCATCGTCTGTTGATTCTTCTTGCCCTGGTCGCCTACCTCTGGCTGCTCTGATAGCGGTTGCCGATGAGCTCGGGAGTCGATTGGCGGAAAGCCTTCGTCAGAAAATGTTCGATTTCATGTTTATGTCCAATCAGCAGATTGCATGGCGCACAATACCGGCACGTGTAGTTGAGGGCCATCAACTGCATTGGATCTATATGAAACAGGATGGGGATTTTTTTCTGACCCGTTTTCCCTTCGCAGAATGGACATCGCGAAATGCGCTGATCAGGATACGGGTTGAGAATAAAACCAAAACTATCACGGTGTTCGGTGGTCAAAAATTCTCCATTCGTCATGAACCACAAATATCAACCTTCCAGAGAGCGGCGTAAATCCTTCGTCAAGAGAAAAAGATGCAATGGATCAGTCGGCGAAGGCTCAAAGCCGAAATGTTCATAAAACATCCTTGCCGGTTCATCCTTGGCATGTACGACAAAAGCGCGAATACCGCCAATATCTGCGGCTTGGAGAGTACGAAGCGTCGCATCACGCAATAGATAGACACCGATGCGACGTCCCTGCCATGCAGTCCCGACAGCAAGCCGCGCCAGCAACATGACCGGAACAGGGTGCCGCGCTAATCCCTTGGCCATCCGTTCCGGCGCGTCGATAAATGCAATTTCCCCTACAACCAGGCTATAGAAACCGATAACGTCTACGCCATGTAGCGCTATATATGTTTGTGCGGCGTTGGCTTGTTGGTTCCCAAGAGCGAAGCGCTTGAGAAAACGATCAAGCTCCTCCCGCCCACAGGTAAACAGGTCAATGGGATGATCACGGCGCAGCTTCTCGATCCTGAAGCCGCTCGTCATCTGCTCTTGGGTGTATCGAAAGGAGTGGGTTCATGGAACAGCCGTTGAAGCTGGGGCACGACACGAGGCGGAGCATCCAGCGCCGTCATGAACTCCTCCCACTTCTCGGCGTCCAGTTGGAAGCAACGCCGCTCCGTAAGGGTTTCCGCCGCACGTTCCAAAGCACTCGTCAGCACAAACTGGCTAACGGAACAGCGAGCCTCATGGGCGGCGGCGTTCAAAGTCTGCTTTGCTTCCGGCGATAGGCGCAAATCAAGCTTGCTTGTACGGACAGATCGAGCCGTCATTAATCGAGATGTCATGACTTCCTCCAGTACGAACGACAATAACTTATTTGACCGACATTGTCATTACAATTACCGTGAGGAAAAGAGTCTGTTCGCTCATGTCACCAAGCCAGGAGAGCAGATGCGGATCAGAGGTGGAGAGGTGGAGGAGGTGAAGCCTATGTTCAAAACAATAAAGCTGTAATTGTAACGCAGTTGCTTTACAGTTTGAGACATGAATAGGGAGTGGTCGTTCCTAATGACGACCCCTTTGCCCTCCCAAACAAGACAACAATAGCTAATCAGCTAAGGACGTCCCCTTTGCTCTCGTTGGTTTTCAAACCGCCAGTCTATAAATAGTCAGATATAAGTCGACTCTGGCCGCATCATAGCGGCAAACTCAGTGTCAAGTCCCTCTACCCGCTAACCCCTTGAAACGTTAAAAATAAATCTTTTATTGATGCCTGCGGTTTGCATGGGCATATATTGTTTCACTCAACTTTCGCAGTTGCCGATCGGTAGGGGCAAGGGGGACGTTCTTAGCTAATTAGTGCTTGAACGTGATGCCAAATTATCCAATAAAAGCAAATAGTTATATCTTTTTTGCTCTATAAAGTTTATACTCTCTCGGATGGTGGTGGTTTTCCCAGAGGCCGTAATGGCCTGATTTAGCCATGATTTTTTA
>CAIOGM010000166.1 GCA_903857795.1 uncultured Geobacter sp.
CAGGAGGTCTTTATTTTCTTTCAGGGCGGTGGCGATGAGGTCGTTGAGGACCGGATCGTTGAGCTGCCGCCACCAGGCGGTATTTACCGTCTCTTGCGCTTCCTGGTCGGTGAGCCGCCAGGCCGGCGGAGTGGCCACGGTGGGCCGGCGGTAGTCAGGGCCGACCATGCAGCCGGCCAGGGTCAGTGTTGCCGCAAAAAGCATGACGAGGTTACGCATGGTGGTCACCTCCCTTGCCGTCAGTGGTCCCACCCGCGGGGGGTTGGGCCCCGGTATCTCCCTTGTGGGTCAGTTTTTCCACCACAAAGTAGGTGACCGGAATAATGAAGATGGCGATGAAGGAGGCGGCCAGCATCCCGAAGATGACGGTGGTCCCCATGACCTGCCGGGAGATGGCGCCGGCCCCTTTGGCGATGGCCAGAGGGACGCAGCCGAGGATGAAGGCGAAGGAGGTCATGAGGATCGGCCGCAGCCGCAGCCGCGCCCCGTTGAGGGTGGCGTCCATGAGGGTCTCCCCTTTTTCGTATTCCAGTTTGGCGAATTCGACGATGAGGATGGCGTTCTTCGCCGCCAGCCCGATGAGCATGACGAGGCCGATCTGGGCGTAGACGTTGTTTTCAAAATGGCGCCACATCAGGCCGACGAAGGCCCCGGCCACGGCGATGGGGGTACCCAGCAGGACCGAGAACGGCAGGGACCAGCTTTCGTACTGGGCCGCCAGGATCAGGAAGACGCAGAGGAAGGAGAAGGCGAAGACCACCACGGGGGAGACCCCTTGCTGGGCTTTTTTCTCCTGGAACGACATCCCGCTGTAGTCGTACCCCATTTCCCGAGGCATGGTCTGGCTGAACACCTCTTCCAGCGCCTTCATGACCTGGGTCGAGCTGTAGCCGGGGGCCGCCGAGGCGTTGATCTGGGCCGACCGGTAGAGGTTGAACCGCATGGTGAACTCGGGGCCGACGATGTTGCGGATGGAGGTGACCGCCGACAGGGGGACGGTCTTCCCTTCGCTGTTGCGGACGTAGAACTGGCCGATGTTCTCGATGTTGGTCCGGTAGTCCCCTTCGGCCTGGATGAAGACCTGCCACTGGCGGCCGAATTTGTTGAAGTAGTTGATGAACCCGCTCCCCATGAAACTCTGGAGGATCTTGTAGACGTCGGCGATGTTGACCCCCTGCTTCAGGACCTTGTCCCGGTCCACGTCGACAAAAAGCTGCGGTACGGTGGGGAGGAAGGTGGTGGTGACACTGGCCAGTTCAGGGCGTTTCTTGGCCTCTTCGATGAACTTTTTGGTGTTGGCCGCCAGGAACTCGATATCTTTGCCGGCCCGGTCTTGGAGGATGAAGGTGGCGCCTCCGGAGGTGCCGACCCCCATGATGGCCGGGGGGGGGAAGGCGAAGCCGATGGCACCGGGGATGCCTGCCATTTTTTTGGAGATCTCTTTTTTGATCGCCTCGTACTGCTCTTCAGGTTTTTTCCGCTTGGCCCACTCTTCCAGGGTAATGAAGAAGAAGGCGCTGTAGGTGTTCTGCACCTGGCTCAGCATGCTGTAGCCGATGATCGAGGAGCAGTACTTGACCCCCGGGGTTTTGGTGATGATCTCTTCGGCCTGCTTGGCCATGGCGCTGGTCCGGTCCAGGGAGGCGGCGTTGGGCAGCTGGATCCCGGCGTAGATGAACCCCTGATCTTCGTCGGGGAGGAAGCCGGTGGCCAGGTGGTTGCCCGTGAACCCGGCCAGGGCGGCCATACCCACCAGGAAGATGAGGCTGGTCTTGCTCTTCCGGATGGCGGCGCCGCAGACGCCGACGTAGCCGTCGGTGGCCCGGCCGAAGACCCGGTTGAACCAGTCGAAGAATTTCTGGAGCGGGCCGCTCCCCTTGACCTTCGGCTTGAGCAGGAGCGCACAGAGGGCCGGGGAGAGGGAGAGGGCGTTGAAGGCGGAGAAGATGACCGAGACGGCGATGGTGACGGCGAACTGTTGGTAGAGCTGGCCGGTGATGCCGGGGATGAAGGCGGTGGGGACAAAGACCGCGGAGAGGATGATGGCGATGGCGATGACCGGGCCGGAGACCTCTTCCATGGCCTTGAAGGCCGCTTCTTTGGGGGTCATCCCGTGTTCGATATGATGCTCCACCGCCTCCACGACGACGATGGCGTCATCCACAACGAGACCGATGGCCAGGACCAGGCCGAAGAGGGAGAGGGTGTTGATGGAGAAGCCGAGCATGGGGAAGAGGGCGAAGGTCCCGACCAGCGAGACCGGCACCGCCAGGAGCGGGATGAGGGTGGCCCGCCACCCCTGGAGGAAGATGAAGACCACCAGGATGACCAGGATCAGGGCTTCGACGAGGGTATGCTCGATCTCTTTCATCCCTTCGGAGACCGCCAGGGTGGTGTCCAGCGAGACCACGTAGTCCAGGTCCGGCGGGAAGCTTTTTTTCAGCTCGGTCATCAGGTTCTTGGCGCCGTTGGCGGCATCCAGGGCGTTGGTGCCCGGCATCTGGTAGAGGGCGATGAGGGCGCACGGCTTGCCGTTCAGGCGGCCTTCCATGTTGTAGGTCTGGGCGCCCAGTTCGATCCGGGCCACGTCTTTGACCCGGACTATGGAGCCGTCCTGATTGGCCCGCAGGACGATCATACCGAACTGCTCTTCAGACTGCAGCCGGCCCTGGGCCCGGACCGCGTAAGTGAACTCCTGCCCTTTGGGGATCGGGGTCGCCCCGACCTGTCCGGCCGGGTTCACGGTATTCTGGGCGTTGACCGCATTGATGATTTCGGGGATGGTGATGTTGAGCTTGGCTAGCTGGTCCGGCCGGACCCAGATCCGCATGGCGTACTGGCCGCCACCGAAGATCGAGACGCTGGCGATCCCTTTGATCCGGGTCATCTGGTCGTTGATGTTGATGTAGGAGTAGTTGGCCAGGAAAATGTTGTCATACGTCCCTTTGGGGGAGTAGAGGGCGAACATGATCAGCGGCGAGGAGGTGGACTTGGCCACCGTTACCCCGTAATTAGTGACATCCCGCGGCAGTTGCGAGTCGGCCTGCCCGTCCCGCATCTGGGCCAGGATCTGGTCGGTGTTGGCGTCGGTCTTCAGGTCGAAGTAGGTGTAGATGGTCGACTGCCCGTTGTTGGCGTTGATGGAG
>CAIOGM010000167.1 GCA_903857795.1 uncultured Geobacter sp.
GGTGCTCAATGGGGCCACGGAGTTGTGCGAGGCAACGGTAACCAGGGAGTGCGGCTCCTTTACCCTGGATGCCGCCGCCAATCTCTGCTATTCCCGACCATGAAGTTGTCACATACCCTTGCAGTTCTGCTTCTTCTGTTCCTGCTCCCGACGGGCGGCGCCTCTGCTCAGGCCGCCGGTGGCGCCTGCAAGGGGACGGTCCTGAACCCGGTGACCGATATCTGCTGGCACTGCATGTTCCCGGTGAAGATGGGAGGTGTCACCTTCGGCAACGGGGCGGAAGCCGCACCCGGCAGCATCACCTCGCCGGTCTGTGCCTGCCCCAACGGTAGCGGGACTCTCACCGTAGGGGTCTCCACCGCCTTCTGGGAGCATGCCCGGCTCATCGAGACGGTGAAAGATCCCTACTGCTTTCCGGTCCTGGGCGCCGGCATGACCAACCCCAAGCCGGGGTTTGCCTCGGGTGAGGTCCGAAGCAGGGAGTACGGGGATGCGGACTTCGCCTTTCAGCAGGTCCACTATTTCTATTTCCCGGCATGGTCGCTCTTAAAACTGTTCATGGATTTTCCCTGTGCCGAGAGCCGGGCCTTCGACCTGGCCTACCTGAGCGAGGTCGACCCCATGTGGAACGATGACAGCCTCTCCTTCATCATCAATCCCGAGGCGCTGCTGTTCGGTAATCCGGTCGCGCAGCTGGCCTGTGTCGCCGACAGCGTGGCCCAGCCCATCGATCCCCTCTTCTGGTGCATGGGGAGTTGGGGCTCGTTCTATCCCCTGTCGGGAAGCATGGTGGAGAGCAATCCGCTGAACGTCAACGCCGGTCTGGCCGCCAGACTCCTCTTCAAACTGGGGCGGGAGACACTCCTCTTCGATACGGGGATCAATCAGTGCTCCAGCGCCGGGGTCGTCACCCCCATTCTGGTCAAGAGCAATTACCGGTTGCAGATAGCCCGCCCGGTGCGGGGCAATGACTGTCTCCCCATCGGCAGACCGTCCCTGATCTGGGGGGCGGCCAAGAACCCCCCCTTCGGCACCGACTCAACTTCACCGGATAATTTCCTCTGGTCATTGACACGCAGGAGGGTCTGTTGCGTCGGCTATTCTTTGAAATAATCCTGGCGACCCTGCTTCTCCCCGCCCTGGTGCGAGGGGAATCCACGTTGCACTCCGTCTCGGACAGACGGGAAAGCAGTCCCCCGGTGGGTATTTCCGAGGTGACGGCTGCCCTGGAGAAGGCCGGAGCGGTGGCGGAACATCTGACCTTGCCTGCCAACCGTGATGAGGCAGCAATGACGGAGCTTGCCGGCAGGGTGAACGATTATTACCGCTCCAGTGAGTTTCAGGGACGACTGCGGGGAGAGACGGAGCGGCTCTCACGGGAACTCTTCGGCTCTGCCGCTACCCGGTTCTATCCGGAGAGCACCGTTCCCGGAGGGAGACTCGGCAGCGACGAGAGACTCTATCTCTTCATCTCGTCAGCCATGCCGCTGTCGACGTTGAGAAACTATGCCGAATCGGTGGCCCGCCTAGGTGATCCCAATATCACTCTGGTACTCCGGGGTTTTGTCGGGGGGATGACGCAGATCCGGCCGACCATCCGGTTCATCGCCTCGGTACTGCAGCGAGACCCTGCCTGTGATCCAGGAGAAGGGGAGTGCGCGATGCTGCCGGCCGGTCTGGCCGTCGATCCCCTGCTGTTCCGCCGGTACGGCATCGACCGAGTCCCCGCCGTCGTCTACGCCCGGGGAGTGAAGGCAGAGGATGCCGGGTTGAGCGAAGGGGATGAAAAAAACACCAGTATTGCGGAGCATCATACGCTCTTCGGTGACGCCGGCCTCGAATACCTGATCGAGCAACTCCGGCGGGAAACCGGATCTCAAACGTTGGCGAAGCTTCTCACCGGCGCCGCCCATAAATCCGGGAAAAGTAGCCGGAGCAGAGAAAAGTCCGAGTGACCCGATGGCCTCCGGCTTCTCTGCGTTCATCGGCGGTTACCCGTCTGATTATAAGAAGAAGGGAGAGCCCGACATGAAGGATGAAACCATCATGGATACGATTGCGGAGAGGGTAGGGTCGGACCTGAAGGAGGCGGTTTCACTGCCACCGGAGCAGCAGAAACGACGCCTGACGTTGCTCCCCATGGTTGCGCTCTGCGTGGCGCTTTCGCTGGTTTTGTCCCTGGCCACCCTCTACATCTACGACCGCTGGTATGCCCAGAAGATCGTGGCCGTGGATATCAAGGGGTACATCGCGCAGCAGCGGGACAACTACCTGGCCGGCAAGCTGAACGATGACGAACTGAAGAAGA
>CAIOGM010000168.1 GCA_903857795.1 uncultured Geobacter sp.
AGAAAAAGGAGGCCGTGGCCCCGCCGCCGCCCATGGTTGAGGTGGTTACCGTGACCGCTCGCGACGTCCCGATTTATCAGGAGTGGGTCGGCGCCCTGGACGGCAACGTCAACGCCGTCATCAAGCCCCAGGTAACCGGTTACCTCATCAAGCAGAACTACCGGGAGGGGGATGTGGTCAAAAAGGGACAGGTTCTCTTCGAGATCGATCCCCGGACTTTCCAGGCCGTCTATGACCAGACCAAGGGCTCCCTGGATCAGGCCAAGGGCGATCTGGCCCGCCAGGAGGCCGCCTACGCCACCGCCAAGGCGGACCTGGCGCGGGTCAAACCGCTGGCGGCCAAGAACGCCGTCTCCCAGAAGGATCTGGATGACGCCACCGGCAAGGATTTGGCGACCCGCGCTTCGGTGGAAGCGGCCAAGGCCGCCGTGGTTGCGGCCGCGGCCAATCTGGAGTCCGCCCAGTTGAACCTCGGGTTTACCAAAATAACCTCTCCGGTGGACGGCATCGCCGGCATTGCCAAGACCCAGCTCGGCAACCTGGTCAGCCCCAATGCCACCCAGGAGCTGACTACCGTCTCCAGCGTCAATCCGATCAAGGCGTACATCAACGTCAGTGAACGGGAGTACCTCGGGGTCCGGGACAGCAGCCAGAGCGTGGAGAATATCCCTCTGCGCCTGATCCTGGCCGACGGCAGCACCTACCCTCACCAGGGGAAGTTCGCCCTTTCGGACCGGCAGATCGACCCGAGCACCGGCACCCTCAAGATCGGCTCGCTCTTTCCGAATCCCGGCAACGTTCTGCGCCCCGGCGGCTACGGTTCGATCCGGGCGCTGATGGCGGTCAAGAAAGGGGCCATCCTGGTCCCCCAGCGGGCCGTGAGCGATGTGCAGGGGAAATATATGGTGGCCGTAGTCGGGAGCGACAACAAAGTTGACATCCGCCCGGTGCAGGTCGGCCCCCAGATCGGTTCCGAGTGGATCATCAGCACGGGGCTGAAACCGGGTGAGAGCGTTATTGCCGAGGGGACCCAGAAGGTTCGACCCGGCGCCGTGGTGACCCCGAAACCGTTCACCCCCGGGGCGCCGGCGGCGGAAAGCGCGGTCAAGCCCGAAACGCAACCGGCTGCGGCGCCGGCCGGGAAGAGGTAGTCCGCCATGTCAAAATTCTTCATCAACCGCCCCATCGTGGCCATGGTCATCGCCATCCTCATGGTGATCATGGGCCTCGTCGCCATGGCCCGCCTCCCCATTGCCCAATTTCCCAACATCGTGCCGCCGGCTATCCAGGTCAACGCCACCTACACCGGGGCCGACGCCCTGACCCTGGAGCAGTCGGTGGCCACCCCCATCGAGCAGCAGATGTCCGGCGTGGACAACATGGATTACATGTACTCCATCAACGCCAACAACGGCCAGTCGACCATCTACACCTACTTCGACCTGAAGACCGACGCCAACACCGACCAGATCCTGGCCCAGATGCGGGAAGGGCAGGCCGAGTCGCAACTGCCGCGGGATGTTACCAATTACGGGGTGACCGTGGCCAAGTCCACCTCCTCGCCGCTGATCATGTTCGCCCTCTACTCTCCCAAGGGGACCTACGACAACATCTTCCTGGCCAACTACTCGTACATCAACATCAACGACCAGATGACCCGGATCAAGGGGATCGCCAGCGTGACCGTCTTCGGGGGCGGCCAGTACGCCATGCGGATCTGGGTCCGGCCGGACCAGCTCGCCAAGCTCAACATCACCATCCCCGAGATCATCAACGCGGTCAACGCCCAGAATACCGTGAACCCGGCCGGCCAGGTCGGGGCGACTCCGATCCCCAAAGGGCAGGAGTTCACCTACGCGGTCCGCGCCCAGGGCCGGCTGCAGTCCGAAGAGCAGTTTGGCATGATCGTCCTCCGGGCCAACCAGGACGGCTCCATCGTCCGGGTCAAGGACGTCGCCCGGATCGAACTGGGCGCCCAGACCTACAACCTGGAAGGCCGCCTGAACGGCAAGCCGTGCGCCCTCATCGCCCTCTACCAGATGCCCGGCACTAACGCGCTGGACGCCGCCGGCGGCGCCAGGAATCTGATGACGGAGTTGAAGAAAAGCTTCCCGCCGGACCTGGACTACGTGGTCTCGCTGGACACCACCCTGGCGGTCTCCGAAGGGATGAAAGAGATCCAACAGACCCTGATCGAAGCCCTGATCCTGGTCATCCTGGTGGTTTTCATCTTCCTCCAGGGGTGGCGGGCCACCCTCATTCCGCTCCTGGCGGTGCCGGTATCGCTCGTGGGGACCTTTGCCGTCTTCCCGCTGCTCGGCTTCTCCATCAACACCCTCTCGCTCTTCGGCCTGGTCCTCGCCATCGGTCTCGTCGTCGATGACGCCATCGTCGTCGTGGAGGCGGTGGAGCACCATATCGAACACGGCATGACCCCCAAAGAGGCGGCCTTCAAAGCCATGGAAGAGGTCTCCGGCCCGGTGGTCGCCATCGCCATCATCCTGACGGCGGTCTTCGTCCCCACGGCCTTCATTCCCGGCATCACCGGCCAGCTCTACCAACAGTTCGCCGTCACCATCGCCGTCTCGGTCATCTTCTCGGCGTTTAACGCCCTCTCCCTCTCCCCGGCCCTCTGTGCGCTCCTGCTCAAGCCGAAGACCAAAGGAAGCGGCCCCCTCCAGAAGTTCTTCGACTGGTTCAACCGGGTTTTCGGCCGGGCTACCGACGGCTACGTCGGCGTCTGCGGCGCCGCCATCCGGAAGAGCAAGACCAGCCTGATTTTCCTGGTGGGGATGACCGCCCTGGCCGGGTTCACCGGCAACCACCTGGCCACCGGCTTCCTCCCCGACGAAGACCAGGGCTTCATCTACGCCGGGATCCAGTTACCCAACGCCGCCTCACTGGATCGGACCAGCGCCGTGGCCAAGCAGGCCGAGGAGATCATTACCAAAACCCCGGGGGTCAAGTACTGCTCCTCGGTCATCGGCTACAGCATGCTGAGCCAAGTGCAGAACACCTACAGCGCCTTCTTCTTCATCACCCTGGAAGAGTGGTCCAAGCGGAAAAAGCCCGCAGAGCAGTACGAAGCGATCAAGAAAGAGATCTCCCAAAAAATGGCCGGCATCCCCGGCGCCATCGGCTTCGCCTTCCCGCCCCCGGCCATCATGGGGGTCGGCACCTCCGGCGGCGCCACCTTCATCCTCCAGGATCGGGCCGGCAAGGATATCGAGTTCCTGGCGGCCAACACCAAGAAGTTCATCGAAGCCGCCAAAAAGCGCCCCGAACTGGCCGGCGTCTCCACCACCTTCCTCCCCACCGTGCCCCAGCTCTTCGTCGACGTGGACCGGGACAAGGTCCTGAAGCAGGGGGTCAACATCGCCGACGTCTACAAGATCCTCCAGAGCTTCATGGGGAGCGGGTTCATCAACTACTTCAACAAATTCGGCCGCCAGTGGCAGGTGTTCATCCAGGCCGAAGGGGACTACCGGACCAACATCGAGAACATCGGCCAGTTCTACGTCCGCAACAGCGAAGGGAAAACCGTCCCTCTCTCGGCGGTCACCTCCATCCGCAACATCGTCGGCCCCGAATTCACCATGCGGTTCAACCTCTACCGGTCGTCCCAGATCAACGCCTCGGCGGCCCCCGGCTACAGCTCCACCCAGGCGATGCAGGCGTTGGAAGAGGTGTTCAGCCAGACCATGCCCCGGGAAATGGGGTACGACTACAGCGGCATGTCGTTCCAGGAGAAGAAGGCCCAACAGGGGGTCTCCCCCGTCGTGGTCTTCGCCTTCTCCTTCCTCTGCGTCTTTCTGATCCTGGCGGCCCAGTACGAAAGCTGGTCCCTGCCGTTCTCGGTCCTGCTGGGTACCCCCATCGCCGTGGCCGGGGCCTTCGTCGGGCTGCTGTGGCGCCACTTCGAGAATAACGTCTACGCCCAGATCGGCCTCGTCATGCTCATCGGCCTGGCCGCCAAAAACGCCATCCTCATCGTCGAATTCGCCAAGCTGGAATACGAAAAAGGGGAGACCCTCATGGACGCCACCCTCAACGGGGCGCGGCTGCGGCTCCGGCCGATCCTCATGACCTCCTTCGCCTTCATCCTCGGCTGCGTCCCGTTGGCCATCGCCAAAGGGGCCGGCGCCATCTCCCGGCAGGTCATGGGGACCACGGTCATCTTCGGGATGCTGGCGGCCTCCTTCATCGCCATCTTCATCATTCCGGTCACCTACTTCGTGGTGGAAAAACTGACCCACAAAGGGGATACCGGGGCCCAACCCCCCGTCGGTGGTCGCCCTGACGGTACTGACAGTACGGGAGGTGACCACCATGCGTAGCCTCGGAAAAACAATTCACCACGGAGACACGGAGACACGGAGAAAAATCGGGATCACCGCAGATGGTTCCACAGGTTTGGCCTCTCCTTCTGGACAGGCATTTTGGGTTAAAACCGGACATCAAATGTTCGTGATGATTTCCTCCGTGTCTCCGTGCCTCCGTGGTTCAAATGCCGTTATTGCGCTCATTCTTTCGGCAGCGATCCTGACCCTGTCCGGCTGCATGGTCGGCCCCGACTACCGCCGGCCCACCGTTGACACTCCGCCGGCGTGGCGCCTCACCGACCAGGAAGCGCAGGAGACGGTGAATACCGCCTGGTGGCGGCAGCTCAACGATCCGGTGCTCAACGGCCTCATCGCCACGGCCCTGAAAGAGAATAAAGATCTCCTGATCGCCACGGCCCGGGTCGACCAGTTTGCGGCCCAGTACGGCGTGGTCCGCGCCAATCTTTACCCCCAGCTCGGGGCCGGCGCCACCTTCGGCCAGCAG
>CAIOGM010000169.1 GCA_903857795.1 uncultured Geobacter sp.
AAGGAGAGTCCGGTGATCACCCAGAGGCTGGCCGGGCAGGAGCTGAAGCCGGCGCCTCACAAGATTCAGGGGATCGGCGCCGGGTTCATCCCGGAGACTCTTGATCTCACCATCATCGACCGGGTGGAGTTGGTGGAGAGCGGCGAGGCCATCGAATTCGCCAGGCGACTGGCCCGGGAGGAGGGGATTCTCGTGGGGATCTCCAGCGGAGCAGCGGTGGCCGCGGCGGTGCGGTTGGCGCGGCTGGACGAGTTTGCCGGCAAGACCATCGTGGTGATTCTCCCCGACGGCGCCGAGCGGTATCTCTCCACGGCCCTGTTCGAAGGGTTCTGAGCGGTACAGGATTGCTCGTTAAACAAAGCGGGGAAAGAGTCACGTAGGCTGACCAGATAACTGGAGGCCACGGCGTAGAGCCGTGGCCTCTTGTGCATCAAAGAGGAGAGCTGACCATGTCAGATTCATGCAGCGGCCGCAAAGAGATCCAGGGGCATCCCTGTTTCGGCGGCAACCATCACAAAAACGGCAGGATTCATCTGGCAGTGGCGCCTCGCTGCAACATCAAGTGCGGCTACTGCACCCGTAAACACGACTGTGTCAACGAATCCCGCCCGGGCGTGACCAGCAAGATCTACACCCCCCAAGAGGCGCTGGACAAGGTCCGGGAGGTCATGGCCAGCGACCTCCTCGGTCCGGTCATCAAGGTGGTCGGTATCGCCGGCCCGGGGGATCCTCTGGCAAATGAGGAGACCTTCGAGACCTTCCGGTTGATCGGCGCCGAGTTTCCGAGGCTTATCAAATGCCTGAGCACCAACGGGCTGCTGCTCCCGGAGAGGATCGACGAACTGGAGGAGATCGACCTTCAGAGCCTGACGGTCACCATCAACTCCCTTGATCCTGAAGTGGCGGGGAAGATTTACTCCTTCATCCGCTACCACGGTGCGACCTACCGCGGGGAAGAGGCGGGGAGGATCATCATCGCCAACCAGCTGGCAGGGGTCCGGCGGGCGGTGGAGTACGGCATGACCGTAAAGGTCAACACGGTCCTGATCCCCGGCGTCAACGACGGGCAAATAACGCTCATCGCCGAGAGGGTCAAGGAGCTGGGGGCCTTCGTGATGAATGTCATGCCGCTCATCCCCCAGGCGGAGTTCAGCGGGGTGGTTCCGCCAACTCCGGAGCAGCTGGAGAGCGTGCGCAATGCCAATGAAAAGATCATCGGTCAGTTCCGGCACTGCCGTCAGTGCCGGGCCGACGCCATCGGCCTCATCGGCCAGGATGTAAGCACGGCGTTTGGCGGCTGCGCGACGCCGGCAGGGAGGTGAGCCACCAATGGTCCGCTATTTCATCATCGTCAGAGGGAGGGGCCAGGGGGTCTCCTTCCGGAAGTGCACCCGCAGGATAGCCGAGGAGCTTCAGGTGAACGGCTGGGTCAAAAATCTCGCAGACGGCAGTGTCTCCGCCTGTATCGAGGGGGCGGAGAGTGCGGTCCAGGCGCTCCTCTCCTGGGCTGCCACCGGGCCCGAACGGGCGAGAGTGGAAGGTTTTCTGGCGGAGCCGGGAGAGTATCGTAACGAATTCAGCGGATTCGAGATCCGCTGTTGACTTCACCATCAACAAAAAACAGATCAGTCAGGAGGATATTGTGGCCAAGAAACCGAAACAGATCGCGATTTACGGCAAGGGTGGCATAGGGAAGTCCACCACCACCTCTAACATCAGCGCCGCCCTCTCCGTGGCCGGCTACAAGGTCATGCAGGTGGGGTGCGACCCCAAGAGCGACTCCACCGTCACCCTGCGGGGGGGAGAGTACATCCCCACCATCCTGGACACGTTGCGGGAGAAGAAGAATGTGAAGATCGACGAGATCGTCTACACCGGCTTCAACGGCCTCTACTGTGTGGAGGCGGGCGGTCCGGCCCCCGGGGTCGGTTGCGCCGGCCGGGGGATCATCACCGCCGTGGAGCTTCTCAAGCAGCTCCGGGTTTTTGAGGAGTTCGACCTGGACTATGTGATCTACGATGTCCTGGGGGACGTGGTCTGTGGCGGGTTTGCCGTCCCCATCAGGGAGGGGATCGCCGAGCATGTCTTCACGGTCACCTCGTCGGATTTCATGGCCCTCTACGCGGCCAACAACCTCTTTACCGGTATCAAGAAGTACTCCAACAACGGCGGTGCGCTCCTGGGCGGGGTCATCGCCAACTCCGTCAATTCGCCCTATGCGCGCCACATCATCGACGATTTCGTGGATAAGACGAATACCCAGGTGATCGAATATGTCCCCCGCTCCATCACCGTGGCCCAGAGCGAACTCCAGGGGAAGACCACCATAGAGGCGTATCCTGAATCCGATCAGGCCAAGGTCTATCAGGGGCTGGCCGCCAAGATCGCGGCTCATACCGAATCGAAGGTTCCGGAGCCGTTACTGGTCGAAGAGTTGCGCAAATGGGCGGCCGGTTGGGCGGATCAGATTCTGGCAATAGAAACCGGCGAGGTGAGAAGCGCCGGCGGCGGGATCTGAGCCGACCCCAGGCTGCACCTGAACAAAAAAACCTCCGAGGTTCTCAAGACTCGGAGGTTTTTTCTGCAATAAACCCAATTAGATAGGGGGAGTGTCCCTTGCTTCTAAGAGCGCTCTGGCAGCGCTTATCTACAAGCGCCATGGCTGCTGCAACCGCCGCAACCGGCATGGACGTTTCCTTGTGGCATGAGAATGCCTGGGTTCTTTTTCATAAAGAGCTTGTGTCGTTTTCCGTAAGCGATGAGCGCACGGTCGAGCAGGCCATCCAAAGAAAAGGCTTTGATGCCGCGTTCCTCCAATTCCCTGACAGGACCGTCTCCAATCCGTTGTGACAGGATCACGTCCATGTCGGTAAGCTGTTGGATGGTGGCGCTGGCAGGGTGCCCATCAGAAGTACGAGGTACGATGTCACGCTGTTCGAGGAGTTGGTATGTTCCATCTTCGGCAACATCGAAGATATGGAACGAGGTGGCTTGTCCGAAATGGACGTCGATGGTGACACCGTCACTGGTTGCTACTGCAATTTTCAGCATCAGTTCTTCTCCTCATTAGGTTCAAATACAGTAGTCATATTCGAAATTCTGATCCATCGAGTGGGAAGGGATGACGGTTATCGGTTTCCCCACGACTCTGGCTGGAATCCCCGCCACCGTGGAGTGAGGTGGGACTTCCTTCAGAACGACGCTGCCGGCGGCAATTTTGGAACCGGCCCCGATGATGATATTGCCGAGAATCTTGGCTCCGGCGCCGATGAGAACACCGTTGCCGACCTTCGGGTGCCGGTCGCCGCTCTCTTTGCCGTTTCCCCCCAGGGTGACCTCGTGAAGCATGGAGACATCATCGCCAACGACTGCGGTTTCTCCGATATGACACTGGTGGCGTGATCGATGAGAATCCCTTTGCCGATCTTTGCCGCAGGGTGAATATCCACCGCAAAAACCTCGGAGATCCGGTTCTGGAGGTGGAGGGCCAGGGCGTTGCGCTGCTTGCTCCAGAGCCAATGCGAAACCCGGAACGCCTCCAGGGCGTGAAACCCCTTGTAGTAGAGAAACGGCTGGGCCACACCAAGGGCTGCCGGATCACGTTCCACTACCGCCGAGAGATCATAGCGAACGGCAGTGCCGATTTCCGGATCGGCATGGAACGCCTCGTCGATGACGTCCCGGAGCGACATGGCGGAGAGGTGCGGGGAGGAGAGTCTCCCGGCCAAGAGAAACGACAGGGAGTGCTCCAGGCTCTTGTGGTTGAGGACCGTGGCGTGCAGATAGCTGGCCAGCATGTTTTCGGATTCGGCCATTTCGGCGACCTCTTCCCGGAGTTCGGCCCATACCGGGTCATACTGCCCACCCTTTACCAATGTCATGATCATGATCTGCTCCCGTGTGTGTCGAAATGATAGAGGTGTTGCTGAAATGGCACGGCGAATTGAACAGTGGCCGGTGGCGGTTAAGGAAAAAGGCAAAGAAAACCCTTGAAATCTCACGGGAATCTCTTTGCCTCCAGATGTCTGGTCAGCAGCGTGATACTGGTACTGATGGTTTCGGTTGTAGTTAAAAACCTATCGACTTTATGGGTATATATCGTATGTTGATTGATCTTGTCAACAAAATAGTGGAAAATAGATTTTTTAGAAACTCATTTAGTGTAGAATTTGTGAGGGGTGATCTTTGTGGATTTTGACACGTGCAGAGAGCGAACGTAGTGGAGTTGAAGTCCGCTGCCGTCTGATTCACCCGCTTGGCCGAAAGATTGTAGAGGCTGCCGGATGAGAATTGACTGCCCGTTTCGTGTCAGTGGTTAACCCACGGCTTCTCCGCTTGCCACAGCCCGATTTCAAGATCGTAAATCAGGTCATCCGGATCTTCCAGGCCGATGGAGAGCCGGATCATGTCGCCGGCCACGCCGCTGGCCTCCTGCTGTTCCGGGGTCAGCTGCTGGTGCGTCGTGCTGGCCGGATGAATGACCAGGGATTTGGCGTCCCCCACGTTGGCCAGGTGAGAGAAGAGGGTGAGGCTGTCGATGAACCTGAGGGCCGCCGCGCTCCCCCCCTTGACTCCGAAGGTAAGGATGGCGCCGGCTCCTTTCGGGAGATATTTCCTTGCCAGCTCATCGGCCGGGGAATCGTTAAGGCCCGGATAATTGACCCAGGCCACCTGGGGATGTTCCTGGAGGAAGCGGGCGATCACCAGGGTGTTGCTCACGTGACGTTCCATCCGCAGTGACAGTGTCTCCAACCCCTGGAGGAAAAGAAAGGAGTTGAACGGGCTGATGGCGGCCCCGGTATCTCGCAGCAACGTGACCCGGGCCTTGATGATATAGGCCAGTTTCTCGAAGCTCTCCACGTAGGAGATGCCGTGGTAGCTGGGGTCCGGTTCGGCAATGCCGGGAAACTTGCCGTTGGTCCAGTCGAATTTTCCGGAATCAACGATCGCCCCGCCGATGGAGGTGCCGTGGCCGCCGATGAACTTGGTGGCAGAATGAACGATGATGTCTGCTCCCCACTGGATAGGGCGGGAGAGGTACGGCGTGGCAAAGGTATTGTCGATGATCAGCGGTACGCCATGATCATGGGCAATGCCGGCAACCGCCTCGACGTCGAGCACGTCGAGCCTCGGGTTACCGATGATCTCCCCATAGAGCCCCTTGGTCCGTTCCGTTATGGCACTCCTGAAATTCTCCGGATCCGACGCATCCACGAAGAGAACCTATGATCCCCAGTTTGGGGAGGGTGTGGTGAAACAGGTTGTAGGTCCCCCCGTAGAGAGTGGCCGAAGAGACGATCTCATCCCCCGCCTGGGCGATGTTGAGGATGGCATAGGTAATGGCCGCCTGCCCCGAGGCGGTGGCCAGGGCGCCGACCCCGCCTTCCAGGGCGGCCAACCGCTCCTCGAAAGCGGTCTGGGTCGGGTTCATGATCCGGGTATAGACATTCCCCACCTCTTCCAGGGAAAAGAGCCGACTGGCCCGCGCCGTGTCCCCCAGCACAAACGAACTGCTCTGGTAGATCGGCACGGCCCGGGCGCCGGTTGCCGAGTCAGGCTCCTGACCGGCGTGGAGCGCCAAGGTGTCGAACCCCCACTCCCGTTCCTGCAACTGTGCTGCGTTCATGATCTCTCCTTGTCAGTTGAACTGCTTGAGCACATAGGTATAAATATCCTCCAGCAGTTTAAGCCCTCCATGATATCCCACGTATGAACTGCTCAGGATCAGCCGCTCCTTGATCGGTACCGACACCGCCAGGAAATTGCCGTTCAACTCTTCCGCCAGTTTTTTCTCGAAGATGCTGCCGATGATCAGCGGCGGTCCGAAGTAGTCGTTATTTCTGATATCCTGGTGTATTTCGAAACCGTCGATGGAGAACATCACCTCGGCCTCGATGCCGTACTGGTATTGCCGGAACAGTTTGGCCACCTCCTCGCGATACTCCTCCGGAGTGGCGTCGGTGATGTACTGTTTGTCGGGCACCAGCCCGAAATCGTTCACCAGGAAACTGGAGATGGCCAGGGCATCGGCGGCATTGCTGACGATGGAAAAGCGCCGGGACATGGTGCGGTTTTCCAGGAAGACATCGGAGGTCCGCTCGATGTGGTAGTAGTACTCTTTCTCGTGCCGCTCCACGATGCCGCTGATCTTTTCCGGGGGAACACCGGCGTATTCGCCCACGGTGCGGAGGAATCGGCTGGTCTCAACCGCTCCGATGGGGATGGTGGGGTAATGGAGGTAGGGGGTGCCGAACTTCTCCTGGAGGAGCTGCACATTTTTCAGCCCCACCCAGGGGGAGACCAGCAGGTTGAACTCCGCAGCCGGCACCTGGTCGAGATTTTCCAAGCCGCGGTATTCGCCGAAAATGGTATTGGGCGTCAATCCCAGCTGACTGACCAGCGACTCCAGCTCCCTGATACTCCCGACCCAGAACGGGTCGTAGGAGGGAATCGGCCCCCAGATATTCACCAGCCCCTTCACCTTCTCCCGGGGCGCCTGCTTGGCAAGATATTGATTGATGAGGGCGTTGACGACCCATTCATGCCCTTCCAGGTTGCTCCCCTTGAAGCCGGCCGTCTCCACGAAGATCACCGGTTTCGCCGCGTCGCTGAAGGTGCTGCTGACCTGGGCGATATCATCCCCGACGATCTCCGTGGTGCAGCCGGAAAGCACTGCATAGATGTCGCCGTCGATCACCTTGAGTGCATTCTCGATGGTCCGGTGCAGTACGTCCTCCCCGCCGAAGACGATCTCCGTTTCACTGACATTGGAGCAGGGATATATCTGGGGTGATATATAGCCGGAGTCGCCATTGCTGCCGGCGATCCCTCCCGCCAGTTTGGCCGCGCAACCGGGACCGGCATGGAGGACCGGCACCCCCCTATAGATTCCCTGGACTGTCTGCATGGCGCCCAGTGCGCAGACATAGCGGGGCTGATCGATGATTCTGGTCATATCAGTCGGTCTCCTTGTCAAGAAAATGATCGTTTTGCTGCTTGAACCACCAATCGGTGTAGGGGAGCTTCACCCGCCTGGAGAGGTTCTCCGTGAAGCTCCGGTTGGAGACCACATCCAACATCCAGGTCCCGAAATTCAGCAGGCCGCGATAGCCGAAAATTGCATATTCATCGTAGACGCAGATGGCCGGGATCCCCAGTTTCATGGCCCAGACGGTGGAGCCGGTGTGGCGGGAGAAGAAAATGTCCGGCCTGACCGTAGAGAGGATATTGATCAGCTCATGGTTCTGCAGGTCATTGACCGAGAGCTTGTAGTCGTTGGGTGAATGTTCCACCTGGTAGGTGAAGGCGTCCGGGGCCTTGCCGTCGTCATACTGCTTGTCGAAGTGCCAGGCAGCGGAGTGGACGATCTCTATCCCCAGCTCCTGAAGGGCCCGGGACGTATTGAAGTTGAAGCCGGGCCCCATGCCGATGACGGCCCGCAGGCCGGTCAGCTTCTGTTTCAGCGCCTCGATCTTGGGGAGGTAGATGGCCCGCTCCCGCTCCAGAAGGGCGTCCACCTCGGCTTCTTTCCCCAGCACCTCTCCCAGACCACCCAGCCAGCTCTCAAAACCGACCATCCCGTGAGGCTGCAGCGATTTCACATAGGGAACCCCGTACTGCTCCTGCAGGCCGTTCCCCAGGTAGGTTCCCAGGGTGCCACAGGTGCTCACGGTGGCCAGCGATTCGGAGAGCCGGGAGAGCTCTTCGATGGAGGTGTTGGAGGTCAAAAACAGCGGCACCACCCCGAATTCGGCGAAGATCTCGGTGATCTGCTTGCGGGCGCTGCCGAAGAAGTTGATGACGTTGACCGTATTGCTCTTCTTCTCCGGCGGCTTGACGATCTGGGTCAGAATGGCGTGATAGGCGGCGTCAAAGCCCGAAGCCCAGATCTTCGTCTTGAATCCTTCACAGAAGACCGGGGCAACCGGCACCGGGAGCTCGCTCCTCAGTTCGCTGGCGACGCTCTCCAGATCCTCGCCGATGATGCCGCTGACGCAGGAGGCGCCGATAAAGATCGCCCCGGGATGGTAGCGGCGGTACGTCTCCCGGATCACCTCCTTCAGGTTGTCGGTGGCCCCGAAGACGATGTCCGAGTCGTTCATGTCCGTACAGACATAGCCGGAGTGGGAGTTGTCCAGACCCAGTGCGTCGGCCAGCTGGTCCTTGGAGTTGCTGACCTGCATGGCGGTCACGGCGCATCCGGACGGTGCGTGGTGTACGATGGCCGCATCGGTGATGAAGCTGAGCTGACTCAGCGCGCAGGCCGCATTGCAGAGGCTAGCCTGGCTGAAACAGCGCCCCTTGTCCTTGACTCCGCCGCAACCGGACTTGGTATGCAGATCTTTCAAGGTGCCGTTATAGCCGGTGATGGAGCCGAGTCGTGTTTCCCTGACACCGCTTTCACTGTTCTTTTTGATTGCCATGGGTTATGCCACCTCGCTTAAGTGCTGTTGCGAATGCCTGCTCCAGATCGGCAATCAGGTCGTTCGGCTCTTCCAGCCCCAGGGAGAGGCGAATTGTCTCCGGTGGAATTGCCGCAAAAAGAAGCTCTTCAGGAGTCAATTCGCCGTGGGTCGTCTTGGGCGGGTTGATGATCAGCGACCGGCTGTCTCCCACATTGGCCTGATAACTGAACAGCCTGACGGAATTGATAAAGGTTTCCAGCTGCGCCCCGCTCCCGTTGAAGCCGAAGGTGAAGGTCGAACCGGCTCCCTTGGGGAAGTACTTTTCGGCGAGGGAGCGGTACGGGCTCCCTTGTGCCGCCGGGTGGCTGACCCAGGCTACCCCCTGTTGACTCTCCAGATAGCGGACGATCTTCTCCGCCGTTGCTACCTGTTTCTGGACCCGCTCCGAGAGAGTCTCGATCCCCTGCAGCAGCAGATAGGCGTCGAACGGGCTCAACACCGCCCCGAAATAGATCAGATAGGTCAATCGTACCCGGAGCGTAAACGGGGATTGCGGGGCGAGCTCCAGGAAACTCCGCTCCACTCCGGCATCGTCCCGCAGCAGGAAATGGGGTTCGGTAAACTGGGGGAATTTGCCGTTGGCCCAGTCGAACGTCCCCCCCTCCACGATCACCCCGCCGATGACATTGCCATGCCCCCCCAGGGCCTTGGTTGCCGAGTAGACCACGATATCCGCCCCATGCTTGAGCGGATTCAACAGATAGGGGGTGGCGAAGGTGTTGTCGACGATAAGCGGGATGCCGTTTTCGTGGGCTACTGCGGCGATCTGTTGGATGTCCAGCAGTGTCGCGTTGGGATTACTGATGCTTTCGATGAAGATGGCCCGGGTCTCGGGGGTGATCCCCCTGCGAAACGCCTCCGGATCATTGGGGTCGGTCACCTGATCGATGCCGACCCCGAATTGTGGATAGATTCTCTTGAAGCTGTCCACCGTGCCGCCGTAGAGATGGGGGGTCGTCAGAATTCTGCCGCCCCTTTCCGCCACACTGAAGAGGGTATAGGTGATTGCCGCCATCCCCGAGGCCACGGCAATCGCCGCAGTGCCGCCATCCAGTGCGGCGACCCGTTTTTCCAGGACGGTAACGGTGGGATTACCCATCCGTGAATAGAGGTAGCCGTCCTCGTTAAAGCGGAGCAGCCGCTCGACCCGATCCGTATCCCCCAACTCAAAGGATGCCGTCTGATAGATCGGAACAGAAACTGCGAAGTTGTGCTCCCTGGGGTCATAACCGCCACGGACTTTCAGCGTATCAAAACCAAAACCTGACTCTGACATGACGTAACTCCTCGTTTTAATATACAAAATAACAAGAGGCCACACGCTTTCGCATGCGGCCTCTTGTTTCACAAGTCAACCTCTATAATGTCTGTATATATTAAGTTTGTGCTACGGTACGATATTCCGCTATGCTTGTCAACCGTTTCGTTCCAAATATCTCGGCGTGCAGCTAATTTGTCGGTTCATGAAAAAATTTCTTGACTATAGAGTTACTTCCGTGTAAATAGTCCCTATCGACATTATAGACAATGGAGAAAAGTATGGCAAAGATCTATCAGGATAACTCGCAATCCATCGGCAACACTCCGCTCATCAAGCTCAACCACGTAACCGCCGGGGCGAAAGCCACGGTGCTGGCCAAGATTGAGGGGCGCAATCCTGCCTACTCGGTGAAGTGCCGCATCGGCGCCAGCCTGATCTGGGACGCCGAGGAGAAGGGACTCCTCACGCCGGGGGTGGAGATCATCGAGCCGACCAGCGGCAACACGGGGATCGCCCTGGCCTACGTGGCTGCGGCCCGCGGCTACAAGCTGACCCTCACCATGCCCGAGACCATGAGCATCGAGCGCCGCCGATTGCTGGCGGCTCTGGGAGCCACCCTGATCCTGACTCCCGGCAGCGAAGGGATGAAGGGG
>CAIOGM010000170.1 GCA_903857795.1 uncultured Geobacter sp.
CGGCCCCTTCGGCGGCAGGCGAATCCTCCTTTCAGCGGTGAAGACTTTCGCCTCGGCTCTCCCCATGGGAGCCGTGGTCCGGTACGGGATCGGACTGACAGATTGGAGTGTGACCGGCGGGAAGGGGCTCAAGGTCGTGGTGCTGGGGGGAAGCATCGGCGCCGGTCTCCTCTGCTTCATCCTCACGGCGCATCTGCTCCGCTGCGAAGAGGTCCGGGAGGCCGGGGAGCTTATCCGGCGCAAGTTCCGGAAACGGTAGGGAGAGGCAGGCTACTTCTTCTCCAGCCGCTTGGCCTCTTCCCAGAAGAGGTCCATCTCCGCCAGGGTGGCGTCGGTCATCTGACGCCCCTGGTGGTGGAGGGACTCCTCCACGTGCTCGAACCGGGTGGTGAAGCGGGAGATGGTCTTTCTCAAGGCCTCTTCGGGGGTGATGGCGAGGAACCGGCCGAGATTGACGATGGCGAAGAGGAGGTCTCCCAGCTCCGCCTCCATCCGCTCCTGATCGCCGACCACCATGGTCTCCTCAAACTCGTGGAGCTCCTCCAGGACCTTGGCATAGACCTGATCCACGTGTTCCCAGTCGAACCCGACCCGGGCCGCCTTCTCGGTCAGTTTCTGCGCCGTCAAGAGCGCCGGGAGCTGCGGCGGGATGCCGCTCAGGGCCGACTTCCGCTTCTCTCCCTTGCGGCTCTTCTCCTCCTTCTTGATCTTTTCCCAGTTCTCCACCTGGGCGCCGCTGCTCTCGATGACCTGGTCGGCGAAGACGTGAGGGTGGCGCCGGATCAGCTTTTCGGCCAGGGCGGCCATGACGTCGTTGATGGTGAACTCCCCGTGCTCCTCGGCGATGGCGGCATGGAAGAGGGGCTGCAGCAGCAGGTCTCCCAGCTCCTCCTTGAGCATCTCCGGCGAGCCGGCGTCGATGGCCTCGATCACCTCGTAGGTCTCTTCCAGGAGGTAGCGCTTGAGGCTCTCGTGGCTCTGTTCCGCGTCCCACGGGCACCCTCCCGGCCCCCGCAAGCGCCGCATGATCTCCACAAGACGGTTGAACTCCGCACCGCTATCGCTCATGGTCAAACTCCTTTGCTCTTGGTTGTCTCTTCTTCCTCTCTTATACAAGAGGGGGACGCCGTCCGCCAGAGAAAAACTTTGACAAGATCGCGCCGAGTTGGATAGTATGTCACATTCTTTTCTCAGGGGACCCTCCATGCAGTCAGCGCTCGCCCTTATCGGCGAAGACCTCAAATTGGTCGAATTACAATTCCGGAAAGACCTCAAGTCCGAAGTCCCACTCATCAGTAAGGTCGGCGAGTATGTCCTCTCCAGCGGCGGCAAGCGGATCCGGCCGGCGCTCCTCCTGCTCAGCGCCCGGCTCTGCGGCTACACGGGGCCGCGCAGCGTCCCCCTGGCCAGCGTCATCGAGTTCATTCATACTGCCACCCTGCTCCATGATGATGTGGTGGACAATGCCCATCTGCGGCGGGGGAACGCCTCGGCCAACACCCTCTGGGGGAATGAGGCGTCGGTGCTGGTGGGGGATTTCCTTTTTTCCAAGTCTTTTTCCCTCATGGTGGCCGACGGCGACCTGAACATCCTCCGGATTCTCTCCGGGGCCACCACCATCATCGCCGAGGGGGAGGTCCTGCAGCTCATCTGCACCAGTGACCTGGAGATCACCGAGGCGCGGTATGTGGAGGTCATCGAGAGCAAGACCGCCATCCTGATCTCCGCCGCCTGCCGGGCCGGTGCTATCCTGGGGGGGGCGACTCCCGAACAGGAGGAGGCGCTGGGGCGCTTCGGCATGAACCTGGGGATCGCGTTTCAGCTCATGGATGACACCCTCGATTATATTGCCAGCGAAGAGCAGTTCGGCAAGAGCATCGGCCACGACCTGGAGGAGGGGAAGATCACCCTGCCGCTCATCCGGACGCTCAGCCTCTGCAGCGCCGAGGAGCGGGCCGATATTGCGGCGATAGTCGACAAGGAGCTGTTCGATCTGGATGAATTCGCCCGGGTTCTGGGCTATGTGCAGCGGTATGGCGGGATAGAGTACACCATCGACGCCGCCCGGCAGCTGATCAACCAGGGGAAGGAGCATCTCGCCTGCTTCCCCCAGTCGCCAGTGAAAGAGGCGCTCATCGAACTGGCCAACTACACCGTCAGCCGCACCAAGTAGAGTCCCGCCCACAACCTTGAACCTTGAACCTTGAACCTTGAACCCGGAGTTCCCATGAAACGTCTGGTCCTGTTGCTGCTGATCTCCCTGACTTTTGCCGGTTGCACCAGGGAGAAGAAGGAAGTCGCCTCCCTGCCGGCCGTGGTCGGAAACGCCGCCTCTGACTTCTCGCTCTCGGGCCCTGGGGGAGAGACCACGCTGTCGTCCCTCAAGGGGAACCTGGTTCTGGTCCACTTCTGGGCGACCTGGTGCCCCCCCTGTCGTGAAGAGCTCCCCTCGCTGGCCAAGCTCAACGGGCAGATGGCGGGGAAACCATTCCGCCTCCTGGCGATCTCCATCGACCGGGAAGGGAATCCGGCGGTGCAGAAGCTCTTCGGTCAGCTTGGGATCGCTCTGCCGGTACTCCTCGACCCTACCAGCGATGTGGCCAAACAGTACGGGATATCCGGTGTGCCGGAGAGTTTCCTTGTCTCCCCCGGCGGGGTCATCCTGAAGAAGATTGTCGGCCCCATGGAGTGGAACTCACCGGAGGTTCTCGCCTACCTTGAGGCTGCCATGAAAGGGGGCAACTGACCGGCATGGGCCAGGTGCAGATCACCTTTGCCGGCGCCTTTGCTGCGGGGCTGTTGTCGTTTCTCTCCCCCTGTGTCCTCCCCCTGATCCCCTCCTACATCACCTACATCACCGGCCTCTCCTTTGCCGACCTGCAGGCGGAGCATACCACCCGGCAGGTCCGGCGGAAGGCGATGCTCCACTCCCTGGCCTTCATCGCCGGGTTCACCGCCATCTTCGTCCTGCTGGGCGCCTCGGCCACCGCCATCGGCTCCTTTCTCCAGGAGCAGATGGGGCTGGTCCGAAAGGTTGGCGGGGTGCTGATCGTCCTCTTCGGCGTCCATATCGCCGGTATCTTCGACATCACCATGCTCCTGGGGGAGAAGCGGATCAATATCCGGAGCAAACCGGCCGGTCTCCTGGGGAGTTTCCTCGTGGGGCTGGCCTTTGCCGCCGGCTGGACCCCCTGTATCGGCCCCATCCTGGCCTCCATCCTCATGGTGGCCGCCACCGAGGAGACGGTCTACCAGGGGATCGGTCTGCTGCTGGTCTACTCCCTGGGACTGGGGATTCCGTTCTTTCTCTCCGCCGTGGCCCTGCACCGCTTCCTCGCCTTCTTCAACCGCTATCGCCGGTATATCCGACTCATGGAGATCTTTACCGGGATTTTCCTCATGATCGTCGGCATCCTGATCTTCACCAACTCCCTGACCCGCCTCTCATCCCTGGTCACCGGCCTCTTCGGCGGAGTGTAGCCCATGCCTCCACTCTGATGGAAAGGGCATGAAAAACCTTTCCACCGCAAAGGCGCGAAGAATGCAATCCGTTTGCAAAAAAACAGCAGACTTTATCCGGCGTTCGCTCCCCGATGAGTTGGGGCGACTGCTGCCGCTCCTGGTGCTGGCCGTCGGTCTTGGCGCCACGCTCTTCATGTGGCGTATGCTGGATGGCAGTTTCAACCGGAAAGCCGAGCTCATTTTTGACGATAAGGCCAATGATGTCAGCAGTGGCATCGTTCGGCGGCTTCACGATCATGAAAAACTCCTCCTGGGTGGGGTCGGCCTGTTCAGCGCCAACGGCGAGGTCACTCGGGAACAGTGGCGAAGGTATGTCTCCTCCCTGCAACTGGGGCAGAACCATCCCGGAATTCTCGGCATCGGCTATGCCGCATGGCTGACCCCGGAGAAGAAAGACGCGCATATCAGAAAAATCCGCGCCGAAGGTTTTCCGGAATACGACATCCGCCCCCCCGGCAAGAGGCCGGTTTATACCTCCATCGTCTACCTGGAGCCCTTCGACCGGCGCAACCGGCGGGCTTTTGGTTACGATATGTATTCCGAAGCACATCGCCGGGTCGCCATGGAGAAGGCCCGCAACGAGGGGATCACCACCCTCGCCGGCGGGATCGTCTTGGTGCAGGAAACAGACAGTGACAAGCAGTTCGGCCTCCTGATGTATCTGCCGGTTTACCGCGAGGGAGCGCCCACGGAGAGCAGGGAGGAACGCCGGGAAGCGCTCAAGGGTTTCGTCTACACCCCTCTCAGGATTATCGACTTCGTCACCGGCACCCTGGGCGTGCTCCCCACCGATATCGCCTTCGAGATCTTCGACGGAGAGACGGCGCGGCCGGAGAACCTGCTCTTCAGCAGCCACTCCGGAGCGAAGGGCTCTCTCCCCGCTGCGTATCATCCTAAATTTACGCAGAGTAAACGGGTCGTACTGTACGGCCGGACCTGGACTTTCACCTTCAAGAGCCTTCCGCCTTTTGACCGTTCGGTACATCAGTCCGGTTCCCGTGCGGCCCTGCTCTGCGGTCTCCTCATCAGCGGCCTCCTGGCGCTCGTCACCTTTTCGCTCAGGTCGACCCGGGACAAGGCACAGACTCTGGCGCGGCTCATGACCCGCGATCTGCGGGAGAGCGAAGCAAAGCTGATCCTGGCAAACCGGGAATGGCGCAACACGTTCGATACCATCCCGGACCTGATCGCCATTATCGATACCGGCTACCGGGTTGTCCGGGCCAACCGCGCCATGACGGCCGCCATGAAGGTGGACGGGGATGAAATCCCAGGGTTGATCTGTTACCGGCATTTCCACGGTGCCGACGCACCGCCCGCCGACTGCCCCCACCGTCAGCTCCTGGCCGATGGGCGGGAGCACCGTGCCGCGAACTATGAAGAGCGTCTGGGAGGTTGGTTCCAGATCACCGCCACACCGATTTTAGACGAGGCGGGAAAGCTCACGGGGAGTGTTCATGTGGCCCATGAAGTCACGGAGTCCAGGGAGCGCGAGCAGCTACTGCTGGTCAGTGAGGTCAAGTACCGGCAACTGCATGAAAGTCTCATGGACGCCTTCGTCAAGACAGATCTTAAGGGAAAGATTATCGAGAGCAACACTCTGTTCAGGGAGATGCTGGGCTACAGTTACGAAGAGCTGACGTCTCTCGCCTATGCCGAGCTTACACCTCCCTCATGGCACGCCATGGAGGCCCAACTGGTTGAGACGCAGATCCTGGGGAGAGGATATACCGATGTCTACCAGAAGGAGTACGTCACCAAGAGCGGCAACGTAGTCCCCGTGGAGCTGCGGGGCTTCCTGCTGCGGGACCTAAACGGTGAGCCGGAGGCGATGTGGGCGATAATTCGCGACATCACCGCACGCAAACAGTTGGAGGCGGAAATCCGGGACGCCCGGGAATACGCCGAAAACATCGTGGAGACCGTGCGGGAGCCGCTGGTGGTACTTAATTCCCACCTGAAGATCCTCACCGCCAACCAGAGCTTCTACGCTACCTTCCAGGTAACGCCGGAGGAGACCATCGGGAATTTCATCTACGACCTGGGGAACCGGCAGTGGGATATCCCTGCACTGCGGCTCCTTTTCGAGA
>CAIOGM010000171.1 GCA_903857795.1 uncultured Geobacter sp.
AGGACGGCGCAGAGAAGCGTCATGTGATTAAAAATCATCGAAAGCCTGCGTGATGTGCTCCTGTTCGCCCGCTTGAGTACCCCAAATGGGTAAGCCGATGCGTTTAGTACTGATTATCGAAAACTAACCGGGAGTAGTTGATATCTGAAATACTATGGGTTCTGGTTTTGGAGGGTCACCCTTTGAGGACCCGGACCGGTTCGATGAGAAATGCCCGGCGCAGGGGAGCGATGCTGCCGGCGATGGCGACCAAAAAAGCCGAGACAAGGGCGGTCGGGAAGAGCCAGAGGGGGGACTTGATGGCCGAATTAAAGACCGTATGGCTCATGAAAGAGGCAAGCTGGTCCCCCAACAGGTAACCGACAATCCCTCCGGCCAGCGAGATGATGAGGATCTCCCCCAGGAAGATGGCGGTGATCTGCAGCCGGTCGGCACCAACCGCCTTCATGAGGGCGATCTCCGGACTCCGCTCCGCCATGGAAGCCATGAGGCTGGTGGAGACGGCGATGGCCGAGGCGCCCAGGGCCAGCAGCGTCAGGAAGAGGACCACGCCGTTGAGTTTCTTCAGCAGCGCCCCCTCGGCGCTGGCGATCTGCCAGATCGGCTTGGCGCGACTCCCCGCCATCACCTCTTCCACATTCTTGGCCACCGAGGTGACATATGCGGTGCAGTACCACTTCTCATACTCGTCCTTGCTCATGGTCGCCGGCTCTTTCCGGCCGAAGTCGTCCATGGGAACCGTCAGGGCGCTGACCAGGACCCGGGAGACCTTTCCCGGCTTCTGCAGCAGCGACTGCACCGTCACCAGCGGGGCGAAGAGCTGCTCCTCTTCATAGCCGCCGGTGGTAACGATGCCGACGGTGCGGAACCGGTGGCTCACGCCACGGACTGAGGCAGAGAGCTCACTCCCCAGGCCGACCCCCAGACGCCGTGCCATGGCCGCCCCGACCACCGCCTCGTCCGGACCGAGCGGGAACTCCCCCTGCAGCTCCCACCAGGGGGCGATCACCTTTACCCCCTGAAAACTCGCCTCCTCCCCCGCCACCTCCAGCTGCTTGTAGAACCAGGTCCCCGTGACGATCCCCCGTTCATGCCGCGTTCCAGCGGAGAGCTCGGCGACGCCGAAGAGGTAGGGGGTAAAACCGGTGATATTGTATTTCCAGAAGACCGTCTTGATCTTGGGAAGATCCTCCTCTCTCAGAAAGCCCCCCCCCTCCAGCGCCGACGGCTCAAGGAGGATGTTCGCTCCATAGCTCCGAAGCTCCAGCGCCATCTTGTGGGAGATCTCCCCGACGATGCCGAGAAAGGCAGTGGCCACTGCGGCGCCCATGGTAATGGAGAGGAAGACCAGGAGGATCGACCTGGGGCGTTTGAGAAAGGAGTTTTTAAGGATGCGCAAGAGCACTGGCTACAGCCTCAAGGATAAGGGCTAGTGGTTGGTGAGGCGTGAAGGGTGAAGCGATAGGCTTGAGGAGTGAGGAGTGAAGGGTTGCCTCACGCCTGACTCCTCACGCCTCACGAACCCAGCTCTTTCAGCTGCTCCGGGGTGAGCGATTTGCGCAGCAGCGCCACCTGCTGCTGCATCCGGCGCCACGCAAATCCCCCCCAGACAACCGCCGTGAACATCATGATATGCTTCACCGCCAGGGCCGGGATCTGCAACTTGTCCGCCGCGTTGGCCCACTCGAAGCTGGTATAGAAGATCGTCCGGGGGACGCCACCCAGGAGCACCCACCAGAGGGCGAACTTGAAGAGCTTTACCATATGCCGGTTGGTCTTCAGGAAGAAGAGCGTCGCCTGGGGAGTGTTGGTGGATGCCTGAATCCGGAGGATCGCATGGAGAGCAAAGCCGCTCCCCACCATGAGACCGGTAGCCATATCGTGAAGGTAGTTGTTCATCATGACGGCAACGCCCAGCCCCGGAGAGATGGGGAGCTGACCATTGATCATGGCATGAAAAAAGTTACTCATCATGATCAGTTCCCTGTACCGATGTCGGCTACAAAATGTGTGTAATAGTGGGTGAACTGGTCGATGACCCGCTGATCCCACTCGAAGCGCGGCTCGATTACCATCTTCCCTGACCGGTCGATGTAGCCGCATCCGGCCCCTACCTTAACCGGGGCCAGCCCTCCCACAAAGATGGAACCGGCGTCGAACTGAGGCTTGATGACCATCTTCCCTGTCTTGTCCATGTAACCGGCCTTCCCCTTCTCCATGACCGGGGCCAGCCCTTCGGAGAAGACCGTTGCGGAACCGAACTCTCTCGGGATGAGCGGTTTCCCGGCCCGGTCGATAAGTTGCCAGCTCTGAGCTTTCCTGACCGCGGCCACCCCTTCGTTAAAGCTGGTCCCTTCGGAGTACTGGGCCGGAATCACCCATGTCCCCTTCTGGTCGATATAGCCGACTATCCCGAACTTACCGTTGATCTTGACCATGGCCAGACCGTCCCGGAACATGGCCGCCTCGTAGAATTGGGGAGGGATCACCATGGTCCCTTTCTTATCAATGTAGCCATGCTTCCCGTTGACCTTCACGGACGCAAGCCCTTCGGAGAACTGGGAGGCATCCTCGAACTGAGGCTTGATAACGATCTTCCCCTTGGGGTCGATATAGCCGGCCTTGGCCTCCTTCCCGCTGCCGGTAACCACCGCAGCGAGCCCTTCAGTAAAGGCGAAAGTGGAGAGGTACTCCGCATCGACGACCATCTTCCCTTGTTGATTGATGTACCCCCAGGCGGTTCCTTTGCGGACCGATGCCCTGTTCCCCAGGAAAATCGACCCCACATCGAAGGTGGGAGCAATGACCATCTTCCCGTTGGTGTCGATGTAGCCGTTCTTGCCGTTGACCCCCACCGCCGCCAGCCCCTCCGAGAAGAGCGATGCCGAATCGTACTGTGGGGGAATGACGGTGATCCCTCCTCGATCGCAGTAGCCGAACTTGCCGTTGAACTTCACCAACAGTCGCTGAGATTTATCAAGAGTGACAGTTTTATCTTCCTGCCGGCAACCGGCGACCAGGGTGAGCAACGCCAGCATCACTACAAGGAATTGTTTCATGGGTACTGCCTCCAATAATTATCTCTCGACCGGCTTTCCGGTGATTTTTTCGAACAGTTCCAGGAACTCATCTTCCGCCAGTTTCTTGTAGTACTCGGAGCGCCCGGCGATGAGAAGAGATGGCGCCCCATCCGTCTCCCGTACCGCCCCCAGGATCTCCCGCTTATAGAACAGCAGCCGCCAGATCACACCGACGGTGGCGAGGGCAAAACCCAAGTAGAGGATCGACAGACCCCGCTGCTTGACTACATAAAAGCGAACCCAGAACGGCATATCGCGCATCTCCAGGCGATACCCGGCAAACAGCAGTGAGCCGTTTTTCGGCACGAGTCCCTCGCCGAGCTTCTTTCCGTCCCGTTCCACGGAGATGAAGAAGATCGGGTTGTTGAACTCCATGGAGCGGGTCGCGCGCTTCCCGTTGTCCAGTACGTAGTCAGGGTAGAAGGTCGCCGTGAAATTGAAGCCCCCCAGCGAAAAGCGGTCAGGCCGCCCCTTGAGGACGTCCAGTTTCAGGTACGACTCGGCAAGGGTGCTCCCCGACGCATCCTTCAACTCGAAGAGGGGCGCGACCCCCAGATGCTTGAAGACGAAGGAGGCATGATCTGTCTTGTAGGGGACATTGATGTCGACTTCATGAGATTGCCCGGCGGCATCCAGCAGCATGACGCTGATTCCCGTCGGCGTGTTATGGACAACCCGGGGCACGATGCTCTTCACGGTAAACGAGGCGGTGGGGAGTGATCCGATGGGGGGAATCTTAGGGATAGGAACCGCGTTGTAACGCCCCGGCTCTCCGTTGAAGGTCTCACCCTGGGCAAGGTCCAGGTAGCCGATGAACTCGGTATAGACGCTGATCAGCCCCCCCAGCAGGATGAGAAAGAAGCTCAGGTGGAAGATGAGAAACGCCACCGGCGACAGCCGGTTTTTCACCGCGTAGAAGCTGGTGCCATCACCCAGAACCGTGAAGCGGCGCTTGCGGAGCTGTTGAATGACCTGTTCTCCGCCCATCCCTTTCGGCAGGAGAAACGTCCTGTTGAATGGATAGCCGGCGCCCCGTTCCGGAGCGGTGATCAGCTTTTCCGAGAGTGAGATCCGGTGCCTGACCAGGGGGATCCGCTGCCAGATTACCAGTGACAGGTTGAGGAAGAAAAACGCCCAGAGCGTCACGGTGATCGGCGAGGTGTAGATGGTCGTCAGGCCGAACAGATCCAGGAACGCCACCAGGTTGGGCGAGTTCTTCTGCCAGACCAGGTAGAGCCCCTTGACCAGCTTTATCTGCGGCACCCAGAGACCGATGGCGAACATCAACCCAAGCAGCGAGATGAGCACGATGGTGAAGCGGAGGGAGCTGAGGTTTTTGACTATCTTATTGGACATAGGCTTTTGACGGCGAATTGCACTCACCTTACCTGGAAGATATGCAGGCTGGTATCGACGACCAGATTGACCCCGAAGAAGCAGATGATCACGGTGCTCATGGCGGCAACCGCCAGCCAGGCCAACCGCTTCTCTCGCCACTTGAAGGTGACCCGCAGATGGATCGTAATCCCGTAGATGAGCCAGGAGATGAGCGACCAGGTCTCGACCGGATCCCAGGCCCAGTAACTCCCCCAGAGATCCTTGGCCCAGATGGCACCGGCACAGATCATGATAGTGTCGGTGATGAAACCGAACACCACATACCTGAAGATCAGCTCGTCAAGGCGATCCAGTGAGGGGTACTTCTCGTAGGCGGGATTGGGGACCGGAAGCTGATCGCTCTTGCTCTTCAGCAGGAAGAGGACCCCGGCGGCCATGGCCAGCGCATAGGCGCTGAAGGAGATCCAGGCAAAGTAGACATGGATATAGAGCCAGACGGTCTTGAGGCTGGCGGCCATGGGGGTCAGCCCTGGGTTCTGCATATAGCCGTACCCCATCATGATGATCACCAGCGGTACGGTACCCACTGCCAACCCCACAAGGGACTTGTTCTGCCACGCTACGAACAGCGTCCCGGCGATGATGAACCATCCCCCCATGAGGACATATTCGTAATGCCCGGACCAGGGGAGATGGCCCGTCGCATAAAACCGGGCGAGGATGATCGCTGTATGGGCAACGAAACCGGCCCCAACCAGAGCGGTGATCTTCGGCAGAACCCTGGGGTTCTTGAAGACGAAGGAGTAGATGAAGCCACCCGCGGCCAAAGAGTAGATCACCAGAGTTACCCAGTAAAAAATTACTTCCCAGAATGCCATGTCGAATTCCTTATGGAGCGTTGAACTGCTGAGTTGATGGTATGCGAGAACTGTTCTTCTCCGGTAGCGGCTATTTCATGAACCGGGCTGCACCACTTCCGGCCATCCAGAGCCGGCACCCGCGCGGCGCCTCTTCCAGCCAGACGCGCTTCGATCGGAGAGCGAGCCTCATGGCCAGACCGGCGATTGCCAGGAGCCCGCCGAACCAGAGCAACCCCTTGTGCCTCTTACGGACCACGTGGATCTCGGACCACTGCCCCATCTTTGCACAGGTAATGAGATATTCACCCTGGACCACCTGCTGATCCACCTGGAATTGGAGGTCGGTAACGACGCGCTTCCCGTTACGGGTGATCACCACCATGAGGAGACTCTGCTCCGGCTGGTAGTAGAGCCCCCCCACAAGATCATTGCCGACGTAGGGACCGTAAAAGCTGAAGAGCCCTCGCTTCTGCACCAGCGGGTCGAGGAGGATGAAATTATCGTACAACACCCGCGATGATTCCCTCTCCTTGATGACGAGCTCAGGCTCGAAGACGAGCTTCGCCATGTAGAGCTCATAGTCACCATACCGGACCGGCTCACGCGGTAAGAGGAGATGCCGCTGCTCTTTGCCGTCACCGGAGTTGAGGGAGATCTCGGTAGCCCCCCGGGGATAGCTGCTGTCAGGCAGATATTGGCGGATGATCCGCATCCGCGGCAATGAGTCGGGTGTACCGGCCAGCGGCCCCTTCGTGAAAGAGCGGTAGGATTTCAAGCTGTTCAGATCGGTGGCCGGCCCCATGCCATCCAGCAGCAGACCGGAGAACTTGGAGAGGTTGTCCCAGGAACCGACAGCCAGGAGGATGAACAGACCCGCATAGAAGAGCGTCGCGCCCAGGTAGCCGGAATCCCGTTTCTCGCCGTAACTGCCATCAGCGGTAAAGAGATACCCTGAAGCGGTCAACTCCCCCCGCACGGCGGCCAGGGAGCGGTCAGACTCGACGACGCCCAGCCTCGGACGGGGAGCGGCGCCGTACCTGATGGGCCGCAGCAGACCCGAGAGGTAGCGCAGCAGGCGGCAGGCGGCGAGACACGCAAAACAGATGTTGTTGACAAGGAGCAAGGCGGGGTTGGCGAAGGGAAGGTTCAGATGGAACGTGATCGTCAGGATTACGGCAGCAGGAACAATGAGGAAGGCAAGCAGAAACCAGGGGGAAACCAGGAGTATCCGGGAAAGTTTCGAGGCAGTGGTCATGGGCTTCAACAATTCCTTTGAATACATTCGTGCCGGCTATCAGTCGAGGGTGAGTGACGCTTTATAGCATTTCCCGACCGTAATGTGAACACAAAAGACCCCGGCGGCTACCCGGGATCTCGCTCTGCAGCTTCCAGTGGCAAAGATGGCGCCCCTACTTCTTCTGTTCGTCGTGCTGGTTCAACCCCTCAAGCACCATCTTGCCGTTCTGGGCGCGGGCAAACGTCAGGCGGCGTTCCGACTTGTACCGCTCATTCTCCACTCCGAAGAGCAGGACGTTGGCGGCGTTGGGGAGGGTGGCAAAGCTGATCTCATGGGGATTTTTCAGCGGTCCGGTCTTCTTCCGGGTCTCTTCGAACTTCGCCGCGAAATCCGCCTCTTTGCCGATCTTCTGGAACCCGGGGGACGACTCCCTGTAGATGGCCGCAAACTCTCCGGCTTCCATCTGAGCGAGCACATGCAGCGCGGCGGCCCTGGCGTCGGCCTGATCCTTGGGAGTGGCGACGCTGGTCCCGGCTGTGTTCTGGCCTGACATATATTTCTTGTCACCGCCGTTCGCCGGCGGCGCTCCACCACCCTGTTGAGCCTTCTCCTGTTTCGAATTGCAGCCGGCGCCGGCAAGGAGAAGTGCGACCAGTGCCGTGGCTTTGATAACGTGGTGAAAATTCATTTCGTGCTCCTTTTAGTTCGTGCAGCTTGAGTTTTAAAAAAGGCCGGCGCCAGAGGCGCCGGCCGAACTATG
>CAIOGM010000172.1 GCA_903857795.1 uncultured Geobacter sp.
GGGAACCCAAAACGCGCCGCTCCAGCGGCGGATTCATGCAGATGGGAACTCGTGACAATCTCGACCCCTGACGCTGGAGCGCCACCGACTGCGTTCCCACGCTGGAGCATGGGAACGATAAACGCTCCCCACCCCCATGGTTCCCACGCTCCAGCGTGGGAACCCAAAACGCGCCGCTCCAGCGGCGGATTCACACAAACGAGGTGACCGAAATGGGCCGTGACCGCTATGTCATAACTGAACCTGATAAGCCACATTTCTTGACCTGCACCGTCGTGGAGTGGCTACCGGTTTTTTCCCGTCCTGAGGTCGTCGATATCCTGCTTAACAGCTGGAAGTACCAGAGAGAACATGAAGGTCTTCGACTATACGGCTATGTAATCATGGAGAATCACCTGCATTTTATCGCTCAAGCCGATCAGCTTGACAGATGTCTGGCAAGCTTCAAGTCATTTACCGGCAGAAGCATCATCCGTTCTCTCCAAGAGAAACAGCACGAGTCCCTATTGACGAGACTTCGATCTGCCAAACAGCCCCACAAGAGCGACAGGGAATATCAGTTCTGGCAGGAGGGTTCTCACGCCGAGCTGATTCTCAGCGACGAAATGATGCGGGAAAAGCTGGAATATCTTCACGCCAATCCGGTTAAACGGGGCTATGTGGACAGGGCAGAACAGTGGCGGTATTCGAGTGCAAGGAACTACGCCGGTGAGACCGGAATGATAGAAATTGATCCGTGGTGATGTCTGATATGACGCTGGAGCGTCACCACCTGCGTTCCCACGCTGGAGCATGGGAACGATTTAGAATGCGGGCGACCTCGGGATGAACTGCATGAGTTTTATCCGTTTTCCCATGGTTCCCACGCTCTCCACCCCCATGGTTCCCACGCTCCCCACCCCCATGGTTCCCACGCTCCAGCGTGGGAACCGGAAACGCGCCGCTCCAGCGGCGGATTCATTAGGATGGAGCATGGGAACGCTATGGCGTTGTTCCCGGATGAACTCTACTTGCGTCAGCAACTCCGTCGTCGTACACTGCGCTATAAAAAAAGATTCTATCCATAGTATCAACTGGCAGGAGGATCAGCATGGAGATTACCGCATACATAGAGCGTTGCCCGGAAACCGGGCTTTATGCCGCCACGGTACCGAGTATTCCCGGTGCTCATACTCAGGGTGAAACACTGGAGGAACTCCGACTGAACCTGATTGAGGTCGTGGAGCTCTGCCTTGAACAGATGGATAGCGAAAGCCGGGAGAACATGGCCGAGTTTATCGGCACACAACAGGTACGGGTCGCGGTATGAGCCGGCTGCCTTTGGTTGACGCCCGGATAATGGAAAAATTGCTATTTTCTCTGGGCTTTGAAAAAATCCGTCAAAAAGGGAGTCATGTCTTTTACCGACACCCTGACGGGCGAACCACCACCCTCCCACACCATCAGGGCCGCCTGCTCTCCCGCCCGTTGTTACGTGAAATCCTGCGGGAGATCGAGATAAACATCGAACAGTATACTCATCACCTGCAAGCGCTGTAATATGGACCCCATGGTTCCCACGCTCCAGCGTGGAACCGGCAGCGCGCCGCTCCAGCGGCGGATTCATGCAGATCGAACTCGCTGAGCTCTCGACCCCGACGCTGGAGCGTCACCACCTCCGTTCCCACGCTGGAGCATGGGAACGATATAGGTTGCAACATGAGCCGATTGCCAGGCTCCCACGCTCCAGCAACGGGTTCATGCAAAGCAGGCGACCTCGGGATGAAATGCTTGAGTTTTATCCATTTTTTGGCTATGTTGTGAAACAGGAAGGACTTATCTTGTCCAATCGAAGGAGCCGGCAATGATTGCAAAGGTTGTCGTAAAACGACCTCTCAATGCCGATTCGGAGATACGGGAAAACCTGCGCTATTGGCTTTCCCGAACAGCGGAAGAGCGGGTGGCAGCTGTGGAACTGCTCCGGAGACAACGTCATGGAAGTTCAGGAAGACTTCAGAGAGTTGCTCATATTATTCAACTCCCACGGAGTTGAATACCTCATAACCGGCGCACATACCCTGGCGTTTTACGGCGCTCCTCGCTACACCGGTGATCTGGACCTCCTGGTGCGCCCCTCCAGAGTGAACGCTGCTCGCATCATAGCGGCTCTGACTGTATTCGGTTTCGGTGAACTTGGTCTGACCGCCGACGATTTTGCTCTACCTGGTCAAATCATCCAGCTTGGCTTCCCTCCGGTGCGAATTGACCTGATAACCTCTCTCACCGGCGTTTCCTGGGAAGAGGCGGACTCTGGAACGGTGTCGGCTGACTTCGGTGGAGTACCTGTCTCCTATCTGGGGAAACGGCAATTCATCATAAATAAGCGGGCAACGGGGAGATTGAAGGATCTGGCAGATCTTGAAGCTCTCGAAGAAACCGCTCCCTGCCGCTAACCTCCCTAACTTCTTGCAATTGCATCGGCCCTTCTGTATATTCTCCCTTTATTTTTAAGCTCTTCACGAGACAGGAGGATCAGACGTTGACCTTTCAGGACCTCATCCTTTCCCTGCAGGGATACTGGGCGCAACAGGGGTGCATCATCCAGCAGCCCTACGATACCGAAAAAGGGGCCGGCACCTTCAATCCCGCCACCTTCCTCCGGGTCCTGGGGCCCGAGCCGTGGAACGTGGCCTACGTTGAGCCCTCCCGCCGCCCCACCGACGGCCGCTACGGCAAAAATCCCAACCGGCTCCAGCATTACTACCAGTTTCAGGTGATCATGAAGCCGTCACCCCAGAACATCCTGGAGCTCTACCTGAACTCCCTCAAGGCCTTCGGCCTCGACCCGCACAAGCACGACATCCGGTTCGTGGAGGACGATTGGGAATCCCCCACCCTGGGCGCCTGGGGCTTGGGGTGGGAGGTCTGGCTGGACGGCATGGAGATCACCCAGTTCACCTACTTCCAGCAGGCCGGCGGCATCGACCTGAAGCCGGTGGCCGGCGAGATCACCTACGGCTGCGAGCGGATCGCCATGTACCTCCAGGGGGTGGACAACGTCTACGACCTGGAGTGGACCAAGGGGATCAGCTACGGCGACATCCACCATATGACCGAGGTGGAGTTCTCCACCTACAACTTCGAGGAGGCCAACGTCCCGCTCCTGCTGGAGTCGTTCACCAACTTCGAGAAGGAGTGCATCCGGCTGGTGGCCAAGGAGCTGGTCTTCCCGGCCTATGACTTCGTCATGAAATGCTCCCACACCTTCAACCTGCTGGACGCCCGGGGGGCCATCTCCGTCACCGAGCGGGCCTCCTACATCGGCCGGGTCCGCAACGTGGCCAAGCTCTGCGCCGAGGCGTACGTCCGCCAGCGGGAACGGCTCGGCTATCCGCTGCTGAAGGGGGGGAGGATATGACCAAGGAACTGTTTCTCGAAATAGGCGTCGAGGAGATCCCCGCCGGATTCCTCCCCAAGGCCATGGCCGACATGAAGAGCCTCATGGCCAAAGAGCTGGAACAGGCCCGGATCCCCTTCGGCGAGATCAGGACCCTGGCGACCCCCCGCCGCCTGGTTCTCGTGGTGACCGGTCTTCCGGCGGAGCAGCCCGACGCCCAGCTGACCGCTCTGGGACCGGCAAAAAATGTCGCGTTCACCCCCGACGGCGCCCCCACCAAGGCAGCCCAGGGATTCGCCCGGGGACAGGGGGTCGACGTGGCCTCCCTGCAGATCATCACCACGGAGAAGGGGGAGTACGTGGCTGCGGTGAAGAAGGAGACGGGACGCCCCACGGTGGAACTCCTCCCGGTCATCCTCCCCCGGCTCATGGGGAACATCCCCTTCAAGAAGTCCATGCATTGGGGGGATTTCGACGTCCGCTTCGCCCGCCCCATCCACTGGATCGTGGCCCTCTTCGCCGGCAGCGTGGTCCCCTTCAGCTTCGGCCCCATCATCAGCGGCGCCGTCTCCCGGGGGCACCGGTTCATGGCCGACACCCACTTCCTGGTGCGCGACTTCGGCCACTACCAAGAGGAGTGTGCTCGGCACTTCGTCATCCCCGACCCGGCGCGGCGGCGCGAGATCATCCGCGACCAGGTGGAGCAGGCGGCCACGGCCGCCGGCGGCGCTCTGCTCCCCGATGAGGGACTCCTGGACGAGGTGACCTACCTGGTGGAGTACCCCAGCGTGGTGCGGGGGACCTTTGACCCCTCCTTCCTGGAGGTCCCCAAAGAGGTGCTCATCACCTCCATGCGAAGCCACCAGCGCTACTTCTCCATCGTCGACCGGGACGGCAAACTGATGCCCGGCTTCATCACCGTCAACAACACCTTGACCTCTGACCCCGACGTGGTGGTCAGGGGGAACGAGCGGGTCCTGAGAGCCCGTCTCTCCGACGCCCGCTTCTTCTTCGAAGAGGACAAGAAGGTCCCCCTCTCCCGGCGGGTGGAGGCGCTCAAGTCGGTGGTCTACCAGCAGAAGCTCGGCACCTCATACGAGAAGATGGAGCGGTTCCGCGCCCTGGCGGAGAGCCTGGCCGACCGGCTCGCCCCGGAGGTGAAAGGGGAGGTGAGCCGGGCCGCGGAGCTCTGCAAGGCCGACCTGGTCACCGGGATGGTGGGGGAGTTCCCCGAAGTCCAGGGGATCATGGGGCGGGAATACGCCCTGCTCCAGGGGGAGCCGCCGGAGGTCGCCCGGGCCATCGCCGAGCATTACCTCCCCACCCAGGCGGGAGGGGTTCTCCCCACATCGGACATCGGCGCCATCGTCTCCATAGCCGACAAGCTGGACAGCATCGCCGGCTGCTTCGGCGTGGGGCTCATCCCCACGGGGACCGCCGACCCCTATGCGCTGCGCCGGGCCGCCCTGGGGATCATCGCCATCATCCTGGACCGGGGATATCCTCTCTCCCTGGGTGAGACCATCGACCGGAGCCTGGAACTCCTGGCGCCGAAGCTGACCAGACCCCGGGAGCAGGTGGCCGCCGAGGTCCGGGAGTTCTTCCGGGGACGGTTCGTCAACCTCCAGGCCGGTGAGTTCCCCGGTGACGCGGTGGAAGCAGCCGTGGCCGTGGGGAGCGATGACCTGGTGGCCGCCAAGGCGCGGATCGCGGCCCTGGCGGAGTTCAAGAGCCATCCCGACTTCGAGGCGCTGACCATCGGCTTCAAACGGGCGGCCAACATCGTCAAGGAGGGGGTCGATACCCCGGTGAATCCGGCCCTCTTCACCGACCCGTCCGAGGGAGAACTCTGCGCCGCCTTCGCCGGAGTAAAGAGCTCGGTAGAAGAGAAGGTGGCGGAGCATTCCTACCTGGAGGCGCTCACCCGGATCGCCACCCTGCGCGTCCCCATCGACCACTTCTTCGAGAAGGTCATGGTCATGGCCGAGGAGCCGGAGATCCGGGCCAACCGCCTGGCGCTCCTCACCGGCATCGCCCGTCTCGTCGGCGGCATCGCCGACTTCAGCCGCCTGGGATAGCCGGAAACCGGATAGATGACGCACGAAGAGGCGGGGCCGAAATGCTCCGCCTCTTCTGTATTGGCGGATAAAAACCTTTAGGCAACCGCCGATAAAGGCGGATGAACGCCGAGAAATCAGACCCGACGACTTTTTGGTGTAACCCACCCCATGGTTCCCACGCTTCAGCAACCACATGGTTCCCACGCTCCAGCAACCCCATGGTTCCCACGCTCCAGCAACCCCATGGTTCCCATGCTCCAGCAACCCCATGGTTCCCACGCTCCAGCGTGGGAACCGGAAACGCGCCGCTCCAGCGGCGGATTCATGCAGATAGGAACCCGCGGCACTCTCGACCCCGACGCTGGAGCGTCACCACCTACGTTCCTACGCTGGAGCATGGGAACGATATAAATCTCCCTCCCTTTCAAGGGGAGGGCCGGGGTGGGGATGGGGTAAGAACAGTCCCTCGACAACCCCATCCCCCTCCTGACCTCCCCCTTGAAGGGGGAGGAACGATTACCCCATGGTTCCCATGCTCCAGCATGGGAACGATACAAATTCCTTGCATTCAACCCCAGGTTAAGCGACACTATGACCTACAGGAGGCGTCACCATGTCGCAGACACCCGCAAGCTCTCACGAAGGAAATCCAGTCGAGGGGCAGAATATCTGGTCTCTGCTCTTTCCCGGTGAATTCCAGCAGGGTGAGCCCTGCTCAATGGCGCTCATTACTGCAATCAAAAAGGGGTTACCCGGCGCCGCCATCGGAGAAATTGCCCGAATTTTCGACCTCAACAAGAACCAGATCTACTCGTTGCTGCATCTGAAACCGAAAACCGCCCAACGCGCCGGCGCCAGGTCGTCACTCTCCCTGGATACCTCCGACCATATCGTGCAACTGGTGAAGCTCTTCATCCGGTGTACTGAACTCTTCGGCAGCAGGACGAAGGCATCGCTCTGGCTCACGACCCCCAACCACACCCTCGGCGGCGAGTTACCGCTGCAGTTCATGGACACCATAGAGGGGATCTCACTGGTTCATGATACGGTCACGAGGGTGGAGTACGGAGTCTTCTCCTGATGCTCCTCCACCGGGTTGCTCCGGAAAAATACGCTCTCGATCTTTCCGGAGAAGGAGCCAGGATTGCAGGCGGTCGCTGGAATCCGAAGATGAGACCGGCACTGTACTGTTCGGAGCACCCGTCGCTGGCGTTGACAGAGACGCTCCCCGCGTTCAGCCTCGCGACACTCCCCGTGGAGCTCTGCCTTGTCACCATTACCCTCCCCGACGACATATCAGTCAAGCTCATCGGAGTCGATGAACTCCCCGACGACTGGAACCTGTTTCCCCATCCGGCCTCGACGGTGTCTCTGGGCAGGGAGTGGCTTGATCAGGGGAGGTATGCGGCGCTGAAGGTCCCTTCCACCATGGGTCCGAAGGGGAGCTGCTGGAATATGGTTCTCAACCCGGTGCATCAAGAGCTTCAGGGGAAGTTGGCGGTGATCAAGGAGAGATGGGAACTGGACAACCGGATCAAGAGTCTGCTTCGTACTGAATAGGGTTATGCGGCGGGCTGGTCGGGGAAGAGATCCGGACGCATCCGCTGGAAACTCACCGGCGCGTCGTCGTGGAAATGGAACGCAGGGGTATATTCCGGCACGATCAGCCGGAGTGCGGAGATCATCTCGCCGATATCATGCCGCTTGGCGGCGGTAAACAGCAGCTCCAGATTATTCACGAGCCCCCGGCGATCGATATGCACCGGCGCCAGCACCATGATCTTCTCGTGCACCGTCTTCCGGATCCCTTCACCATCCATGAGCAGCTCTTCATAAAGCTTCTCCCCGGGGCGCAGGCCGCTGAAGGTAATGGCGATATCATCGTACGGGACGAGTCCCGAGAGACGGATCAAATGCTCGGCCAGCTCCAGCACCAGAACCGGTTCCCCCATATCCAGGACGAAGATGTCCCCCCCTACCCCGAGACACCCCGCCTGAAGCACCAGCTGACTCGCCTCCGGAATGGTCATGAAATAGCGTGTCACTTCCGGGTCGGTCACCGTGACCGGACCGCCGGTGCGGATCTGCTCCTTGAACATCGGCACCACACTCCCGTTGCTCCCCAGAACATTGCCGAACCGCACCGTGGTGAACTTGGTGACGCTCTGGAGCGCCAGTGACTGCACATAGCTCTCCGCCGCCCGCTTGGTGGCCCCCATCACATTGGTGGGATTGACCGCCTTATCCGTGGAGACCATGACAAAGTTCTTGACCTTGTGGAGATGCGCCATGTCCGCCAGGAGCATGGTCCCCCGGACATTGTTCAGCACCGCCTCCACGGGGTTGTACTCCATCATCGGCACATGCTTGTATGCGGCGGCGTGAACCACCACATCCGGACGGAACTCCTCGAAGAGCCACGAAAGGATCGGCCGGGACGTCATATCGCCGATCACCGGGATGATCGGTATCTCCTGCCACCGCTTGGCGAGTTCCAGCTCGATCTGATAGAGGGGGGTCTCGGCGTGATCGAAGAGGATCAGCTTGGCCGGAGTGAACCGGACGATCTGCCGGCAGAGTTCCGAGCCGATACTCCCCCCGGCGCCGGTCACCAGCACCCGCTTTCCGGTGAGATACTGCCGGATCGCCGCATCATCCAGACTGACCGGCTCCCGGCGCAGGAGGTCATCGATCTCCACATCCTTGATCTGGGAGACCTCCACCTTGCCGGTGATGATCTGGGCCAGGCCGGGGACGATCTTGAACCGGACCTGGGCCATCTCGCAGCGGCGCATGATGTCCCGCACCGCCTTGCCCGAGGCCGAAGGGATCGCGATGATCACCTTCTCGATGGCGTGCGCCTCCGCCAGCCGGGTGAGATCCCGGGTATCTCCCAGCACCGGCACCCCGTTCAGCCGGAGTCCCAGCTTGGTGGGATCGTCGTCCACCAGACCGACCACCTCGTAGCAGGGGATCGGGCTGGTCCGGATCTCCCGCAGGAGCTGGTTTCCCGCCTCGCCGGCCCCGACGATGAGGGTCCGTGGGCCGCTCTTCTTGTTCAGCTTGGGGATAAGAACCTTTTCCCGGTAGACCCGCCAGAAGAGGCGGCTAGATCCGATGAGGGAGAGGAGGATACCCCAGTCCAGCACGAAGATGGAGCGGGAGAAGTGTTCGAATTCGTTGAGCAGGACCAGCCCCAGCATGGAGCCGAAGGCGGCGATGGTGACGGTCCGGGCGATCTCGATGGCGTCGGGGAGCGAGGCATAGCGCCACATACTCCGGTACTGCCGGGAAAAGGCGAAGGTCAGCGCCTGCACCACCACCACGATGGGGAGGGTATCGTGCAGCCGCACCAGCTCCAGATCCAGGTGGCTCTCGAAACGGAGGAGAAAGGCAAGGACATACGCCAGGATAATGGCCAGGAGATCCAGCAGAAAGACGAGGAGAGTGCGCTTAGAAAACATGGAATCCGATCAGCGAAAAGATAGTATCCTTGGAAGAGGCTGTTTGTGAACGGACTGAATTAGTACAGGGTGTATAAATAGCTCATGTGCCGAAGAAGTGCAAGCAGAGAATAGTCGCCTGTTCGCCATTGGTCACATAACCATAGAGTTCACTCGCCACCGCCGACAAGGTTGTTAAGATACGTATTCTCGTTCCGGTTGGCATCGTAGGCATCCCGAACAGCTTGCATATTCGCGTCATCTTGAGCCTTTTGGGCCGCACTGGCGGCTTCTCTCCTCCCGGAATGGTCGTAAAGTATCTGGATATCTCCATAGGCATCTCCGAAAGGACCGGCCAAATGTTGCAGGACATCGATAGCGGCCTCTCCTATCTTGCCCTCCATCATGTGTAGCCACGCCGCGAGAAGATTGCTTCCGGGGGTATGGTTCCAAACGAGTTCCGGAACCAATCGGTCCCCATCAATCAGACCCTTCCGTTGAACCTCTGTGGCGTAACAACCGTATGGTAAATATTCACGACTGGCAAGCCCGGACGGGTCAATACGATTGATCGGGTTCCCGCCCACATACGCATAGAGGTTGGTTTGTCCGCCGGCAAATCCGATGGGGTCCTTCTGTGCGAACCGGCCGGTCACGGCATCGTAATGGCGGTTTTTCATGAAATAGAGGCCGCCACCGTCATCCATGACCCCGAAGGCGCCTACAAAGGTAAAAGGGTTTTTTACGCCGCCGGTACTCTGAGAGATTTCGCCGGAGGGGAGATAGGCATAGGCCGCGGCGATATTTCCTGCCACATCGGTCAAGGCAATGGTGTTCCCCGTTTTATCATAGTGGTAGAAGTAGTAACTGCCCGGCGAAGTGGCCATGGCCACCAGGCGCTTGCCGGCGTAGAAGTAATATGCCGTCATCTGGCCGGTTCCATCACTCTGGAACAGGAGTCGGCCCTGCTGGTCATAGTGTGAATTAACGGTCTGGGAACCGGTAACCGCCCGGGATCTCTGGCCGAGGGCATTGTAGGTAAAGCTGGTCGTCACGCCGGAGCGGATCAGGTTTGTCAGACGGTTCATGATGTCATAGCCGGCGCCCAGAGATCGACTTCCCGAAATACCGGTCAGGTTGCCGTCCCAGTCATAGCTGAAGGTATCACCACCCCACGTAACGATCTGGTTCAGATCGTTGTAGGTTGCCGTGGATGTTTTCGGGGTAAGCGCCGGGTACAGAGGCAGGGTTCGCCCCTCAGAGGTAACGTTCCCCATGACATCTCTCGTGTAGGTCAGTTGCGCGAAAGAAGTGCCGCTTTTTTTGTGGGTAATGGCGGTCATCTGGTTTTTCTTGTCAAAGCTGTACGTTGAAACCGTGCCGTTAGAGCGGGTTTCGGCAATGACATTGCCTGCCGGGTCACGACCGAAGGTCACGGTATGACCTCCCAGGGTCAAGGCCGCAATCCGGTTGCGCTTGTCATAGGCGTAGCTGGCGATGACGCCTCCCGGATAGGTGATGGCGCTGACCCGCCCCGCCAGGTTGTAGGTAAAGGCCGCTGTTTTTGCGCCCGGCCACGTAATGCCCGTTGTGTTGCCGGCATCGTCATAGGTATAGGCGGTTGTCCCCGCCGGATCGGTCGTCTGGATCATGTTGCCGGTTGCATCATAACCATACGCCGCCACCGGGGCGCCCCCGGCGTAGGTGCTTTTTGTCGCCAGCAACCCGTCCGCGGTGTAGGAGTAGTTCAGCCCGTCCAGGCGGGCATTGAGCCATCGGTTCAGCCGGTTCGCCCCGTCCCATGAGAAATACAGCGCATTCACCCCCGCATCCTTTATCAGCCAGGGAAGTCCCTGGTCATAGGAGTACACGGTCTTTTTCCCGCGTGCGTCCGTAAGGGAGGAGATATTCCAGTTGCCGTCATAGGTCAGCGTCGTGGTCCCACCCAGCCTATCGGTGATCACCGAAGGGCGGTAGAGTTTGTCGACGGTGGTGGAAGAGGCGGAGCCATTGGGAAAGGCAGTCCGTACCAGCGTATTGGTGGCATCATACTGCATACCGGTGATGTTGCCGAGAGGATCGGTGATACGTACCGGCTGGAGCAGTTTGTTCCGGGCGATGGCGGTCGTGTAGTTGTTTTCGTCAGTTACGGCTATAACTGCGCAGCAGTCATAGGTGAACTTCCTGACCGAGCCGTCGGCATAGGTTATGGCGGTAACCCGGTCATTGTTGTCGTAGCTGTAGGAAGTCGTGTTATTGAGGGGGTCGGTCTCCGATATTTTTCTGAGACCCCTGGCATCAAAGGCGGATTTCCGGATCGCTCCGCGTGGATCGGTAGTGGTGGTGATATTGCCAAAGCTGTCATAGCCAAAGTTGGTGCTTTTGTTCCGGGCATCGGTGATCCTGGTGAGAAGCCCATTCGTGTAGGTAAACAGGGTGCTGTTGCCCGAAGGGCGGATGATCCTGGTCCGGTTACGGTTGGCATCATACTCGTAGCGCCAGGTTTCCCCCAACGGGTTGGTCATGCCGACGCAGTTGCCGGTTGCGTCATAGGTATACGTGGTGGTCTTATCCACGCGTTGGGTGGTGGTGAGAATATTCCCCTGCGGATCATAGGTCCGTCGGGTCGTCCCCCCCAAGGGGTCCGTGTAGGAGGCGAGGAGTCCGCCGCTGTAGCTCTTCGACGCGATAAACCCGAGAGGGTCTTTTGTTTCGGTGGACAGTCCCTCACTGGTCGAGCCAAAATACGAGACGTTGCCGACGGCGTCAGTGGCCTTGTTGCCGTCAGCCGTATACTCCTTTTTGTAGCTCTGGGTACTCCCCATGGGGTCGGTAACCGTTGCCAGTCGTTTTGGAGAGACGCTCCCGTCATAGCCGAAGCTGGTGATCTTGTCTCCCAGGGTCATGGTGGTCAGATAGCCGTCGCCATCATAGGCAAACCGGGTCTGGTTCCCCATCAGATCAACGGAAGTCTCCAGATAGCCCGAGACATTGTAATAGTAGCGGGCCGTGAGGCCGCTGGGCATCGTTATGGCGCTGCAGCGGTTGGCCCCGTCATAGGCAAACGTGGTAACCCTGCCGGCGGCATCGGTGATGGCGCTGATCATGCCAGAAGCGTTATAGGCCAGGATGAGGCTGCGGCCATTGGCGTCGGTGATTGATTTGAGCGGCCAGGCGCCGTACGCAACAGGAGGAGTGGTGTCGTAGCGGTACGTGAGTTTCTTGTCCATCGATTCGTGAATCCAGTAATCGACGGCAGTACCGCCGACATAGTACCAGGTGAGCCGGTCGCGGGCGCCTGACGGATACAACGGAGTGACCGCCACCTGCAGGTTGGCGCCGCCGCCGGGACAGAGTGCGGGGGTTTTGCTGAACTGCAGGAAGTTACCCTCTCCCTGAATCAGGGCCACCGGACTGTTGGAACAGACGCTGGTCTGGACCCTTGATTCATATTGGAAGGTCCAGCCCCTGCCGAACATGCCGGCCTCACCATTGTTGGAGTTGTACGTGCGGGTCACCTCCAGGCCCGGGCCAGGAGCTGAAGAGGAGAAATCGGTATCTGCGATGACGAGGCTGAGTGCTGCAGTATTTACCCAGAACCTGGGTAAGCCGGTCTTGCTTCAGGTGCCGGGTCCGGCCCCCTTTTTGTTCCGGAGTTTTCTGAGTTGGGGTTGGCCTGGCTGCGGGTGTTCATCGCAATACTCCGTATCGGGGCTGATGTCGTCGCCCCCCAGCAGGTTGGCCCGGACCGGGTCGTAATCGGCAATGCTCCAGTTGATCTGGATGCTGGTGCCGGTGCTTCCGGAACCATCGCCATGATAGATAAGGGCGAATTTCTTGGCGCTGGCCGGAATATAGAACGAGGTGGCCATATTCAGGGTGCTCGTGCTCAACCCCGATCGGTCATTGATAACGTGGAACTGCTCGTCGATATCATAATAGCCGAAGTAGAACGAGGGGGCCGTCGCCGAGGTGGGATGGATGGAGGCGGTAAAGGTGATCTCGGTCCGGTATGGGGGGTCTGTCATCCCGTAGTTACAGGCGTAAAAGTTGCTTTCCGCGATATAGCCGCAAGAGCCGGTTCCAAACAGGCTCGACACCGGGATTCCCTGAAAATTCCAGGTGATGGTCTCCCCTCCAACAACAGTGGCGGTATCGGCATGACCGCTTATGGGACAGAGCAGCGCCACCCCCAGCAGGAGGATAATTCGCGTCAGATGCATCTTCATAGTCAGCTCCCGTACGTGGATTGATTCCAAGCAGCAATCACCGTATTTTCAGACGATCTGCAATCACCGCGCCCTTCACGATCGAAACCGTCCCCTGAATGACGGTATAGTCAACCGCGCTGCCGTAGTCGGCATCGTATCCGCCCCGGATCACCACGGTACTCTTCTGGTTCAGGATGAGATTTTCCAGGAACGTGGTCGCACGGGCCTGGACTGTTAGCGTTCCGGTGGCGACGGTATTACAGGCGGCGTTCAGGCTGGTAAAGTAAAGGGGCGATGCGCCTGCTATCCGCGCCGGCGGGATCAGGCTGAACCATGAGGTAATGTCGGTGTTGCCTGAAGGTGTCAGGGCGCACACTCCCGTGCCGCTGCAGAGACCATTAAACCAGCCAGCAAAGAGTGACCCGCCGCTTGGAGCAGCGGTGAGAGTGAGGAGCTTCCCCGTGGGGAACTGGCCGGAGCAGGGTTCTTTCGTACAGGAGATTCCGCCGGGGACACTATGGACGTTGCCCGAACCGTCACCGGAAAAGTGAACGGTAATGGTTGCGGTGGGCAGCTCTTCGGTCGTGAAATTCCAGACTACCGGACCAGCCATGACATCGCCCGACAGGTCGCGCACCCCGGATACCGACACAGCATACACAGTTCCACCGGTCAGCAGGGTGGAGGGAGTATACGTAATGGTGGAGGAGGTTAGCACTGCCTGCCCGGCCTTGATTCCCTCCGGGCCCGTCACCGTGATGGCTGACTGAGAACTCGCAATGGTCACCGGTTCGGAAAATGTGACTGCAATCCCGGCAGAGACCGGGACTCCTCCGGCGTTGACCGCGGGGGTACGGGCGGAAATTGTGGGCAATGTGCCATCGGAGAGCACGCTGCTGCCGGTGACATTCCCGACCGCATCGTAGGTATAGGTAATCCCGCCGCCGGTTTCATAGGCAACGGACTTCAGGCGGTTTAAGGCATCATAACTGTAGGTTGCGGCGAGAACCGCCGGCGGGAGGAAACAAAGAGCGACTGCAATGACAACTGCGCACACAAAACCGATGGACAATTTTGTTACGATCATGACGGTCATCCTGCTTTATGAGGGTGAGTCACTATGAGCTGCTTATGGCACAATATCAAGGCCATTGTGGATAGCTGCGTGGGAAAAGAGCAGATCCCAGCTGCCGGTCGGCCCCCTCAATGGAGCCAAGAGATCGTTGAACGGCGCAAAACGCTCGTTCTTGAATTTATGATATTGCTCGGGATTCCAAGGCATCAGACTTCCCCTTGAGCGGATAACAGTTTTTCAGGAATAAACTGCCTTTGCCAGCACCAAAGAATCAAACAGAACGATCAGGATAAATAACCCCAGTGTCCCGCGATTAAACCACAACGCAAAATCGGTTTGTTTCTCTTTTGTTGACAAATCGAACATAAACATTCGATCGGTATTTTGAATGATTTCTATTGACAGTGATGACACAATTGCCATCAATGTCGCAACAAATGCTGTCGTTTGAATTGCGTCCGCAAAGGTGAAGATAGGTGTTGACGGCATACGCGACTGCAGAACATACGCCGCCCCGACGGAGGCAAAAAGTGAACTCGTACCCATGGATATTTTCGTGGAGTGTGGGATTTTACCAAACAGACTCCGCATCGAATCAAGAACAAGCACTATGCCTGAAATGGCGATAGCAAAGAAAAACCCGGTAAAATCGTTAAACAATAACCGCCATCCATGACGTTTCAGATCCACCTCGAACAGTATGCGACTATACACCGATGGCAAGTTCATACGCAGATCCGGATCACCAAAAGACGTTTTATAGGCATGATCCTCGATCTTCATCTTCATTTTTTCAATAGTCCAGCCTGCCAGACGAATATCCGGACTAACGCCGCTACCGGCAGCATCTCCGATTAATTTTATTTTGGCGCTATCCAGGTCTGACGATTCAAGACAAAGTACGATTTTCTGCCGGTCAAAAGGATAAAACGTGCTGTTCCATTGATGATTTAGCTGCGTTTCATATTTTACTTGGGTCAAAAAATTGCCGTTCATTTCTTTCTGCACATAATTAAGTACTTTATAGTTTCGGCTGTTTGGCAACTCGATGCCGGATTTAACATTAAATGATTTACTTGAGTGATTGAACCATGCCCAGAATTGGGCGGTATAGTGTTTATCCGAAAAATTCAACGCATAGATATCGGTGAGATAGAAACCGACCTTTACTTTTACCGGTTCATCAGCAATCGCAGGAACGATAGAGAGCAAAATCAGACAAAGAGTGGTAATTATTTCAAGCTTCCGCATAAGTTCCTCTAACCAAATATATCCGCATTGATTCTGACTTGCCCAGCTTAGGATTAAACCAAAGCCTCTGTTTTTTGCTGTTCTCTGCGCCTCTGCGGCGTTGCGTCGGATTCTGATTTTTCCTACAAGCCTGAAGCCGTCATCCGGTGTATCCGCCTTATCCCTGTAAAAAAGCAGTTAAGTACTGCTTGGCCGTCTCGGCGTGAATCCGCCTTTATCGGCGGTTAAAAAAGCATTGAATCAGTATGGAACCGCCGATAGATGCGGATGACCGCCGAGAAACCAACCGCAACCATTTGGTTTAACCAAAAAGCCTCGTTGGATGTGCCTTCTCGGCGTTAATCCGCCTTTATCGGCGGTTAACAAGACATTGAATCATCTTTGCAACTTGGAAGCCTGACCCAACCCCACACCCGCCCGTCAGGGGCGGGGGAAGTTTTAGCCGATTTTCACAGGGTGCTGAATAGTTACTCTTGTTTGATCTTTAAGTTGCTTGAGCCACCGCTCCAGAGTTTTCGGCGTGACACTGAAACGCCGGAATATATCAGGGATACTAAGGCCGGGATACGCAGCAATCGAACAGTTACGTTCCTCCCCTTTCAAGGGGGAGGTCAGGAGGGGGATGGGGAACTCTTCGTACTAAACCCATCCCCACCCCAGCCCTCCCCTTGAAAGGGAGGGAGCTATAACCAACATTAAAC
>CAIOGM010000173.1 GCA_903857795.1 uncultured Geobacter sp.
AGGGGGATGGGGAACTCTTCGGACTAAACCCATCCCCACCCCAGCCCTCCCCTTGAAAGGGAGGGAGCTATAACCAACATTAAACAATTCTCCCAAAAACAATATCTGAAATACTATAGCTGAAGATTATCGCTAATCGGTGAAAAGATTGATCCGCCTTGAACCATCCAGATCCGTGTCATCCGTGTGAAAATTATTTTTCTGAGTACAATAAAAAGGAAAGAGGAGTTAACTGACTGCCCCGCTTCCTGATTTTACCCCCAACTCCATGGAGCGGTGGGTGGCCGCCTCCACGGCGTCCATGACCGCCCCGCGGAAGCCCCGCTGCTCCATGGCATGGAGCCCGGCGATGGTGGTGCCGCCGGGGGAGGTGACCTTTTCCCGGAGCACCGCCGGATGCTCCCGGCTCTCCAGGAGGAGGCGGGTGGTCCCCAGCACCGTCTGAGCCGCCAGCCCCAGAGCCACCTCCCGGGGGAGCCCCTGTTTCACGCCGGCGTCGGAGAGCGCCTCGATGAAGGTGAGGACATAGGCCGGACCGCTCCCCGAGAGGCCGGTGACGGCGTCCAGGAGCTTCTCGTCCAGGACGTAGGCCTTGCCGATCAGTTCGAAGAGTTTGCGGGAGAGGGGGAGATCGCCGGGGAGCGCGTGCTGGCCGGCGCAGATGGCCGAGGCCCCTTCCAGCACCAGGGCCGGGGTATTGGGCATGACCCGGATGACCCGGATCTTCTCCACAAAGGGGGCCTCGATGGTGGCGGTGGTGACGCCGGCCATGATGGAGATGAAGAGCGTTTTGCGGGAGACGCTTTCGGCCAGGTAGGGGTGGACCGTCCCCCAGACTTGGGGCTTGACCGCCAGGATCACCACGTCGCTGGTGGTGAGGAGTTCCCGGTTATCGGCTGCCGACCTGACGTTGTAGCGGGTCCTGAGGAACTCGGTCCGTTCGGGAACCGGTTCGGAGACCATGATGGCCGTGGGTGAGACGCCGCCGGCGAGCAGTCCCCTGATGAGCGCCTCGGCCATGTTGCCGCCGCCGATGAAGCCGAATTTGTTGGTAAGTGGCATCTGGTTCCCTCCTCTTGGTTTCGCGTGACTTTATGCAGCCCCTCCCCAAAAGTCAACCGAATTCAGCGATAAAGAGCGGGGGGAGCGACCGCTGCCGGCTGCTATGCGGTCAGGGGGACGAACGGCTTTTTGTTTGACATATTACGGGGATTCCATTACAGATACCAATGCTTCTGCTGCCGTTTGTCGGTTGTCGGGGCGTGAAAAAACTCATTAGCAGCGGAGGTAGAGTCATGAGCAAGGTGCTGATCATCGGGGCTGGCGGGGTAGGGCAGGTCGTTACCCACAAGTGCGCTCAGCGGCGTGATATCTTTACGGAGATTACCCTGGCGTCCCGCACCAAGAGCAAGTGCGACGCCATCGCCGCCCAGCTGAGTAACAGCATCGCCACTGCCCAGGTGGATGCCGACAACGTGCCGGAACTGGCGGCGTTGATCCGGCATATTCAACCTCAGCTGGTCATCAACGTGGCGCTCCCCTATCAGGATCTGCATATCATGGACGCCTGCCTGGAGAGCGGGGTCGACTACCTTGATACCGCCAACTACGAGCCACTGGATATCGCCAGGTTTGAGTACTCCTGGCAGTGGGCCTATGAGGAGCGGTTCCGGGAGAAGGGGCTCATGGCGCTCCTCGGTTCCGGTTTCGATCCCGGCGTCACCAACGTCTACACGGCCCTGGCAGCAAAAAAATACCTGGACGTGGTGGAAGAGATCGACATCATCGACGCCAACGCCGGGAGTCACGGTCAGCCGTTCGCCACCAACTTCAATCCGGAGATCAATATCCGCGAGGTGACCGCCATCTGCCGCCATTGGGAGAACGGGGAGTTTGTGGAAACTCCACCTCTTTCCACCAAGCGGGTTTTTGACTTCCCCGATGGGATCGGACCCATGAACGTCTACCGCCTCTACCATGAGGAGATGGAGTCGCTGGTCAAGCATCTCCCGACCATCAAGAAGGCCCAGTTCTGGATGACCTTCTCCGACAACTATCTCAAGCACCTGGAGGTGCTGCAGAATGTGGGGATGACCCGCATCGACGAGGTGGAGTTTCAGGGGCGAAAGATCGTCCCGATCCAGTTTCTGAAGGCGCTCCTTCCCGATCCCGGCTCCCTGGGTCCCCTGACCAAGGGGAAGACCTGCATCGGGGTCATCGCCCGGGGGATGAAGGATGGCAAGAAAAAGCAGGTCTATATCTACAATATCTGCGATCATGAGGCCTGTTTTCAGGAGGTCCAGTCCCAGGCCATCAGCTACACCACCGGTGTTCCCGCGGTGGTCGGGGCCATCATGATGCTTACCGGGAAGTGGCACACCCCCGGCGTCTGGAACATGGAGCAGTTCGATCCGGAACCATTCCTTGATGTTCTTGGGCCCATGGGGCTCCCCACGGTGGTGATGGACGGCGGCGACTGGCCGGAGCTGTGACGAAGTTTCTTCTTGCCGTGCTGTCGGACTTATAATAGACTGAATTCGGTCTTTATTGAAAGGAGGTTGCCATGCTGCTCCAGGAATCAGTCAAACCGATCAGTTACGTCAAGGCTCATGCCGCCGATATCATTCGTGCTCTGGCCGAAACCCGAACTCCCATCATCATCACCCAGAACGGTGAAGCGAAGGCGGTGCTGCAAGACATCGCCTCTTACGAGGAAATCCAGGAAAGTCTGGCGCTCTTGAAAATTCTTGCACTCAGTCGCAAGGATGTTGAGGCTGGGCGGTTGGAACCGGCGGAGAAGGTCCTTGCCGACCTGAGGGAAGAGCTCAGGCAGCGGCGAAAGGGATGAACTTTCATATTCTCCTTACCGTTGCGGCAAAGTCGGATCTTCGGGATATTTTCCGCTACGTTGAGGTGCATGATTCTTCGGAGCGCACCGACCATCTGCTGGGAGGTATAGAGGAGATCATCACCTCTCTGACTACGATGCCGGAGCGTGGGCACTGTCCTCAAGAACTTGAACTGATTGGTGTCCGTGATTTTCGGGAGGTTTGCATCAAGCCTTACCGGATCATCTATTCCCTGCACGAAGATGAAGTCGTTGTGCAGTGTGTCCTCGACGGTAGACGCGATATGCAGACCCTGCTGCAACAACGGCTGTTGCAGTAGCGCTCAACCTCAACCTCAACCTCAACCTCTACCTCTACCTCTACCTCAACCTTAACCTGCTAAACGAGGCGCCATGGAACGCTGGACTATTGCCGACTCCGCCAAGATCTATAACCTGGACAACTGGGGGGCCGACCTCTTCTCCATCAACAAGAAGGGGAATGTCTGCGTTCACCCCTCGTCCTCGTCGAAATATTCCATCGACATCAGGGAGCTGGTGGACGACCTCATCAAGCGGAAGATCAAACCCCCCATCCTGATCCGGTTCATGGACGTGCTCCAGGGGCGGATCGCCAGCATCAACCGGGTCTTCAAGAACGCCATCGAAGAGAATGACTACCCGGCCAGGTACCAGACCTTCTACCCCATCAAGGTGAACCAGCAGCGTCAGGTGGTGGCGGCCATCGCCCGCTTCGGCAAGCGGTACAATATCGGGCTGGAGGTCGGCTCCAAGCCGGAACTGGTGGCGGCCATCTCCTTCTCCACGGGGAACGGCATTCCCATCATCTGCAACGGCTATAAGGATTCCGAATACATCGAGACGGTCCTCTACGCCAGCCGCATCGGCTTCGACATCACCATCGTCATCGAGAAGCTCTTCGAGCTGGAAAAGATCATCGCCCTCTCCAAGAGCACCGGAATCAGCCCCAAGCTGGGGATCAGGGTCAAGCTTTCCTCCAAGGGGACCGGCAAGTGGGCCACCTCCGGCGGAGAGGACGCCAAGTTCGGCCTGAGGATGTCCGAGATCATCGCCGCCATCCAGACCCTGGAGAAGAACGGGATGGTGGAGTGCGTCAAGCTCCTGCACTTCCATATCGGGAGCCAGATCACCAAGATCGACAAGATCAAGAGCGCCCTCATCGAGGGGACCCGGATCTACACGGAGTTGCGGAAGATGGGGGTGGGGATCGAGTTTCTGGACATCGGCGGCGGGTTGGGGGTGGATTATGACGGCTCCAAGTCCAGCTACTTCTCATCGGTCAACTACTCCATCGACGAATACGCCAACGACGTCATCTACCAGATCAAGAACATCTGTGACGACGCCGGGGTGGAGTGCCCCAACATCATCTCCGAGTCGGGACGGGCCACGGTGGCTCACTATTCGGTGCTGGTGACCAACGTCCTCAACACCGACACCTCCAGCTTGATGCCCGACTTCGAGGAGACCCTCAACGGCGCGGAGAAGCTGGCCACCACGGTGAAGAAGCTGGTGGACATCCACAAGAGCATCGACCGGTACTCCCTCCGGGAGGATTACCACGACACCATGCAGCTCATTCAGGAGGCGGTGAGCCTCTTCAACCTGGGTTATCTGACCCTCAACGACCGGGCCATGGCCGAGTGGCTCTACGGCAAGATCATCAGGAAGATCAACGTTATCGTGGAAAAGATCAAGCCGATCCCCGAGGAGTTGCAGAATTTCCAGCTGGCTCTCCGCCAGACCTATTTCGCCAACTTCTCCCTTTTCCAGTCGGTTCCCGACTCCTGGGCCATCGACCAGCTCTTCCCCATCATCCCGCTGCAGCGGCTGGACCAGAAGCCCGGGGTCATGGCCTCCATCGCCGACATCACGTGCGATTCCGATGGCGAGATCACCAGCTTCGTCGGCCAGAACGGCCGGACCAAGTACCTCCCGCTGCACAAGCTGAGAAAAGACGAGGATTACTTCATCGGCTTCTTCCTCATCGGCGCCTACCAGGAGATCCTGGGGGATATGCACAACCTCTTCGGCGACACCAACGCGGTGCACGTCACCTTCAACAAAAAGACCGGCTACCAGATCGACACGGTCATTAACGGCGACGTCACCTGGGAGAGTCTCAAATATGTCCAGTACAAGGGGCCGGAGATCCTGAAGCAGGTTCGGGACAACCTGGAGAAGGACGTGGCCCTCAAGAAGGTCACCATCGAGGAGAGCAGCCATTTCATCGAACTGCTGGACCGGACTCTCCTGGGGTATACATATCTGGGGGAGTAGTGCGACATCCTACCGAAACGACGATGGTACATTAACCAAAGAAAGGGAGTTTCTCTTATGAATCGACTGCTACTCGTCCTCTGTCTCCTCATTATCCCCGTTTCAGCCTTCCCGTTCCAGAACGAGCCCGATGGGTTCCGGGGCGTCCCTTGGGATTCATCCATGGACAGGATCGCCGGGATACGCCCTCTGGGGAAACCTGCCGGCAGTATGCAGGGTTACATGAAGATGGACGAGAACTTTCTGCAGGATGGGATCACTCTTTCGGATATCACCTATCGGGCGGATTCCGGCAGGTTCGTGGAGGCTGTCAACCAATTTGATTGCGCCCAGTACGGCGCCCTCAGGGAGTCGCTGACGAAAAATTTCGGTGCAGCGTCCGCCAGGGCGCATAACGTGAAGAGTATGATCTGGCGGGGAACGGTGACCACCATCATCCTGGCTCCTGCTCCCGCCGCAACCGGAAAGAGTCCAGCGCCCAACGGGGAGCCTCTTCTCTGCACCCTCACCTACTCCTCAACCGCCTCACTCAAAAAAAGCGCTCCCCGGCAGTAACTTCGCCTCGGGCGCCGGCTAAAAACGCGCAACCATCTCCCGCATCACCGCGACGATGCCGATACCGGTGGGACAGACGGCGTCACACCGGCCGCAGAGGAAACAGCTGATCTCTCCCCACTTTTCCCGGTCGGCGGCGAGCTTGTGATGGATGCGTCGCCGGGTGCGCAGCGCCTCGCTCCCCAGAGGGTTGTGACCGCTTGCCTCCCGCATGAACCCCTCCAGTTGGCAGGAGTCCCAGAGCCGGTTCCGCTCCACCACTTCACTAAAGCGCCAGTCCTTTATCCCGAAGCAGCTGCAGGTGGGGCAGACCAGATTGCAGCCGGTGCAGGCGATGCAGCGGTCGCCGATCTCCGCCCAGAAGGAGTCGGGGACCCGCTCCAGTCGGAGGAGTTCAGCTGCCCGGCGGAGCAACCGCTGGTCGCTGTCGTCCAGGAGCGCCGCCTCCTCCCGGAGCCGCGCCACCCGCTCCTCCCCGTCCCCCTCCGGAAGTTCCGCCGTCACCCGTGCCCCCTCTTGGCTGTAGGGGAGGAGCAGCCAGCCGCATTCATCCAGGACCATCTCCAGATCGCACCCGCCACCGGCCAGGGGGAGCAGCGCCCCTCCTGGACCGCAGCGGCCGGAGAGGCCGACAATGAGCGCCCCCTGGCGGCGGTTGAAGTAGAGGTCGTCCCGTGGGGGGGCGGAGAAGAACCGGTCCATGAAGCCGAGGCAGGCCAGATCGCGGGGGGGGAGCCCTGCCACCAGGAGCGGCCGGTCGGGGGGAGAGGGGGAGTGCATCCCCTGGTCGGTGGCCGTGAAAAGCGGTTCCTCCTGAGGGAAGAAGAGTGCGGTCGGTTTGGCGGGGAGGGGGCCCCCCTGGAGGGAAGGGGGGCCGTCGGCCAGAGAGCCCAGGGCGCGGCTCCCGTCGGGGAGCCGGATCGGCAGGCGGACATCCCACTCCTCCTCCAGGGAGGCGAAGAACCCCATGAGCCGGTGAAAGGTGAGGAGCTTCATTGGTTCCTCCTGAGTCTCACCGCGCAGACCTTGAATTCGGGGATGGCCGACTCGGGATCCAGGACGTTGTTGGTGAGGGCGTTGGCCGCCCCTTCGGCGAAGTGGAACGGGATGAAGAGCACGCCGGGGAGCACCATCTCCGTGACCCGGGCAGCCAGCGTGATCTCTCCACGGCGGCTGGTGACCGCCACCCGGACCCGATCGGGGATGGCGAGCCGGGCGGCATCCACCGGGTTGATCTCCACGAAGGGACCCCGCTCCTCCCTCTCCAGGAGATGGCTCCGACGGGTCATGCTGCCGGTGTGCCAGTGGAACGCGGTCCGGCCGGTGGTGAGGACGAAGGGGTAGTCGCTGTCGGGGAGTTCGGCCGGCGGCCGGTACTGTACCGGGGCGAACGCCGCCACTCCCCGGGTGAAGCGCTCCAGGTGGAGAACCGGGGTGCCGGGGTGACTCCGGTCGGGGCAGGGCCACTGGAGGCCGTGATGATCGAGCCGGTGATAGGTGATGCCGCCGTATGCGGGGGTGAGTGAGGCGATCTCATCCATGATCTCTTCCGCCCCTCCATAGCGCATCCCGCCGTACCCTGCGGCCTTTGCCAGGGCGCAGAGTATCTGCCAGTCAGGCCGTGCCTCGCCCGGCGGTTCCACTGCTTTTCGCACCCGCTGCACCCGCCGTTCAGTGCTGGTGAAGGTCCCCTCCTTCTCGGCGTAGCAGGCGGCGGGGAGCACCACATGGGCTAGTCTGGCGCTCTCGGTGAGGAAGATATCCTGCAGCACGAGGAACTCCAGGCTCTCCAGGGCTCGGCGGGCGTGGGCCTGATCCGGGTCCGACAGCATGGGGTTCTCCCCCATGATGAACATACCGTGGAGGAGCCCCGAGGCCGCGGCGTCCATGGCCCGGGTGAGCGGCAGGCCGGGGGTGTCCGGGAGCCGCTCCACCCCCCAGGCACGGGCGAACTTCTGTCGCACTTGGGGCGCTCCAGCCTTCTGATAGCCGCTGTAATATTCGGGGAGCGCCCCCATGTCACACCCCCCCTGCACGTTGTTCTGTCCCCGCAGGGGATTGACGCCGGCGCCGGGGCGCCCCACGTTGCCGGTGAGGAGCGCCAGGTCGGCGCAGCAGCGGACGTTGTCCACACCGTGGCTATGCTGGGTGATCCCCATGGCGTAGACGAGCATCGCCGAGTCGGCCCGGCGTAGAGGCGGGCCGCGGTCACGATCTCCCCGGGGGTGAGGCCGGTGACTGCCGCGCCCCGCTCCGGAGTCCAGTCGGCCACCGCCGCCGCCAGGGCGGCGTAGTTTTCCGTGCGGTTCTGGACGAACCCCCGGTCGGCCAGCCCTTCGGAAATGATAATCTGCATCATGGCGTTCAGGAGCGCCACGTCGCTGCCGTTGTTGTGGCGCAGATGGAGGTCGGCGTGGCGAGCCAGGCGGATGAGGCGGTTGTCGGCCACCATGAGCCTCGTCCCCTTTCGGGCCGCGGTGAGGATCCGGCTGCCGATCAGGGGGTGCTGCTCGGTGCAGTTAGCGCCGATGACGAAGATCAGTCCTGTATTGTCCAGGCAGTCGATGCTGTTGGTCATGGCCCCGCAGCCGAGGGTCTCGGTCAGCCCCACCACCGTGGAGGAGTGGCAGAGCCGAGCGCAGTGGTCGATGTTGTTAGTGTTGAAGGCCGCTCTCGCCAGTTTCATGAGGAGGTAGTTCTCCTCGTTGGTCGCCTTGGCCGAGGAGGCGAACATGAGCGCGTCGCTGCCGTGTCGCTCCTGAACTCTCCTGAGGCCGGCCGCAACTGTGCTGAGCGCCTCTTCCCAGGTCGCCGGTTGAAGCCGACCATTGCGGCGGATGAGCGGGGTAGTGAGCCGGTCGGGGTGCTGTACGAAGGCGTGGGCGTTCCATCCCTTGACGCAGAGCCCTCCCCGGCTCACCGGGTGGGTGCTGCTCGGCTCCACCCCGATCAGGCGTCCCCGGTCGCTGACCAGGTAAAACATACAGCCGGCGCCGCAGTAGGGGCAGACGGTCAGGGTCCGTTTCACAGCGCCCCTCGTAGCTGTTCGATCTCGCTGAGCAGAAAGACCGGTCCGTCCTGGCAGCAGGAGAGCTGTTCGATGGCGCAGTGGCCGCACTTGCCGACCCCGCACTGCATATGGCGTTCCAGGGAGACCAGAATCCTTGAGGAGGGGAGTTGCTTCTTGTGCAGTTCGGCGATGACGGCGCGGTACATGACCGGCGGCCCGACGATTACCGCCACGGTTCGCCCGGGGTCCAGCGGCAGGGAGGGGATGAGGTGGGTGACGAGCCCCACGTTGCCGTCATAGCATCCCCCTTCGGGTGCGTTGTCAACGGTCACGCCGCAGGCGAACCGGCCGGAAGCCTCCCACTGTGTTACCTCCTCCCTGAACATGAGGTGGTCAGGGCTTTTGGCGCCGTAGAGGATGGTGACGCCGCCAAACTCTGCGGGCCGGTCCTCACAGTACTGGATCAGCGAGCGGAGCGGGGCCAGTCCGCAGCCGCCGGAGATGAGGAGCAGCTCCTCTTCCCGTAACAGGGAGAGATCGAAAGGATGGCCGAAAGGGCCGCGGATGCCGATGCTGTCGCCTGCGGTGAGCCCGTGCAGGGCGGTGGTGAGGCTCCCGGCCTGTCGGACTCCCAACTCGAAGCTGACGCCCCGGGTCGGCGACGAGGCCACCGAGATGGGGGCCTCGCCCCAGCCGAGGAGTGAAACCTGGACGAACTGGCCGGGGAGGTGGCCCAGCGGTGTCCCGTCACACTTCCTCACGCGGAACAACTTCTCTTCGGGGGTCAGGTTGCTGACCGAGAGCAGTTCGCACTGCTGCGGCAGATAGAGTGAGGGGGGATCCGGCATAGACCAACTCCATGGTCGATTACTGTTTGACTGGTTTGCGTGATGAGGCTATCATGCTCCCCGCTGAATGATCAACCGGAATATCTTGTCCGACCCAGGTAATGTATCATAACGCTCCCCTGATCCGGGTAACGGTGGTCTACGACATATGGACAGATTCACGAGATGGGGCCTTTCCGGCCTGATATGCGCTTCGGCTTTCATCGCCTTCATCGGCGGAGTCTCTGCCCTCGATCACCGTTTCGAGCTGAACACCAGGGAGCTGGACAAGAAAAGGGGATCAGTCGCGGAGCGGAAGAGGAGGCTGCCTGGCCGGAGACCTCTTCCGCTGAAGAGCTCCACGCCCTTATCGGCGTCCACCGCCGAGACAGAGTCTCTCTACCGTCTCCCCCCGCTGACGGTGGCGGCGTCAGATCGCGCGGCCATGATCACCCTCCGCACACTCTGGAAGCGGCTTGTCCCTGGACTGGAGCCCGAGGGAGCGCTGGAGCTCCGGGCGGAGAGCTTCACCCTGAGCCTCGACCCGCAGGCGCTTCCGGTTCTTCCGGCTGCCGATGGGGGAAAGATCATCATCGACGCCAACCGGGCTCTCTCACCTCCCATAATAAGCCTCATTCAGAAGCAGGAGCCCTTTTCCCGGGTCATCTCCGAACACCCCTCTTCGGGGGACCGCTTTTATGCAAAACTGCTCAAAGCCGGGGGGTTCTACTCTGTAGAGCCGGAGTTTCCCCTGGAGTTCGGTGATGACCCCCGCCTGTTACTGCGGGCGGAGTACCGCATCGAGCGGACAGCGGACTCTCTCTTCAATAATGACACGGTGCTCCTCTACACCGCCGCGGGTCGTCTCCCTCTCCCCCGGTCACTCACGGTTTTTCTGGCTGGCGCCGGCTTCCGGGTCGTCGAGCCCGGCCTGCCGGGCCAAGCTCCTCTCCCCCCACGGGATCGCTTCGTCCAAATCCTTCCCGGAGACCGTTTCCAGGTAGCGGATGCGCTGCTTCGCACACTGGGGGTGGTAACGAATGCCGGCGCGAACATGGAGTTCACCGGGCTGCTGCCTCAAGGGGTCGCGCTCACTGTTCGGGTAGAGCGCGCCTTTGTCTATAACGGCAAACGGTACGCCCTGGTTCCCGCAGATGCCGGCCAGCTAGCCTCTTCTCTCAGAGGAGTGCTAGAGAGCCAGGGGGTAACGGTGGTCCTCCTCGCCAAAGAGGATGACTTCCGCATTGTCACCGGGAAACTCCTGCAGGCCCTCTCCCTTCCGGTCCGTTTCGACCGGTACCGGCTCTGGCCGCTGGGTGAGAGCCCCTATACGGTAGAGATGAGTGGATTTCTCCTCCGTGATCCGGCCACCGGTCATGACCTCTTTCTCACCGACCGTGAGGTCACCCCTCTCCTCCTCGACCTCATCGCCGGTCACGGCTATGCCGTGACCGGGGCGACCCTCCAGAGACTGTGACCATGAAAAAGAAACTCGGCGAGATACTTCTCAAGGAGCGGCTCATTACCGAGGAGCAGCTCAATGAGGCGCTGGAGCTGCAGCGCCTCTTTCCCGATCAGACCATCGGACAGCTCCTTTGTCGCCTCGAGTTCATCAATGACGGGGTTCTCGGCGCCATCCTCGACCAGAAGGGGACTCGCCAAGAGCTTTCCGAGATTCTCATCCAGAAAAAATTCCTTCCCAAGGAGCAGGTGCTCCAGGCCGTGGCCCAGAGCGACCGGGAGGGGATTCCGCTCACCTCACTGCTCCTTAAACTCCAGCTACTGGATGAGGAGGGGGTCGCCCGGGCAATCTCTCTGCAGTACGATCTCCCCTACGTCCACCTGGACGGGATCAGCATCACCGCGGACATGAGCCGCCTGATCAGCGCCAGTTACGCCCAGAAACGGCGGATCATCCCGGTGACGAAGATCGGCAACACCCTCACCCTGGCCATGGCGCTTCCCCTGAATGTGTACGAGATCAATGATCTCTCCTCATCTCTGCGGCTCAAGGTCATTCCGGTGGTGGCCAGCGAGAGCGAGATCGTCCTGGCCCAGCAGCGGCTCTACAAGGGGAGCGCGCCGCTCCCGGGGGTCTCGAGAGCCGAGCTGGAGGAGGTCCCGGACAGCATCCTGGAGATACTCACCGGGGGTGGTGATGAACCGGAGATGGAGGAGGAGCTCAAGAAGGTCACCGAGAAGGACAGTGTCATCGTCAAGTTGGTGAACAAGATCATCTATGACGCCTTCCAACAGCGCGCCTCGGATATCCATATCGAGCCGTATCCGGGCAAGAGCGACATCGTCGTCCGGATCCGGATCGACGGCCGCTGCAAGATCTACCAGAAGATCCCCTACCGATACAAATACGCCATCCCCTCGCGGATCAAGATCATGGCGGAGCTGGACATCGCCGAGCGGCGCAAGCCCCAGGACGGCAAGATCGACTTCAAGAACTTCGGGCCGGTTGATGTGGAGCTCCGGGTGGCCACCATGCCCACTGCGGGGCAGCTGGAGGATGTGGTGCTCCGGCTCCTGCGCCATGAGGATGCACGCCCCTTCGACGCACTGGGGATGAGGGAGCGGGATCGTCACGAATTCGAGAACGCCCTGGCGCAGCCCTACGGCATGATCCTGGTGGTGGGCCCCACCGGTTCGGGGAAGACGACCACCCTTCACTCGGGGATCGCCCTCATCAATCACCCCGAGCTCAAGATCTGGACCATTGAGGATCCGGTGGAGATCACCCAGAGGGGGCTGCGCCAGGTCCAGGTGAACCCGAAGATCGGCTTCACCTTTGCCACGGCGCTCCGGTCGTTTCTCCGTCTCGACCCGGACGTGATCATGGTGGGGGAGATGCGGGATCAGGAGACGGCGTCCATCGCCGTGGAGGCGTCGCTCACCGGTCACCTGGTCCTCTCCACCCTGCATACCAACTCGGCGGCGGAGACGGTGACCCGGCTCCTGGACATGGGGCTCGACCCCTACAGCTTCTCTGACTCCCTCCTCTGCATCCTGGCCCAGCGGCTGGCCCGGTCGCTCTGTGGGAGCTGTCGGGAGGAGTATGTCCCCGGCGAAGAGGAGCTGAACGAGATCATCGAGGAGTTCGGGGCGGAGAGCTTTCGGACGGCGGGGATTGTCGGTAAGGAGCTGCGGCTGAGTCGTGCCGTCGGTTGCCCCAGCTGTCTCAACACCGGTTACCACGGGCGAGTAGGGATCTACGAACTCCTCACCTGTACCGACGAGATCAAGGTGCTCATCAAAAAACGGGCTCAGAGTGACGCCATTAGCCGCCAATCGGCAATGGACGGCACGCGCACCCTCAAGCAGGACGGCATGCTCAAGGTCTTCCAGGGGATCACCGACATGCACGAGGTCCGTCGGGTCTGCATCAGGTAACCCCCTTCATTCCTCTCGCAGGAAATTCAGCAGTGTCTCGTTAAACTTGTATTTCGATTCAAGGTGGGGAATATGCCCGACATTGGCTAGCTCCACCAGCCGGCTCCCCGGAATCAGCGCGGCGGTCCTGCGTCCCAGTTCGGGATACTGGCCGACGGTGGACAACAGCTCCTTTTTGACCCGCGACTTACCGACCACGGTCCGGTCCGCCTGCCCGATCACCAGGAGCGTCCTGGCCCTGATCCCTGGGAATTCATGGCAGACCGGCTGTTCATAGATCATCTCATAGGTGAGGGCCGACGCCATGGCCAAGCGGGGGTACTCTCCGCTCCCCGTCTGGCGGATGGCCACCTCGGCATACTCCCCGTACTCCGGCAGCCAGGTGACGAAATAGCTCTTGTGGTAGGCGCGGATCTTCTCCGGGGAGGAGTTCAGCTCAGCGCGGTACTGCTCGTCAATGGCGACATAGGGGACGATGCCGCGGTACTCTTCGAGCCCGATGGGGTTTTCCAGGACGAGCCGGGTGGCGACTTCCGGGTACATCAAGGCGAAACGGGTCGCCAGCATCCCCCCCATGGAGTGCCCGACCACCGTCACCTCCTTGACCCCCAGGCTCTCCAGCAACCTCTTCGTGGTGGCGGCCAGCAGGTGAAAACTGTAGTGGATGTTGGGCTTGGATGATCTGCCGAACCCGATCTGATCCGGGACGATGACCCTGTAGCCGTTCTCAGAAAGGATGGCGATGGTCTCCTTCCAGTAGGCGCCGAAGAAATTCTTGCCGTGCAGCAGCATGACGCTCTTGCCGTTCCCGCCCCCTTTGGGGAGGACGTCCATGTAGGCCATCCTGAGCTCTTCTCCCTCAATGACCAGCGGGAGAGTGCTGACCGGGTAGGGATATTCATACCCCTCCAGGGTTATTGAGAGAGGCGCAGCCTCGGTGGCTGCCGCGGGTAGTGACGAGGTAACGGCTGTGGCGGCGGCAAGCACGATCAGGAGGAGCAGTCGGGACAGAGTTCGCACGGTTTTCATGGTGGTGATCTCCGAAAAGGAAGGAGGCATGTCATTACTCGATAAAGGTGCCTGAGTGGAACTCTTCAAAGGCGATTCGCAACTCTTCACGGCTGTCCCCCCCCTCCAGTAACACCTCAGGAATGTCGGCCCCCTTGAGGTGGACTCCTGCCCCCCCGACGGTGGGGACACTCCTGAAAACCTGTGCAATCCGGCGTGTTGTCATGACGCTCTCCTGGCGTTGATGTCAGCGACTGCTGTTGCGGCATGATAGCTTAATCGTCGTGAAAATCAACAGCTCCGTACAGAAAAAGGAGTCAGCCGATGGCAGCTGACTCCTTTTTTTGGCTTACTCCACTGGTCGAAACAGCAGGCTACTTGAATTTGGCGATGGTCTGCTCCAGGGCACTCTTCATCTCGGTTATCGCCGCCTCTGCCTTTTTCCTGAGCAGTTCCCAGGTCTCGTCTCCGCTATGGCGCATCTCGTTGACTCGCTCCTGCACGGTCTCTCTCTTTATCTTCAGGATTTCGACTGCTTCGAGCAGTTCGCTTCGCGCCAAGGCAGAGGTTCTCTTTGCCTTCTCTTCCATCTGATCGATGATCATCTTCCACTCGTTAATCAGGGTCTCCAGTTTTCGCCGGTACTCGTCACTCTTGGTCATGGCTGCTCCTTTGTGAATGCAGGCTGGTGTTTTTAATTGGTTTAAAAAATAAAATTAATATATGCTTGGTTAAATAAATTGTACAGGTGTTTCTTCGCTTGAGGTCGGAGGCCGGTTTTCTTGCCGATTTCTGGTTAATAATGTCGGGGATTTAATGCGCATTCAACAATTGCTCGACAAAGTTTCATCCCCCCTGGCTGGGATATTTTTTCACATCGCGAGAAAGAGAGGATACCATGTCCAGACTATCTGCACTCGGCGTCTCATCCAGGATTAGTAACGGCAAGGGGGATTCGTGCCCCACGGTTCATGGCATGGACCGATGGCTGTTGCGAATGTTTCTCCGAAGTATCGGGGATCCGCCTTTGCGTGCGAAACTGTGGGATGGGGCGGACTCCGGCCTGCACGGAGCACTGCCTGTGGTCGGCATGGTGATCCATGACCGGACAACGCTCTGGAGACTCTTGACCAATCCGCTGCTCAACTTCGGCGACGATTACAGCGCCGGCCGGATCGAGATAGAAGGGGGGGTGGTGCCATTTATGGAGACGGTCTACCGGGCCATGACCGGAAAGGAACGGAGAGAACCCTCACTTCGCCGGCACCGTAACTCTCCTGATGGCAACTCCGTCGCCGCCGCGCGTGGCAATATCCATCACCACTACGACATCGGCAACGACTTCTACCGCCTCTGGCTCGACAGGGAGATGCTCTATACCTGCGCCTACTTCCCGCACCCTGCAGCGTCACTGGAGGAGGCCCAGATCGCCAAGATGGAGCTGGTCTGCCGTAAGCTGCGGCTGAAATCCGGCCAGAGAGTGGTGGAGGCGGGATGCGGCTGGGGAGCGTTGGCGCGTCACATGGCCAGGGAGTATGGGGTCACCGTCAGGTCGTTCAATATCTCCCGCGAACAGATCGTCCATGCCCGCGAAGCGGCCAAGGCCGAGGGGCTCGGGAAGGTGATCGAATATGTGGAAGATGATTACCGCAATATTTCGGGACGCCACGATGTCTTTGTCTCTGTGGGGATGTTGGAGCATGTGGGCCCGGAGCATTACCGGGAGTTGGGGAGGGTCATTGATCGCTCTCTGACTGGCGACGGGATCGGCCTGATCCACACCATCGGACAAAACAGCCCGCAGCCGATGAGCCCCTGGCTACTGAGCCGCATCTTCCCCGGCAGTTACCCCCCCACTCTGGGGGAGATGATGGAGATCTTCGGACCGTGTGATTTCTCCGTTCTCGATGTTGAAAACCTCCGGCTGCACTACGCCAGGACCCTGGAGCAGTGGCTCCACCGCTTCGAAGAGAACAGAGAGAGGATCACGGAGATGTTCGATGCCACCTTCGTTCGGAGCTGGCGGCTCTACCTCTCCGGCGCCATTGCCAATTTTAATCTAGGCAACCTGCAGCTCTTTCAGGTCGTCTTCAGCCGGGCCGCCAACAACCTGATCCCGTCGCGTCCCTCCCCACTGGCCCTTGTCAGTGACCCGCTCTGATGGAATCCTGTGAAGTGCTGATCGTCGGTGGAGGACCGGCCGGATCGACCTGCGCCCGCCAGTTACAACGGGCGGGGGTCGATGTGTTGCTGCTGGATTCCCGCCTCTTTCCCCGAGAAAAAACGTGTGCGGGGTGGATCACTCCTGCGGTGCTGGCACTGTTGGAGCTGGCGCCTGACGAGTACGGAGACGGGCGACTGCTCCAGGAGATTCGCGGCTTCCGGACTTCATTCATGCACGGGGCCGAGATCGTTACCCGTTATGACGATATCGTGAGTTATGGCATCCGGCGCCTTGAATTCGACCATTTTCTCCTGGAGCGTAGCGGCGTCCGCCGGATTGTTGGCGCCCCGGTGAGGGTGCTGGAGCAAAGAGATGGCTGCTGGGTTGTCGACGGCCGCTATCGGGCGCGGCTCATCGTGGGGGCCGGAGGTCATTTCTGCCCGGTGGCGCGCCTCCTGGGGGCGAAGATTGGTGCGGAACGGATAATCGTCGCCCAATCGGCGGAGGTTGCCCTGGAGAGCGGGTCGGAGAGGGACTGTCCCATCCGGGGTGAGCTGGCGGAGTTGCTCTTCAGCCGGGACCTCCAGGGATACGGCTGGCTCTTGCGGAAGGGGAGCTTTCTGAATGTCGGTTTCGGCAGCATGAACCGGGTTGATTTCGTAAGGCAGATGGCGGAGTTCCGTACTCTTCTCGCCCGGCGCGCTCTGCCCGTTGCCACCCTGCGGTTTCGGGGCCACCCCTATCTCACCTATCAGCGGGACGGGCGAAGACGGGTCGGCGATGCACTGCTGCTCATTGGGGATTCGGCCGGGCTTGCCTCACCGCAGAGCGGTGAAGGAATCCTCCCGGCGGTGGAGTCGGCGCTCCTGGCGGCAGAGACCATCCTCGGGGCAGGGGGGGAATACCAGCGGGAAAACCTAGAACCCTATGAGGAACGATTATCCCGCCGTTTCGGCTGCCGCGAACTGCCGTTCCCGATCCCTTTCCGGCTCGTCCCCCCCCTCGGAGCAGCGCTCCTCTCCAGCCCCACCCTTGTCCGCCATCTGCTCCTGAATCGCTGTTTTCTCCGGAGAAACCAACGCACTCTCCCTCGGGAATCCCCGTAGCCTGAATTTTATCCTCACTCCTCGTACTGCTGCAGCTGTCACTTCCCGGATAAAACTGTTTCTCCGTTGTCATGAGAGCTGTTCTGTGTCATAAAAGGGGCAAAATTTTCCGGAGGCACTCATGCGTAGCACTCGTAAAAGCGGCATTCTGCTCCACCCCACCTCCCTCCCCGGGAGCGGCGGGATCGGTTCTTTGGGGGCCGAGGCCCGCTCATTTATCGATTTTCTCGTGGCTGCGGGGCAGTCGCTCTGGCAACTCCTGCCACTGGGGCCGACGGGGTACGGCAATTCCCCCTACTCCTGTTACTCCGCTTTTGCCGGCAACCCGCTCCTCATCAACGCTGAGCTCCTGGCCCAGGAGGGGGATCTTGCCGTTGAGGAGTGTCTCGACCCTCAAGGGGCGCTCCGGGTAGAGTACCCGGAGGTGGAACGCCGCAAGCTGAGCCTCCTCAGGCAGGGGGCCGAGAGCTTCCTCGGCAGGCAGGAGTCGGGAGCTCAGAGGGAGTTCCTCCGGTTCAAGGAGGAGACGCCGTGGCTCCTGGATTTCGCGCTCTTCATGACCCTCAAGGAGCAGTTCGGCGGCGCCTGCTGGAACGACTGGCCGGCCGAGATTCGTGACCGCTCTCCCCAGGCTCTCACGGAGTCCGCCGTGCGACTGGCCCACGACGTGAATGTTCACTGCTACCTCCAGTGGCAGTTCTTCCGCCAGTGGCGCAGCCTCAAGAGCTACGCCACGGAGAAGGGGATCGCCATCGTCGGCGATATTCCGATCTTTGTCGCCTATGACTCCGCCGAGGTCTGGGCAAACCCGCAGCTGTTCAAGCTGGACGTCGGGGGGCGCCCTCTGGTGGTGACAGGGGTTCCTCCAGATTACTTCAGCCCCACCGGTCAACTCTGGGGAAACCCCCACTATGACTGGGACGCCCTGGCGAAGAGCGGCTACGGTTGGTGGATCGAGCGGATGCGGTGCTCCCTGGAGCTCTACCACATCATCAGGATCGACCATTTTCGGGGTTTTGCCGCCAGCTGGGAGGTTCCCGCAGGTGATGAGACGGCCATCAACGGACAGTGGGCGCCCGGTCCGGGGAGTGCGCTCTTCGACGCCCTGGAGGGGGCACTGGGGAAGCTGCCGGTCATCGCCGAAGACCTGGGAATCATAACCCCCGATGTGGAGGAGCTGCGGGACCGGTTCTCCTTCCCCGGCATGAAGATCCTCCATTTTGCCTTCGATTCCGGGCCGGACAACCCGTATCTCCCCCATAACCATCTGCAGAAGTCGGTGGTCTATACCGGAACCCATGACAACGATACCTCGGCGGGCTGGTTTGCAGGACTCCCGGGGCAGGAGCAGCGGCAGGTTCGGCGTTACCTCCATTATCACGGCCAAGACATGGTCTGGGAGCTGATCAGGACGGCGCTAGCCTCGGTGGCTGAGACCGCTATAATTCCCCTCCAGGATCTCCTCTCCCTGGGAAGCGACTGCCGGATGAACATGCCGGGAACCGTGGTAAGCAACTGGTCCTGGCGGTACGGCGAGGGGGAGTTGACGGCTGACCTGGCGCTCCGTATGGGAGAGCTGACCGAGCTCTATGGCCGTAAACGAAAAACCCGGCATTAATCATGTTGACAGACCGGATATTCTGTATAAAAATAGTCAACAAATAACATTGGTCAAATAACCTCTCTATGAAAGGGGAATCAAATGTCGGAGCTCAAGCGTAAACTCGAAACCCTCGCCCTGCATGCCGGTCAGACTGCGGATCCCACGACCCTCTCCCGGGCCGTCCCCATCTACCAGACCTCTTCCTATCTCTTCCGGAGCAGCGAGCATGCGGCAAACCTCTTCGGACTCAAGGAGTTTGGCAACATCTATACCCGTATCATGAATCCGACCACTGACGTCCTGGAGCAGCGTCTGGCTCAGCTGGACGGCGGGGTAGGGGCGCTGGCCTTTGCCTCGGGACAGGCCGCCATCACCGCCGCTATCCTGACCATCGCCAAGGCCGGCGACAATCTGGTCTCCACCTGCTGTCTCTACGGCGGCACCTATAACCTCTTCCACTACACGCTGCCGCGGTTGGGGATCGAGGTGCGGTTCGTGGACAGTTCAGAGCCGGAGAATGTGCGGGGCGCCATCGATGACCGGACCCGACTCGTCTACATGGAGTCGGTGGGAAATCCAAAGAATAACGTTGACGATTTCGAGGCCATCGCCCAGGTGGCTCACGCCGCCGGCATCCCCTTCATGGTGGACAACACCGTGACCACCCCCTACCTGTTCCGCCCCCTGGAGCATGGCGCAGATATCGTGGTCTACTCACTGACCAAGTTCATCAGCGGCCACGGTACCAGCATCGGCGGGGCCGTGGTGGACGGCGGGACCTTCCCGTGGAACAACGGCAAGTTTCCCGAGTTCTCCGAGCCGGAGCCCTCCTATCACGGACTCAAGTTCTGGGAGGCCTTGGGGAATCTCTCCTACATCATCCGGATGCGGGTGACAGTTCTGCGCGATACCGGGGGGTGCCTCTCCCCCTTCAACTCCTTCCAGATCATCCAAGGGTTGGAGACCCTTCACGTCCGGCTGGCCCGTCACGTGGAGAACGCGCAGAAGGTGGCCGAGTGGCTGGAGCAGCATCCCCTGGTGACCTGGGTCAACTACCCGGGGCTCCCATCGCACAAGGACCATCTCCGGGCCAAGCGGTACCTCCCCGATGGCGCCGGCGCTATCATCGGTTTCGGGATCAAGGGGGGGATGGAAGCCGGAAAGAAGTTCATCGATAACGTTAAACTGTTGTCGCATCTGGCGAACATCGGCGATGCCAAGAGCCTGGTGATCCACCCGGGTTCCACCACCCATCAGCAGCTCTCTCCCGAGGAGCAGGTCTCTACCGGGGTTACCCCGGATTTCATCCGCCTCTCCGTGGGGATAGAGAACGTGACCGACATAATCGCCGACATAGACCAGGCCCTCTCGGCATCACAGTGAAAAGTGGTAACCGGTGACCGGTTACACGTAGATTCGTGGATTGAAAAAGCCGCTTCCCTGTAGGGGGGCGGCTTTTTCAATTTCCTGCGAACTACCCCGTTGCTGCCGGACGGCACTCATTGGTTTTATCCGGTGTTGACGTACGACTGAAAAGTGGCGTCCATGCTGTTTTTTGGTTGACACTTTGTAATTTTATATTATAAATTACGACAATGTCATTTCTGTTGAGCTGTTGGAGTCTGTCAATGATCACCATATGTCAGGAGATGAGGCTGGATCGGAACTCCGAGAGCTAACCGAAGGAGGACGTCAACTGTGAATCAACGTGCGCATGAGTCGTGGTTTAAAGTTGTCGCCGTCCAGCAAGTCATCCGCAACGGGTTGGACCTGCCCGGTGTAGCTCGGGAACTTGGTGTCGGTGACGAACTGCTGAAGAGTTGGCTCCGCCGTTATGCAACTACAAACGGCGGCATGTTACCTGAAAAGTGGCAGCTCAAGACGCAGGCGACTGAGATCTTGGCTCTGAGCCAGGAGCTCAGAGAGATTCACCAGGAGAAGGGGCGAAGAACCTGCATATCACCGGCCCTGCAGGCCATGCGAGATAAAAGATGCCGGGTAGAGAATCCGGATCATGACGAGCTCTGCTGCGTAGTGAGAGGGGATGAGTCACCATGAACGGTAAGCCATTGCCCATTGAGGAGCACGTCCTGATCGGTCTGGAGTTGTGTGCCATGCGAGAGCGCCTCTGTATGCTGGGGATCATTACCTCTAATACCTATGGCCACACCATGGGAAGCTCCGCGCGGTATGCAGCTTGTGCCATTGACAGGTTGCGTGAACTATTGAATGAACACATTGTCGCTACGCTTCCCCAAGCACACGCCATTGTTGCATCGCGTATCTACAACTGCACAGAGCATCTCCATTATCTCCGCGAGATCGATGATGCCGCGCGTATCGGGTATCGAATACTGGGAATTAATCGGTAAAGGGAGCCCATCATGAAACAATTATTGGGGGAAACTCTTCGATCGGCGATTATCGACAAGAAGAACAGCTTCGATCTCTATAGCTGTGCAGCCGAACTGGTGTCTGATTCCCAGATCAGAGAGATATTCGTGTATCTTGCTCAATCAACGGCACAGGAGCTGGAGCGGTTTCTTTCCATATACCCTGGTGACGAGTTCGGCGAATTTTCTGCATTACTCACCTGTCCTTCGAGTATGGCGAGTCCCGTACGCAGGGGGCTATTGATGAATAATGCCGATTCAATAGCAACAAAGGACGTTCTCGGACTGCTGCTTCGAGAGGAGGGGGCTTTTTTTTTGAGATATTCGGCGATGGTGGAGAGCATCAGGGAGCCGCTGCTGAATAAACTGTTTCTGCAGCTCCTGGGGAACACGACCCAGCGTTGTCGACTCATCAGGGCCGAGTGCCTGAGGATTAAGGGGAATGACTCGATGACGCCGCAATAACAGGATAAATCCGATGAAACCTATTGAAAACAGTCCAAGGCGCCAGAAAATACTGATAGTCGATGACGAACTCTCCAATCTCATGGTTCTCAATGAGGCGCTCAGAGTCGATTATCATGTCATTGCCGTGGATAACGGCAGAGATGCGCTGCGTGCCGCTCTTCGTATCAGACCGGATCTGATACTCCTGGATATTCTTATGCCTGACATGGATGGGTATGAGCTCTGCAAGGCGATGAAGGCGGATCCGGTGTTACGCGAGATTCCCCTTATTTTTGTCTCCGGGAAAACGAGCGAGGATGATGAGAGCGTGGGACTGGGGCTGGGGGCGGTCGATTACCTGACCAAACCGTTGAACCTTGCCATTGTAAGGAGGAGGGTAGCCATACATCTTGAATTGAAGCGGCAGAATGACCTGTTGAGTCGGTTGGCGCTGGTGGATGGTCTGACAGGAATTCCCAATCGTCGGGCGTTCGATGATCGTCTCTCCGAGGAGTGGCGCAGGGCGGTAAGGATCGGCTCATATCTTTCACTGGTTATGATCGATATCGACTGGTTCAAGCAGTACAACGATATTTACGGGCATTTGGCCGGTGATATCTGCCTGCGCCGTATAGCTCGGTCGTTGACCACAGCCTTTACTCGTGCGGGGGATTTTGTGGCGAGATATGGCGGCGAGGAGTTTTCCTGTATTCTTCCGGGGGTTGATGAGAGAGGGCTTGCCTCCGAAACCTCGGTGCTTGGATTCAGAGTGGAAAGTCTGAAAATACCCCACTCGGGATCGCTGATTTCCCGCTATGTGACCATAAGTAGCGGTGCAATCTGTTGCATTCCTGTTCAGAGTGACACTCCCGAGACACTACTTCACCTTGCCGATGTGCAGTTGTATCGTTCAAAGGATCAGGGGCGCAACCGGAGTAACGTCAGCAGCGTCAATCTCGATGAAGTGCCGCATCAGGTGATGAGAAAAAGCTCAAATGATCAGTAATTCCGGGAAAACCCGGCCAGCCACGACATAACCTTCCCCCTCTATCAGTTGCAGTAGTTCAGGTTTGGAGCGCGATGTAACGGTCGGGCTTTCCCCGGGCCAGGAGACGCTGTTATGGACAGTAGTCAGGAGATCACGCAGGGCGTCGGCGCGGAAAAGACGCAGCTCATGGTTCTCTGTGTTGATGATGAGAAGAATATCCTCAGGGCATTGACCCGCGTCTTTCGAACGGAATCTTTCGGGGTGCTGACGGCTACTTCGGGAATGGAGGGGCTGGCCATCTTGCAGAAAACCGGGAATATCGGCTTGATCTTGAGCGATCAGCGGATGCCGGAGATGAGCGGTTCGGCCTTTCTGAAAGCCGCCAAGGCGCTTTCTCCGGATATCCCCCGGATAATTCTGACTGGTTACACTGACGCCACCGACGCCATAGATGCCATTAACCAGGGGGGGGCGGAGCGCTACCTGAAAAAGCCATGGGATGAAGAAGAGTTGCGGCTGGTCGTGCGCGACGGGCTGCAGCGTTATCAGCTTACCCAGGAAAACCTCCGCCTTGCGGAGGTGGTGAACCGTCAGAAGGGAGAGTTGGAGGAGTGGAATACCAATCTGAAGAGCCGGGTCCTCCAGCAGACGGCAGTGATTCGCAGGCAGATCGCCGAGGCGAATCAGAAAAATGTTCATCTTGCCGAGGCACAGCAGCAACAGGAACATCCACAGAAATTTGTTGATTCAATCGTCCAGCTGTTCGCCGGGATGATGGACCAGCGCCACTCCCGGTTCAGTAAGCACTCCCGTAAAGTGGCTGCGCTGGCGGAGGCGATGGCCGGGAAACTCAATGTGGCTCAGCCCCAGTGTGAAGAGATCAGATATGCGGCGCTCCTCCATAATATCGGGTTGATCTGCGTCTCTGACCGTCTGCTCTCAAAAGCGCCGGAGCTGCTGAGCACCGATGAGTTGTCCGAATACCGGACACACGCTGTCAAGGGACAGGAGTTGGTGGATGGCTTCGAAGAGTTGCAGGGGATCGGGGTTCTCATCCGCCATCATCACGAAGAGTTTGACGGCGGCGGTTTCCCCGACGGGCTGGTGGGGGAGCGCATCCCTCTCGGGGCGCGGATCATCTCTCTGGCCAATTTCATCGACCACGCATTTACTGCCGAAACCGGGATAGACGCCAAGTACCAGGTAACCAGAAAAATTGCGGCAGGAATGGGGACGCTCTTTGATCCGGACCTGTCGGCTGCCGCCAATCTGGCGGTGAAAGAGATTCTGGTGGATCACCCGGTGCCGCGGGTCGAAATCGAACAGGAACTCCAGCTGAAGGATCTGCGGATCGGGATGGTATTGACCCGTGATATCTATAATCTGCTCGGGCTTCTTATCGTGGAGCGAGGGACGGTTACTGCAGATGCACTGGAATATGTTAAGAAAAACCGGCTTACCATCTCGCCCAGTAGAGTCGTGTATGTGCAAAAATCGAGAATCGTCGGCTGACTCCGGATTGCCCCGCAGAACAGATTTTCGTGAGGAGAGCTGTTCCGTGCCGTAAATTATCCTAAAGTTCCCCGTCACACACCCGATACAGTTAATAAGCGGTAGGTTTTTTTGTTCTGCCGGGCGGTGTCGTTGCCTTGAAAGCACTCCCGCTTTCCGGGTGCTGAAGGAGGAACTATGAAGATCACCGATTCTACCATCGTGCTGCATCATGCCGCCCTTATGAGTGCTGAACAGTCCCCGTCCAGGGAGTTGCAGAAGGCTCTTTCCGCGGCTCACCATAACGATGTGAAAAACAGCAGCTCGCGAACCCTGGCCGCTACGGATGTGGTCAGTCTGACCGTGCAGGCCAAATCGAACAGCGTGCAGGGTCCTTCCGCCGCTGATGCAGGTTCCGGCGGTCAGTCCGGAACGGACGGTGAGGCCAACGGAAATGAGGCGGTCATTCAGCTCATCGAGATGCTTACCGGCATGAAGGTCAAGATGCTGACTCAGGCGGATTTGATGGAAGATTTCACAAAGAAGAATAAGGATGCAGCCGCGAAGAGCGAGGCCTTGCAACAGCAGGAGTCCCCCTCACCGGAAGCCGCGTCCCTTCAGAGCGGAGCAGAGAGCCCCGGTGAGGCAACCGCGGTCGCCGATGGCAAGGAGGCGACGACCGGACCGGGCACGGTTCTGCCAAAGGCGGATGCTGCCCCGGCTTCCCATGAGGCAGGGGTAACCGGAAATGAACCGCCCGTTGCGGCAAAATTCGCCGGAAAGGGTGCGCGCACCACCGGTACCGGTGGCTATGCCCCGGCTACCTCTCAACAGAGGAGTGACTCAGGAATCAAATCGTCGGACCATGACTCGAAAGATACTGCTCCGGTGAAGGGAACAGAGTCCGGGAGCAGAAACAAGATGATCGGTCAGCCGTATCTGGATTCTACTCAGGGAACCATCGGTAAACAGTATGTCATTGCGGTCTAGGAACGGTGACAACCGGCTGGTCTGACGTTTTCTTCGCACCAGCGCCATTCCCGGCGTCTATCAGCAGCGCCACCCTGTCGAGAGTGGCGCCAACTCTGCCAATTATCTCCGCCGTCCCCCCCAGAGCCGCAGCTTCCACAACCAGGCGAGAACTCGAACAGATTCGTAGCGCGGTCAGCGTGATCTCATCGCGTTGCCCGTAGGTGACCGGTTGTCCTAGGAGGGAGCGAACTCCGGTCCCGGGCAGATCGATCTGCAGCAGGCGATAGATCTCCGAGGTCTCATCGCTGTCCAGAGGAACTCGCGCCCCGCCGTCCCGGGTTGGGCGGCAGAGTGAAAATGTAAAAATGCTGGGAATGTTGTCCCAGCTCGCCGGGTCGCCCAGCGAGCCTCTGTCGATTCGTGTTATCGGCACCGGATCGAAGTGAGGATCAACCGCCAGTCGATCCTGCACCGCGGTTGCAAATTCCTGAAGGCATTGCCTGATAGTTTCTTCCGGCACCGAGCGGAATGCCCGCAGTTCGGCCAATGCCGCTTCCCACCGGAGCAACAGCCCGAAATTGGCCACGTCATGGAGGAGTGATGCCGCGCTCCAATCCGGTGGCCACTCGGCGCGCGCCGAATAGGCGGAGAGCGCGGCGGGAAGCCTGCATCTGCTGAGTCTGGGGGTCAGTTCCGCAGGGATGAATAACGCACCGGAGAAGGCCGGGCCGGTCAGGAATTTGGAACCGGTCAAGGCCACCATGAAGCCACGCTCCAGATACCCCCTCATGGTCGAAGGGGCCAGGCGGAATTGACATGCGTCCACCAGGAGGTCGATCATCCCCGGCAGACGACTCTTAAGCGATGCGGCGTACTCCGGAGTCGGTGCGATTAATCCTGTCTTGGATTGATCGAGCAGGAACAGAAGCACGCGTTGTCCGCGTTTGACCGCAGCCAGAGCCAGCGACTCGACGTCACTGTCGATGGAGTCGCTCCGCCTCGGTGTGCCGTCGGCCGAGCGGATCGGCACCGAGGCGACTTCCAGGAGTCCGGCCCCTGCAACCGGTTCCCCCTCGGAAAATGTCGAGCCGAGCGCCGAACGGCTGCTGAAGTGGCGACCGTTCACGGCGGTGGGGACCCCTTTACCGGTTTCGTCCGCCTGCATCATGATCACCAAGGGAGGAATCGTCTCCTCGCCGGCGGCGAGTTGCGTTGCTATGAGGTGTGCGTCGGTGCCGGATGCGCAAAAAACGGTCTCCACTCCGGCCAAGCCGGTCACGCCGCTCAACTGGGCCAGCTCGTTTCTGACCCGGTTCAACTCATGGGCATAGATGGTTTGAGCGGATAACTCTCCCAGGCTCGCTTCGATCCGCCGGCGAAGTCGGTCCGCCGCCTCGAAACCGATGGCCGAGATCGAAGTCGCGGTGGATGAGCTGAAAGAGGCTACCTCCGGTTCGGGGAGCGGCGAACAGTGGTACTTGTTTCTGTTGAGGCGCGGCTCCAGAAGGATCCGGGCGTCGCCGCCCGTCAGGAGGAGCTCTTCTGTCCTGGCGATACGTGGTCTGGATATCACTTTAGACACGACTCTGCTCCGCTTCGTTGCGCCGGGACTGCTCGTGCTCTCCGCTCATCCGGTTGACCAACAGCTGCCGAAAGGCTCGGAACAGCTTGTCCATCTGCGGTTTCTTGTAGGGGAAGAGGTCGACCGGGTCCATGGCGTGCACCACCATGCTGTTGTCTATTTCGAAGATGAGTAACTCCCCTGCGGCCGTCTCCGCGCAGTCGATGCAGAGATAGTCGAGAGCGGTGCGCTGGGTGATCGCCTGGAACGCCGCAGCATGGCGGCGGGCAAACTGAGCGTCGAAGCCGGCCATGAAGCGCGCCTCCTCGTCCCGGTTGGCGCTGTTTTCCAGCATATCCGCATTCAGATAGTGCACCATCCAGCGCGGCGATACCGCCATATGGCAGACATAGGAGTTCCCCTCGATCAGGGCGACCCGACATTTGCGGAATAGTCCGTCCGGGCTGCTGTAGTCGATGAACCGCGAAATATAGAACTCCTGCTCCCCGGCAGTGGTGAGGTAGCGGATCACGTCGGCCGGATCATCCAGCTTGGCGAGACCGTGTCCTGCGTGGGAATCCACCGGCCGGACGATGACCGGAAAGCCGCCGTCGGTCAGGATTTCGGCGACAGGGAGCTGGTTGTGGCCGAGACGTCCCAGATTGTGGCGGTCGATGCGCGTGGTGACCGGAATTACCACCCCCGGCAGCCCCTGCAGCAGTTCACAGGCGCCATTGCGTGAGAGATGGACGATCCGGTCGGGGGGATTGAGTACCGGACGCGGCCATCCCCGCAGCTGTCTGTCGATCTGCAGGAGCAGCTGATGATTGTGATCCGATTCGGCAAGGGCGACAAAGAGCAGATCGTGTTCGGGGAGTCCGGACGGCAACGGTTCACCCGGTTGAACGTAGAGCAGAAACAGCGCCACATCCGAGCCTTCCACCAGGAATTCGATGGGCATATTCGCCATCAGGTCTCCCTGACCCATCACCACCAGGACCCGGATTTGCCCTTCATGATGGTTGCCGAAGCGGAAGAGCCGTTGGACCTTCAGCGCTTCCCCTTGCACGGAGAGCGCGACCTCATGCTCCCCCCGCAGGTGGAGGACGGTGGAGAGATCCATCAGGGCGTTGGCGTCGCTGGCGTCGCGTTGGGCCCGCTCCAGCAGCGCGGTTCCCATGGGGGTCAGATCAATATCTCGAACTGCCATGGTCATCAGCGTCGGCAGGCCGATCAGGTGTTCGTGCTGTTCGCCTTGACTGCTCGTTTGCAGGGGTTCCTGGTTCATTTCAGTGCCTCATCCTCGTGCGGTAATGGAGTCGCCCAGCGAGAGTGTCGCGCGCAGCAAGGCATCGATGTCAGCCTCGGTGGTGCGGTGATTGACGAGGGCTGCGCGAATCGCCAGGCAGCCGTTGACGGTGGTGGTCGAGGGGGCGGCGATCCCCGATTCGTGCAGCGCCATGACGATTTCGGCGTTCACCCGGTCGCTGTCAGGGCTGCGGTAGCGGAAACAGACGATGTTCAGCGTGACCGGCGCCAACAGCTCCAGCCTCGGGTCCAGCTCAATCTGCCGCTGCAGATAGCGGGCCAGGTCGCAGGAGCTGGCGATGCTCTCTCCCAGCTGCTCGGTGCCGTACGCTTTGATGGTGAACCAGCTCTTCAGCGCCCTGAACCCACGGGAGAGGTCCGGCCCGAAATCGCATGGCCAGGGGGAGCCGGCGGCCATGCCGCGTGTTTCCCGTCTCAGGTAGGCGGTCGGCGAGGCGAACGTATCATAGTGAAGGGCGCCGTCCCTGACCAGGATGAATCCCGCATCGTACTGCACCTGACCCCATTTGTGAAAGTCGAAGGCGACGGAGTCGGCGCGCTGGATACCGGTGAGCAGCGGAGCGATCCTCGGCGAAAGAAGCGCCAGCGCGCCATAGGCGCCATCCACGTGAAACCAGAGCCGCTCCTTTTGAGCTATGTGGGCAACGGCCGATAAATCGTCGATGGCCCCGACGTCAACCGTGCCGGCGGAGGCTGCGATGAAGAACGGCGTCAATCCGGCCTCCTTGTCGGCGGCAATCGCCTGTTCCAGGGCAGCGGTATCGATTTGAAACTGCCGGTTCATGGGAATGACCCGCAGTGCGTCGATTCCTACTCCTGCCAGGTCCATGGCCTGGGCGATGCAGCCGTGGGCGCCGGCCGAAGTATAGGCGACCAGGGGCGTTCCGCCGACGCCGCTGCGGCGCACCTGGACCCCCAGCGCGGCGGTCCGGGCGATCACCACCGCGATGAAATTGGCGATGGAGGTGCCGGTTACGAACAGCCCGCTGGCGCTGTCGGGAAACCCGAACAGTTCGCGCACCCAGCGGACGACCTGACGCTCGACCTCCACCGGAATCTGATCGCGCCCCCCAAGGTTTGCATTGAGCCCGGCGGCCAGCAGCTCGGCCAGCATCCCCACTGCTGTTCCCCCCCCCTGAACCCATCCCATGAATCCCGGGTGAGCATTACTCACCGTATAGGGGAGGATGTCGCGCATGAAGCGATCATGGAGTGTCGCCAGATCGGTGGGGTGCGCGGGGAGCGGTTCGCGGAAGGTCTGTCGCAGCTCTTCCGGAATCGGCTGCCACACCGGACGTTCCCGTAACAGTCGGGTGTACTCCAGCATATCGTCAAGCATCCGGTGCGCCTGAGCGCGGAAGGCGGGCCACTCCTCAGGGTCAAGTACAGGTCGAGATGTCATGCGGAACCCTCAATGGGGAGTCTGACCGTAAACGTGGTGCCGATGCCGATAGTGCTTTCCACCAGAAGCTCTCCCCGGTGTTTTTTTACGATTTCGTAGGAGATACTTAAGCCCAGACCGGTTCCTTTCCCCACCTCCTTGGTGGTGAAGAACGGATCGAAGATCCGCTCTCTGATCGCCTCGGGAATCCCCTTGCCGGTGTCGCTCACCGAGGCATAGACGGAAGAGGCGTCGTGCCAGCACCTCAACACGATTTCGCCGGGCGGGTCGATGGCCTGGCCGGCGTTGACCAGCAGATTCATGAACACCTGGTTCAGTTGGCCCGGATGGCAGAGGATCTCCGGTACCGACTCGTACTCCTTCCTGATGGTGGCTGCATATTTCAATTCGTTGTACACGATGGTGAGGGCGCTCTCCATGCATGAGCTCAGCAGCACCTGCTCAGACTCCAGCGCATCCACCCGGGAGAAGCTCTTCAGATCCTGAACGATCCTGGTGACCCGCTCGGCGCCGTTAAGTGACTCGCTGATCAGGTCGGTGCCGTCATCGAGGATCTGCTCAACCTCCAGTGACTCCCTGCTGACGGTGATGGCCTCCAGGAGGAGAGGGGAGAGCTCGCCCCGGTTCTCCTGAAGGAAGCGGTCATACCGGATCAGCTGGTCAAAATATTCGGAGAGAGCATGGAGGTTGCTGGTGATGTATCCCATGGGATTGTTGATCTCGTGGGCGACGCCGGCCGCCAGTTGGCCGAGAGAGGCCATTTTCTCATTATGCATGAGCGTCTGGTCCTTTTCCCGGTTCTTCTTCACCTCATGGGCTACCCGCTGTTCCAGCCGGCTGTTGAGCAGCTCAAGCTCCTGTTGCTGTAGCCGCAGGAGCTCCTCCCCCTTGCGCCGTTCGGCAATCTCTTCCCTCAGTCGCTCCGCCTGCTCCTGCAGGGCCGCCTCGCTCCGCTTGCGGGTGGTGATATCGGTGAAGGTCACCACCGCTCCGATGACCTCCCCCTCCTTGTGCTGGGGCACCGACCAGTACTCCACGGGGAGGCTCGCGCCGTCTCCACGCCAGAACACCTGACCCTCCACATGGCAGCCGGTATTGTTGGTAAACGCCTTGAATATTTCGCAGTTCTCCACGGGGAAGTGGCTGGAGTCCTCATGGGAATGATGAATAAGGTCGTGCATGTTCTTTCCCAGCAGCTCTTCCTGGGAATGGTACCCGAGTATCTGGAGAGCGGCGGGGTTGCAGAAAGTGCAGTGACCGTTGGTGTCGATGCCGTAGACCCCCTCGCCGATGGTATTCAGGAGGAGCCGCAGTTTCTCCTCACCGTCGCGCAGCTCCTTGGTCATGTTTTGGGCCAGGGTCAGCGCCGTGTCCCGGGTCGACCGGAGCGTAAAGGTGATGACAGAGAGGAGGATGCTGACCAGGATTCCCCCCACCAGGGTCGTCACGGAACTGGTCCGGTTGAATTCCCGGTCAAAGGAGGGGAGGCTCTGGAAGGAGATGGTCCAACTCCGGCCGTACTCCTCGACCCTGACGCTCTTCTTCATCTTGGGGCGGTAGCCGGCAGGGAGGGTGATCTTCTCGCTGTTGAGGCTGCTGAACATCAGCTTCTCGGGTGTTGTCGTCTCACCGTCGAAGATCTCGAAGGAGATATCCGTGGGTAACGTCCCCAGGGTGCCGTAGACGAAGTCTTTCATCCTGATGGGGCTGTAGACGAACCCCCGGAGGGCCTCCCGGCGGCGCTCCACGCTGTCGGTGGGCGCTCCCCGGCGGTAGACCGGCAGGTACATGAGGAGCCCGATTTGTTTATCCTTCTCGGACTCCTGCACGAGGATGATCCTGCTGGCGATGGTGGTTATCCCCTCGTCCCGGGCCTTCTCCATGGCGGCCCGGCGGTTGGGTTCGGTAAACATGTCATAGCCGAAGGCCCGTTCGTTGCGCCAGGTGAACGGCTCCAGGTAGATGATGGAGCTGTAATTGGGACGCCGGCCGGGGGGGCGGATGGTGTACTCCGGGAACCCCTGGCTGCGGATCTTGCCGACATTCACCTCTTTTTCTTCGGGAGTGAGCCAGATGGAGTAGCCGACCCCCAGGATGCCGGGGTGGTTCTGGTCCAGCTGCAGGGAGGAGACGTAGCGCCGCCACTCGTCGCGGCTGGCGTCCCCCACGGCGCTGAGCAGGCCGACTCCCCCCTTGAGGAGCTGCTCATGTGTGTGGAGCCGTTTGTCCAGTTCAAGGGCGATGCCGCCGGCCTTCTCGTTGAAGAGGTGACGGGCCCCATCGCTGAAGCCGTTATGGAGCATGAGCCACATACCGAGGGTCGTCACCAGGCTGATCCCCAGCACCAGGAGCGGCAGCAGTTTTCCTCCTCCCCCCCTAAGCCCGGGGAGCCGGGGGAGAGCGGCTCTACTCATTTTCAACCGCCATGACGACGCCTCCTGAGAGCGGACTCTATCTGACGAACGGATACATAGGCGCGAGCCCCGTACGGGGAGCTCACTCCGGGCGAGAAGCGCCGATGCTCTTCTTCAGCACCATGACCCCCGTGGTCGCATGGTCATTGCTGTAATAGTGGCGCAAGGCCTCCAGCTCGCTGCTCTCCAGGCGGCATCCCCGTTCCAGGAGCAGGACCCCTGTCCCGCTGAAGATATCCTGGGAGAGGATCATGCCGACGGTGACCTTTTCCAGGGGAAGCTCCTCCTCGGAGAAGTCCCGGAGCTGTGGCGGGTCGTGCAAAACCTGGGACACGGCGAAGTTGGCGGCGGGTAGCAGCGCCGGATCGAAGAGATGACCCCCCTGGTTCGCCAGCTTCCTGGTGAGCTCGTACTTGGCGTTGGGAGCATTCTCGTGGGAGAAGGCGTTTTCCAGCCAGTCGGCCAGGGCGATGATCCGCGCCCCTAGGGGGATCTGCTCGCCGCTGAGGCCGTCAGGAAAGCCGCTCCCGTTGTAGGCCTCATGGTGGTGGCGGATGAACACCCCCACCTCCCGCAGTTCATCAATCTTGTCGATGGCGGTCTGTCCCCTGACGGCGTGGGATTGATACTCCCTCACATCGTCGGGAGTCATCAGCCCCTTGGAGAGGAGACGGTCGGGGAGGCCGATCTTGCCGGTGTCATGGAGGAGCGCCGCCATCCGGATCTCTTCCCGCAGGTGAGGCTCCACCCCCAGCTTCAGGGCGATCTGGTCCGCCAGCGCCGCCACCGTACGTAAGTGCTTATTGTACCTCGGGTTGCGCAGCCCTAGCATGTCGGAAAATGAGAGAACCACGGCGTCACAGATCTTCTTGCTGCGGCTCTCCTGAAGGTGGGCCCCCTGCAGCTGCTTGCGCAGCTGCACCGTCTGCTGGAGGAGTCGCTTCTTCATGTTGTCGTTCCACTCGGAGAGCTCCCCGTTCTGCTTCGTGACCAGCGCGGTGAGACGCTGGTTCTCCCTGGTCAGCTGGTAGCGGTGCAGCCCTTCCCTTACCGCCTGCAGCAGTTCGTGCTCGATCCATGGTTTGGTCAGGAAGCGATAGGCCCCCCCCTGGTTGATGGCGTCGATGGCGGCGGAGACATCGGAATAGCCGGTCAGGATCATCCGGGAGCTGTCGGGGGAGATGAGCGCGGCTGCCTGGAGAAAAGCGGTGCCGGTCATCCCCGGCATTCGCTGATCGCTGAGGATGAGGCCGATGTTCTCGCTGCTCTTCAGGAGCTCCAGCCCTTCTGCCCCCGAGGCGGCCGTCACCACATGGAACTCCTCCTGCCGGAAGAGGCGATAGAGGGTCCTGAGAACATTCTCTTCATCATCCACGCAGAGTATGGTGAGGGGGACGGTTTCGCTCTCTTGCGAGCCCGGTTGCAAAAGCATGGTCATCTGTTCCTCCCGGCCTTGGCCGGAGCAGTGCGCACTCTCTTAGACGCTGGATTTCTGGACGTGGGCAATCCTGTTGAGGGGGATGCTCAGCTGATGGCGTTTGATGGATTCCATCGCTTTCGTGTTCAGGGTTCCCCGCTCGACGATCAAGAGCCCGTGGGAGTTGTAGATGTCGCGGGTCATGATCATGCCGATCTTCAGATCCTTGAGGAGCACCTCCTGCTCCACGGGGGCCTGCTTGGTGGCGGACTCGACCAGGACCTCCTGCACCGCCAGATTGGCGGCCACCGCAAGGGCCGGATCGAAGGGCCCCCCCATGCCGGCGGAGAGCTTCCTGGTCAACTGATACTTGGCGGCTATCCCCAGGTCCGGGGCGTAATTCTGTTCGATGAAGCTGGCCAGGTGAATGATTCTCGCCCCCAGGGGGATCCGCTCTCCCTTCAGCCCGTCGGGAAAGCCGCTCCCATCGTAATCCTCGTGATGGTGGCGGATCATCCCTCCCATCCCCTTGAGCTCCGGGAAGACCTCCATGACCGCCTCCCCCCTGACCGTGTGAGCCCGGTATTCGGCCAGATCATCGGCCCCCAACTGCTCGGCGCTCTTGGCGATTACCTTGTCGGAGACGCAGAGCAGCCCGATGTCGTGGAGGAGCGCCGCATCCCGGATCTCCTCCCGTTGGGCCTGGGGGAGATTCAGCGCCCGGGTCATGACATCCGCAAGGGCCGCCACGGTGCGGGAATGTCTGCTGAGACGGAAATGGCGCTGATCCAGCAGGTCGGCGAACATATTGATGATGGCGTCGCTGGTGGACTGGGTCTTGACCTTCTGCTGATGCGCCTCCTCCAGCTGCTTCCGGATCACACCCGTCTGCTGGAGGACCCGGCTCTTGAGATTGCTGTTCCACTCAGCCAGTTCGTCCTTCTGCTTGATCACCAGCGCGCTGAGGCGGACGTTCTCCCTGATCAGATGGTAGCGCTGCAGGCCGTCGCGCACGGCAAGACGCAGCTCGTTTTCGTTCCACGGTTTCATGAGGAAGCGTTGCGCTCCCCCCTGATTGATGGCATCGATGGCGGCATGCACATCGGCGTAGCCGGTGAGGATCATCCGCGGGGTGTCGGGGACGATCTCGGCGGCCTCCTTGAGAAACTCCGTGCCGGTCATCTCCGGCATCCGCTGGTCGCTGAGGATCAGGCCGATATTCCTGGTGCTCCGGATGATCTCCAGACCGGCCTTCCCCGAGGTGGCCGTCAACACCTTGAACGGTTCCCCCCGAAAGAGGCGGGTCAGGGTCTTCAGAATATTCTCTTCGTCATCCACACAGAGAATATGGAGCGACTCCTCTTCCGAGAGAGGGGGTGGCCGGGGGGCGTCGCTCACCGGGGCGGCTGCCGGCACGGCGTCACCGGCGCTCCCGCTCTGTTCCGGCAGGGGGGCGGCGTTCGCGGCAGCTGCGTCGTTGTTCACGTGAGCTGCATCCCTGTTCTCTTCCGTAACCTCGCCGCTCTCTGCGGTAAGCTCGCTGCTCTCCGTCATGTTCTCTCCTTGGTCCGAGGGAGTCTCACCGTAACGAGTGCCTCTGCGCCGACACTGTTCTCGATCAGTGCCTCCTGCTGTTGCTCCTGAATCATGATCACTCCTGCCTTCGGGCAAGCGTGGCCGCCTCCGGGGAGGGCGAGGTCTGGTCCGGTTGGCCGCCGTGGAGCTCAGTCCGGTTACGTCCCCCCCTCTTGGCGCGATAGAGCGCCTGGTCGGCCTGCTCCAGGACCCGGACCACCTTCCCCTCACCGCCGGCCTCCAGGAGGGCCACCCCGCAGCTGGTGGTGAGGGTCACGAGCTCGGCTCCCGCCGGCACCTCCAGCTCCGAGACTCTCTGTCGGATCCGTTCCGCCACGATACGCGCCTCGGTCAGGCCGGTCTCGGGGAGGAGCACAACGAACTCCTCACCGCCGTAACGGCCCACCACATCCACCTGACGGAGGCTCTGCCTGATGGTCGTCGCCACGGCGACCAGCACCTCATCGCCGGTAGTGTGCCCGTACCGGTCGTTCACCTGCTTGAAATGGTCAAGATCCAGCATGAGGAGGGAGCTTGTCCCCTGGTAGCGGCTCAGGCGCGCCACTTCGTTCTCCACCCGGGTGAAGAAGTCGGCGCGGTTACTGACTCCGGTGAGGGGGTCGGTGGTGGCGAGTCGCTCCAATTCGGCCTCGTACCGTTTTCGGGCGGTCACATCCTCGAAGATGACGGCGATCCTGCCCGGTGTCGGGATGTAGGCGGCGACCTGCAGAAAGAGCCGGTCTGAGTCTATCGGGAGTTCGAACTGACACCCCTCGCCGCTGTCGCGTACCTGTTCCAGATAGGGGAACCAGGCCTCACCGGAAATCAACCCGAGACGGCAGACACAGTGACCGAGCAGCGTCTCCGGAGTGACGGCGAAGAGCCGGCCGAAGGCCGGGTTGATCTCCATAAAGCGGAAGGAGCAGTCGGGACAGGTGCTGTCTGGAGTGCTGTCCAGGAGGACAAACCCATCCAGCATCCGGGTAAAGAGCAGCCGGTACCGCTCCTCGCTCTTCCGGAGCTCCGCCTCGGCCCGCAGCTTGTCACGCAGGAGCCTGCGCCGGCCGAGAGCCTGGTCGATGACCACCGGGAAGATCTCCAGATAGACCCCGTCGCTGTCCTTGACGATATAATCGCTGGCCCCGAGCTTCATCGCCTCAACCGCCACCGCTTCGTCTCCGGCGCCGGTCACCATGACCACCGGCGGCGCCTCTTCCAGCTCTCCCAGATGACGGATAACCTCCAGCCCTCCCATCATCGGCATCCGATGGTCCACCATGATAAGGTCGAAAGGGAGCTGTCGGGCCTTCTCCAATCCCTCCATCCCGTTGGCGGCCCCGGTGACCTGGTACCCATGGCGCTCCAGCCGTTTCATGATCCTCCGGAGCAGAATCGTATCGTCATCGATTACCAATAGACGCGGGGGGGGGAGAGGTGTGTGATCCATGGGAGCTCCTGTGGTCAGGTCAGATGAAGAGTACGGCCGAGCTCTCTTGACTGTTGTCCTTCAGCCGGACGCCGCGGATGGTCAGATCATTTGAGGTGAAGTAGAGGCTGTCGCTGGTTTCAGCCGCAAGCACCTTCTCGACGAATGCAGCCAGTTCGGGGGAGAATGCCGTCTCCATCGGCTCCCCGATGAGGCCGTGGCGGGGAGTCTTGAGCCAGGCGGTGGCCGCATCGTTGCAGAGGAGGATGACCCGGTCCGAACCGACGCAGACGATACCGGGGCCCAGGTTGTCCAGGATCTCCTGGGAACTGATGAGCGCCTTGCTGAAGCGCCGGACAAAGGCCGTCCGGTCGGCGACGACCTCCTGCAGGCGATCGTTAATGCCGTTCAAGAGGGAGTTCTCAGTCTGCAGCTCCTTGAGCCGGTGGCTCTTCTCCCAGGCGGAGGTAAACTGCTCGATGCCTTTGGCCACGGTGCTCTTCAGCTGGTCGTCGTCCCACGGTTTGGCGATGTACTTGTAAATCCGGCCGCTCCGCACCGCTTCCACCAGGACCGGACGGTCCGCGTGTCCCGACAGGATGATCCTGACGGTCTCGGGGCTCCGGGCGTAGACCTCTTTCAGGAAATCAACGCCGTTGAGACCCGGCATCCGGTAGTCGGAAATCACCACCCGGATCGGCGCCTCCGCCAGCCGCTCCAGCCCCTCTTCTCCGGATTCGGCCATCAGTATTTCATGGGCGCCCTGCTTGAAGAGTCGCTTCAGTGACCGCAGGATTGCCGGTTCGTCGTCCACCAGGAGGATTGCTCCCTGTCTATCCATGATTTTCCTCCGAATGTCTCGGCAATTTGATGGTGAAGGTCGTGCCACTGCTGGAACTCTCCACGAGAATTTCCCCATGGTGCTTCTTGATGATGTCGTAAGAGATGCTTAAGCCCAGCCCGGTCCCCTTGCCCACCGCCTTGGTGGTGAAAAACGGTTCGAAGATCCGATCCCGGAGCTCCTGGGGGATGCCGTGCCCGGTGTCGGTGATGGAGACCGAGACGGAGGTCTCGTCATGCCAGCTCCGGAGGGTGATGGTCCCCGGCGGAGTAATGGCGTGGCAGGCGTTGAGCAGCAGGTTCATGAAAACCTGGTTCAGCTGTCCGGGGTGACAGAGTATGGGGGGGAGCGGCTCGAGCTCCCTGACTATGGTCGCCACGTACTTGAGTTCGTTGCTGACGATGTTGAGGGCGCTCTCCAGGCACGAGGTGAGGTCGCTCATCTCATACTCCGGGGTATCGATGCGGGAGAAGCTCTTCAGGTCGCGGACGATCTGGGCCACCCGGTTGGCGCCGTCCAGCGACTCTTTTATCAGATCGCCACCGTCGTCCAGGATATAGGGCACGTCAAGCTCATTTTCCGTCGCCGCCAGTTCCTGCCGCAGCTCCTCGGACGCCGTCTGCTCCAGGGCCTTCCGCTGCGCCGAGATGAAGCTTGCCAGGGCGACAAAGTAGCCGGTAAGGGTTCTCAGGTTGCTGGAGATGAACCCCATGGGGTTGTTGATCTCATGGGCCACTCCGGCCGCCAATTGGCCGATGGAGGCGAGCTTTTCGTTCTGGAGGATGATCAGCTCTTTTTCCCGGCTCTTCTCGATCTCTTTCTGGACCCGCTGTTCCAGGGTCCGGTTCAGCTGCGCCAGCACCTCCGACTGCTCAACCAGGGCCGTTTCGGCCTGCTGCCGTACGGCGACTTCATTTTGCAGGAGCCGGGTCTGCTCCGCCGCTTCCTGTTCCCGGAGGGCGGCCTGTTCCAGGTTAGTCGTGAGGATGGTGTTTCTGGTCATGAGGATGAAGACCAGAAAGATTGCGGTCAGGATGGCCACCGCCAGGCCGGCGGTGGCGGCCAGGATCCGGCGGGGATCTCCCACGTCATATTTCCCCCCCGGGATGAACGTGATGATGGAGAGGGGGGTCTCGGGGATGTCGCTTCGGGCCGCCAGGAGATACCCTTTGGCGCTGCCGCCACTCTTGAGCTGCGTCACCACGCCGGGAGGGAGGCGGGGGGGGGCAGCACGCAGGGATGGGGAGAGAAGCGCCTGATGTGACGCCGGCAGAAGGAGGTAGCGCTCATCCCTCACCAGGGCGATCAGGTCGGGGGACCCTTCCCGGTTGCCGATGAAGTGGTCATAGACCAGGGAAAGGGGGATTATCCCGAGGATCTGACCGACGACCTTCTCCTTGAAGATGCAGGGGACCGAGATGACGATCCGGGCTGCTCCCTCCTCCGTATCGGTGAGATAGAATGTCTGGGCTTCCCGGCGGACGTAGCGTGACCAGCGGGGGTGGGTGGCGGTGACATCGACGCCGCTCAGGGCGAGCGGTTTCCCCCGAGGGGGGAGGAACAGTAGCCAGGTATAGACCGGGTGTCGCTCCAGGCGGCTCTTCTGCTGAAACGTGTCAAACCGGTCCTGGACGGCCGAGAGACTGGCGCTGAGGCCGTACTCAAGAGACATCCCCAGGGCCTGATTCTCGAAATAGATAGCGATCTCACGGGCTTGGGAGAGCTCCTTGAGGCTGTTCGTCTGGGCGCTGAAAAAAAAGCTGGAGGCGCCGGCCCTCCGGTCGATCTCCTGGGTTATCAGCTGCTGCTGGGATTTCTGGAGCGCCACCTGCGCCCGGTACTGGGCCACCACCAGATAGCCCACATACCCGATCAGCATGATGCACGCCGCCGTCGCCAGGATCTTGCTTAAGGACGAGATGGAATTATTGATACGCGGTATCGGCGTCCCTGTCATACTCATGAAAAGTGCCTGGCTGGTTACGGAAAAGTGATTGCTGTGGCGCACTCCCCTCGGGGGAGCTGTGCCAGACTGGAACAATAACACGATCTGAACAGGCTCGTAAAGCTGATCTTGCCCCGAGAAGGGGGACTTTCACGTTCGGTAGTTCAGAACTGCTCGAAGCACCCCTCCAGAACATCTCCCTCCGGATTGTGCCCCACCAGCTTCCGTGCTCTGCCGGCAGAAGCGTTGGCAAGAGTGGCCGCCGGTTTCCTGCTGCTCTTGACGGTGAGTCGCGGCGCCCGTCGGGCGGCAACGGGGTGAGAGACGTCGTCGCCGGTCCGGAAGAAGGCCACGGTGGCCTGGAGCTGCTCCGCCTGGGAGGAGAGCTCCTCGGAGGTGGAGGCCATCTCTTCGGCGGCCGAGGCGTTCTGCTGGATCACCTGGTCCAGCTGCTGGATCGCCTTGTTGATCTGTCCCGCCCCGGAGTCCTGTTCCCTGCTGGCGGCGTTGATCTCCTGTACCAGCTGTGCCGTCTTTCGGATCTCCGGCAGAATCGAGGCGAGCATCATCCCGGCCCGTTCCGCCACCTCCACGCTGGAGGTGGAGAGTCCGGAGATCTCCTTGGCCGCTGCCTGGCTCCGTTCCGCCAGTTTGCGAACCTCCGAGGCGACCACGGCGAACCCCTTGCCGTGCTCTCCGGCCCTGGCCGCCTCGATGGCCGCGTTCAACGCCAGCATATTGGTCTGCCGGGCGATCTCCTCCACGATGGTGATCTTCCCCGCGATCTCCCGCATGGCGGTCACGGTCTCGGCAACCGCCTTCCCCCCCCCTTGGGCGTCATTCGCCACCTGATTGGCGACCTTGTTGGTCTGTTGGGCGTTGTCGGCGTTCTGCCGGATATTGGCGGTCATCTGCTCCATGCTGGAGGAGGCCTCTTCGGCGGCTGCAGCCTGTTCCGAGGCGCCGCGGGAGAGCTGCTCGGCCCCGGAGCTCATCTCCTGGGAGCCGGCGGCCACGTTATCGGCTGCCGACTTGACTTCATTCACCACGGAGGTGAGCTGACGGACCATGGCGATGAGCGCTTGCATCAGCTCGTCATTGGCGGAGCGCTCCTTCAACTCCACCATCAGGTTGCCGGTGGCCACCTCCTTGGCGATCCCCGTGATGTTCTCCAGTGCAGCGGTCAGGTGGCCGACCTCGCCGTAGATCGTTTCGTAGTTCGACCGGATGATCGCGGTCTCGGCGTCCCCCTGTTCGGCCCGGGGAGAGAAGGCGGTGTTCCCCAGCGCCAACTGTTGCAGGCAGTCGGTGAGCTTACCGGATTCGGCGGCCTGATACGCCAGCAGTTTATCGGCGGTTCTGGCCTGCTGCTTGGCCTGGGTCTGGTCGGTTACCGTCTCAAAGGCGCCGATGACTCTCCCCTCCTGATCCTTGAGGGGGATTCCGGAGTAGGCGATCTCCAGATGGTGGCCGCCGGGGTGGGCGTCGGTCTCGCTGAAGGCGATCTGCCCTTCCTTGATGGCCCTGGCGCAGGCGCACCGTTCGGTGTGGCAGTCGGAGGTCTTGAAGTGGTCGTAACAGTTGGTCCCCAGGAGCGCCTCCGGGGTCGTATCTCCGGCCATGGCGCCGGCCCGATTCATGTAGTTGATCTTCAACTCCCGGTCCACGATCATGACCGGCTGCGGAAGCGCATCCAGGTGCCCCACCAGGGTGCCGATGGTCGAATTGACCCCGGTGACGATCTTCCTGAAATCGCCGTGATGCCGTTCGGCCGGGGCGCGGGTCAGGAGTCGCCCTTCCGTGGCCGATTGGGCCAGGAGATTGATATCGGTGATGACCGCCCCCACCGCATCGATGCAGGTGTTGAGGCTGTTCTTGATCTCGTTGAAGTCGCCGTGGTACTCCTCGGTGATCCTGGGGGGGATATCCCCCTTGGAGATCCGGTCCATGTACTCGGCGGCGACGGTCATCGGCTGGATCAGTTTGTCGACGATGGCGTTGACTCCGGCGATCATCCGGCTGTTGTAGCCTTGATACTTGGAGATATCGGCCCGGACATGGAGCTGCCCCGAGATGGCGGCGGTGCTGAGCATCTCCAGATCGGCCCCCCGCATCCTGACGGTGGTCAGCACGTTGTTGATCCCCTCTTTGATCCGCTGGAACTCCCCGTGGTACTCGGCGGTCACATCATCGGGAGCGATGCCGTGACCGAACTTCTCCAGGGCGTCCACGGCCACGTTGAGGGGGTTGATGACCGCATCCAGCGTCTCGTTCATCCCGGCGACGATGATCCGGAAATCTCCCCGGTGTTTGCCGGCGTCGGCCCTGCTGTTCAGGTCTCCGTCCACGGCCGCTTGGGCCAGCTGACCGGCGTCGGCGATGAGGAGGTTGATGGCGTCGCTGCAGCCGTTGAGGTTGTTCTTGATGGCGTTGTAATCGCCGTGGTAGACGGCGGTGATGCGGGGGGGGATATCGCCGTCGGCGATCCGGGCCACGTAGGCGGCGGACATGTTCAGCGGTTCGATGATGGCGTCCAGGGTGTCGTTGATCCCCCGGAGCAGTTTGCGGTAGACCCCGTTGGTTCGGTCGGGGTGGGACCGCTCGCTGAGTCGTCCGTCACGCCCGGCGTGAATGACCACCCCCACCTCGTCCACCAGGATGGAGATCTGTTCGATGCAGGTGTTCAGGTTGGTCTTGATCTCGTTGAAATCGCCGTGGTACGTGGCGGTTATCTTGGGGGGGATGTCCCCCTTGGAGATCCGGTCCACGTACTCGGCTGCCATGTTCAGCGGCCCGGTGACCGCGTCCAGGGTCTCGTTGATGCCGATGATGATGTTTCTGAATTCACCCTTGTGTTTCGTCGGATCGGCCCTGACCGACAGATTCCCCAGGGCCACCGCCTGAGCCAGCAGCCTGGTCTCCGCGACCTGGGCGCGGATGGAGTGCTGCATGACCTGCATGGAGCTCAGCATGGTGCTCAGTTCGTTCTTCCGTTTCACCGTGATCTCCATGTCAAGATCGCCGTCAGCCATGGACTGCAGGTATCTGATGGCCCGTTGAATGGGATGATCGATGGACCAGATGTTCAACGCGCCGAACATGAGCCCCAGGATGATGGAGACGACCATGACGACGGTGTGCAGCCGTGCTATATGGGACGATTCAGCCAGCCCCACGGCGACGATGCAGAGGCTGTAGCAGATACAGAGCAGGGCGAGGCGGTATTTTACGGAAAAGTCCAGGTAGAAATTGACCAGGGTACTCATGTTCTCTTCTCCTTCGTTGAGGGCCGGGGGCTCCGGCAGTCGACGGTTAACCGAGTAGTCTCTTTACCACGGCGAGGAGCTGCTCCTGCTGGAACGGCTTCACGATCCATCCGGTGGCGCCGGCCGCCTTCCCCTCCTGCTTCTTGGCGTCCTGGGACTCGGTGGTCAGCATGACGATGGGGATGAAGCGGCAGGACGGCAGCGCCCGGGCCCCCTTGATCATACCGATACCGTCCAGAACCGGCATGTTCAGGTCGGTGATGATCATCTCCACCTTCCGGTTTCCCAGCAGTTCCAGGGCTTCTTTGCCGTCCGCGGCCTCCAGGACATCGTATCCCTGTTGCTGCAGCGTATAGCTCACCAGCTGGCGAACGGATTTGGAATCATCGACGGTCAAGACTGTTTTAGCCATGATTACCACCTCCTGACAGTGGATTTCTCGGCGGCTCTCCCTGCAGGCTCATATATCTCTTGATCCCGCCGTCAAGGTTTTCGGCGATGCCGGCAAACTGTTTCAAATCGACTCCTCCCACCAGACTCAGCTCCTCTTCGCTCAGACCGAAACCCTCTTCCCTGCAGACGGTTCGCAGGGATTTACCTGCCCGCCCGCGAAACGAATCATCGGTAAGCAGTCGTCCTAGAACTTTTTCCACGGCTTCCTGTGACATGGCGACCTCCGTAATGTGCCGTTCGGGTACAGCCTGTTCCCCTACTCCTGCTTTACAGCAGGAACCAAGCCAATCCGGAGAGTCACCAGATAACAGTTAGTTACGTGTAGCCAGGCAGCGGCCGCTGCTCCCTGTGGGGACAGAGTGTCCCTGTCGGGCACACTCTGCGCGCGTCGGTGGCGGAGATGGTCTTTTCTGCGGGCTAGGGGAGGGGGGGGGCTACTCTTCGGCGGAACTGCGGTAGAAGTGCTTCCTGCCGATCTTGAGAAGTTTGGCTGCCTTGGACTTGTTCCCCAGGCAGCGCTGGAGAGTCATGCCAAGGATCTGTTCGGTAAGCGCCTCAAGGGAGAGCTCCCCTTCGGAGAGCGACAGGGTGTAGGTCACCATTCCTGCTTTCACTGCTCCCACCTCTCCCGGAGGGGGGCCGCCGGCGTCGATCCCCAGATGGGAGGGGCGGATCAGCTCTCCGTCGGAGAGAATTGCCGCCCGTTCCAGGCGGTTGCGGAGCTCCCGCACATTCCCCGGCCATCCGTAGCTCTGCATGACCTCCATGGCTTTCAGGGAGATACCGGGAATCCTCTTCCCCAGGTGGCTGCGCAACTGGGCGATGATATGGTCGCAGAGGAGCGGGATGTCCCCTTTCCGGTCGCGCAGGGGGGGGATCTGCAGCGGGAAGACGTTGATGCGGTGGTACAGGTCCTCGCGGAAGAGTCCCGTGGCGACCATCTCCACCAGGTTGCGGTTGGTGGCGGCGATGATCCGGCAGTTGGCGGGAATGGGGGTGTTGCTGCCGACCTTCTCGAAGACTCGCTCCTGGAGAACCCGGAGCAGTTTTGCCTGGAGCGTCAGGGGCATGTCCCCGATCTCATCCAGCAGCAGCGTCCCCCCCCGGGCCAGTCCCAGCTTCCCCTCCCGGTCGTGGTCTGCGCCGGTGAAGGCCCCCCTGACGTGACCGAACAGCTCGCTCTCCAGCAGATGCTCGGGGATCGCGGCGCAGTTGAGGGCGACAAAACCGGTGGGGAGGCCGTTACCGGCGAAATGGATGGCGCGCGCCAGCACCTCCTTGCCGGCGCCGCTCTCGCCGTAGATAATCACGGTGGTCTGGCAGGCGGAGGTCACCTTTGCGGCGCGTTCCAGCAGCTCCTTCATCTCCGGGTCGACGGTGACGATGCTCTGAAAGGTAAACTGATCCCGCAGGAGTCCGCGGATCTGGGCGTTCTCCCTGATCACCTGGTGATAGTCCAGGGCGCGCTGCACCGAGAGGCGGATATGGAGGGGGTCGCACGGTTTTTCCAGGTAGTCGTAGGCGCCGTGGCGCATGGCTTCCACCACGCTCTCGATGCTGCCGTGGGCCGTGACGACGATGATGGGGATCGCGCCGAACTCCTCACGTACCCGTTCCATCAGCTGGATCCCGGTCATCTCCGGCATGAGCAGGTCCGTGAGGATCAGGTCTACCGGAGTGCTCCTGAGGAGCTCCAGCGCCTGCGGGCCGCCGGACGCGCAGAGCGCCGGGAAACCGAGTTGTTCCAGCCGGCGCTCCAGCGTCCGGAGAGAGACGGCGTCGTCGTCGACGATGAGTATGGTGGGAAAGGCCATGAGAGATGAGTCCTGGAAAGCGGTTATTCGCCGAGACGCCTTAGTAGGAGTGTTTGAGCACATCCTGGGGGATGTCGTCCAGCGGGAGAACCACCGCAACTCCCCCCTTCTTGATGGCCTCCTGGGGCATGCCGAAGACGATGCAGGTAGCCTCGTTCTGGGCGATGGTCCAGGCCCCGGCGTCTTTCATCTCCTTCATGCCGCTGGAGCCGTCATCCCCCATGCCGGTGAGGATGACCCCCACGGCGTTTTTCCCGGCATACCGGGCCGCCGACCGGAAGAGCACATCCACGGAGGGGCGGTGCCGGGAGACCAGCGGCCCGTCTTTGAGCTCCACGTAGTAGCGGGCACCGCTTCTCTTGAGGAGCAGGTGCCGGTTGCCGGGGGCGATGAGCGCCCGACCGCGGATGACGGAATCGTTATCCTCGGCCTCCTTGACGTCCATCCGGCAGAGTCCGTCCAGCCGTTTGGCAAAGCTCCGGGTGAACCCTTCCGGCATATGCTGGACGATGACGATTCCCGGCGCATCGGCGGGCATCGCCTCCAGAAACACCCGCAGCGCCTCGGTCCCCCCCGTGGAGGCGCCTACCGCCACCACCTTCTCCGTGGTCCTGATCATCGCCTGGGACGAAGCCTTGTCGAGAATGGCGTCGGCGGAGAGCTTGGGCTGCGGGGTCCGGGCGCGGATGATCGGCTTGACCCTGGCCTGGGCCGCCGCCTTGACGGCGTCGCAGATCCGGATCGATGACTCCTCCAGAAACTGTTTGGTCCCCAGTCGGGGTTTCAGGATGATCTCGATGGCGCCGTACTCCATCGCCTTGAGGGCGGTCTCCGACCCCAGTTCCGTGAGGCTGGAGCACATGACCACGGGGATGGGGCGCTGGGCCATGATGATCTTCAGGAAATTCAGTCCGTCCATCCGGGGCATCTCAACGTCCAGGGTGATTACGTCGGGCACCTCCTCCTTGATCTTTTCCGACGCCACATAGGGGTCGCTGGCGGTCCCCATCACTTGAATCTGGGGGTCGGATTCGAGAATCTCGGTAAGGGTCTGCCGCACAACGGCGGAATCGTCGACAATAAGGACGCGGATCTTCTTCATGCAGGCCTCCGGTAGATGGTCGGGTAGACGGAGTAGAGCGGGACATCGAGGCCGTTCAGGGTCTCGGAGTGCCCCATGAACAGGTATCCGCCCGGCTTGAGGCAGTCACAGAACTTGTTGATCAGGCACTCCTGGGTGGGACGGTCAAAATAGATGATCACATTGCGGCAGAAGATCACGTCCAGCGGCTTTGCCATGCTGAAGGCGCGATCCATGAAGTTGAGGTGACTGAAGGTGACCGTCCGGCGGAGCTCCGGGATGATCCGGACCACCTCCTGCTCGGGATTGCGGCTCTTGAGGAGGTATTTGTGCCGCAGCGCCATGGGGACCGGAGCGATCTTCTCTTTCGTGTAGATGGCGGTGCGGGCCGTATCCAGGACCCGGGTGGAGATGTCGGTGGCGGTGATGTCGAAGACGAACCCCGGCGTCTGGGCCGCGAATTCGCTGAGCACCATGGCCAGGGTATACGGCTCCTCGCCGGTGGAACAGCCGGCGCTCCAGAGGGAGAACTGGTGCGAGCGGCGCGGTCCGGTGGCGTCACACCACTCGGGAAGGACGTTACCGGTGAGGTAGGCGAAATGCTCCGGCTCCCGGAAGAAGTCGGTCTTGTTGGTGGTCACCAGGTCGGTCATGGTCACCAGCTCCATTTCGTTCCCCCGACCGTTGATGATCAGGTCGCAGTACTCGCTGAAACTCTCCATCCCGAGGATCCGGAGCCGTTTGCGGAGGCGCGATTCGATCATGGTCCGTTTGACCGGCGGCAGCTTGATGCCGCAGTGGTCGTAGATAAAGCTGCTCAGTCGGGTAAAATCTCGGGGCGAGAGCCCTTTCAGCTGACCGGTTTCATCCATGAGTCTGCCATCCTCTTGATTAATCGTGTTCTGTTGTCAGGAAGCTTCTCCCCGCCGAGCTCATTCATGCACTGTTTCCGGCAGCTCCTCGGCGATGGTGGTCAGCTCGTCCATGGTGAAGAGCTGGTCGATATCGAGGATGATGATGAACTGATCATTGACCTTTCCCATCCCCTTGATGAAGTCGGTCCGGAGCCGGATGCCGATCTTGGGGGCGGGTTCGATCTGCTCGGGGCCAAGTTCGAGGACCTCTTGCACCGAATCGGCCAGGGAGCCGAGGACCATGGTCTCCCCGTCGTGGTTGATCTCCATGACGATGATGCAGGTGTTGACGGTCCGCTCCGTAGGGGGAAGACCGAACTTCTGGCGCATATCCATGACCGGGACGACACTGCCGCGCAGGTTGATCACCCCCCGCATATAGTCAGGGGTCTGAGGAACCTTGGTGATGGCGATGACGTCCAGGATCTCCCGGACTTTCGCCACATCAACGGCAAAGAGCTCCTCCCCGAGTTTGAAGGAGAGATACTGGGTGGTTTCCGTGATGCCGGTTGTGCTCATGTCTGCCCTCCTGAGGCGAACTGGTTAGAACTTCTCGAAGTGGTTGTCCAGGGGATCATCGCTCTCCATCTTCAGGTCATGCCCGCCGGCTCTCTTCACCCCGGAGTAGCCGATGGGCATGGAGTTGATCGGAGTGGGGGCCGGTTTCCTTGCAGGTTTCGCCATGATCTGCTTTGACCGGGCCATGGTCCGGCTGGGAAGAGTGGGGGCGCCCATGTCGCCGATCCGGAAGAAGGCCACGGTGGCCTGGAGCTGCTCGGCCTGGGAGGAGAGCTCCTCGGAGGTGGAGGCCATCTCCTCGGCTGCCGAGGCGTTCTGCTGGATCACCTGATCCAGCTGCTGAATCGCCTTGTTGATCTGCTCGGCCCCGCTCTCCTGCTCCCGGCTTGCGGCGTTGATCTCCTGGACCAGCTCCGCGGTCTTCCGGATATCCGGGACTATCCGGGCCAGCATCTCCCCGGCCCGCTCGGCAACCTCCACGCTGGAGGCGGAGAGACCGGAGATCTCCCGGGCCGCCGCCTGGCTCCGTTCCGCCAGCTTGCGCACCTCCGAGGCGACCACGGCGAACCCCTTGCCATGCTCCCCGGCTCGGGCCGCCTCGATGGCCGCGTTCAACGCCAGCATGTTGGTCTGCCGGGCGATCTCCTCGATGATGGTGATCTTCCCCGCGATCTCCCGCATGGCGGCCACGGTCTCGGCCACCGCCGCTCCGCCGGCGGTGGCGTCTTCCGCCGCCTTGTTGGCGATCTTGTCGGTCTGTTGGGCGTTGTCGTCGTTCTGCCGGATGTTGGAGGTCATCTGCTCCATGCTGGAGGAGGCCTGTTCGGCGGCGGCGGCCTGCTCCGAGGCCCCATGGGACATGTTCTCCGATCCGGAACTCATCTGCAGTGATCCGGCGGCTACGCTGTCGGCTGCCGTCTTCACCTCGCTCACCACGGAGGTGAGCTGCCGGACCATGGTGATGAGCGCCTGCATCAGCTCGTCGTTGGCGGAGCGCTCCTTGAGATCCACCATCAGATTGCCGCCGGCCACCTCCCGGGCGCCGGTGGTGATCCGGTTCAAGGCCCCAATGAGATCGTTGAGGTTGCTCTTGATGATGTTGTATTCGCCGAGGTACTGGACGGTAATGGGGGGAGGCATATCCCCCTTGGAGATGCGATCCACATAGTTTGCGGTGAGCATGAGCGGATCGACGATGTTGGTGACGGTGTCGTTAATCCCGGTCACCAGGGTGCGCCACCCCCCCACGAAGCGGTCGGCATCGGCCCTCCGGTCCAGGTCGCCGCTGGCGGCAGCCTTGATTATTGTGTCGCTCTCCGCCAGCAGGTCGGTCATCGTTTGGACCAGGGCGTTGAGATTGTTCTTGATGACGTTGTACTCGCCCCGGTAGTCGATGGTGATGGCGGGGGGGATGATCCCCTTGGCGACCTTGTCCACGTAATCGGCGGTGAGCATAAGCGGGGAGACGATGTTGGTGATGATGTCATTAATTCCGGTAACCAGCGTATGCCAGCCGCCGACGAAGAGAGAGGCGTCGGCCCGGCGATCCAGTTGACCGGCGGCAGCGGCCTTGATGATCGTGTCGGTCTCGACCTGCAGCTCGTTCATCATACTGACCACCGAATTGAGGCTGTTCTTGATGATGTTGTACTCCCCCTGGTAGTCGGTGCTGATGGCGGGGGGGATGATTCCCTGAGAGATCTTGTTCACATAGTCGGCGGTTACCATGAGCGGATCGACGATGTTGGTGACGGTAGTATTGATCCCCAGCACCAGCTGTCGCCAGCTCCCTACGAAGAGGTCCGCGTTGGCCCGTTCATCCAGCCGGCCGTCAGCGGCGGCCCGGACGACCCGGTTGGCCTCGGTCAGGAGGTTGTTCATGATGTCGATGCAGTTGTTCAGGTTGGACTTGATCTCGTTGAAGTCCCCCTGATAATTTTCGGTGATCCGGGGGGGGATATCCCCCTTGGAGATCCGGTCCACGTAGGTGGCCGCCATGTTGAGCGGTTCGATGACCGCATCCAGGGTCTCGTTGAAGCCGGTGACGACCTTCTGGTAGTCACCGCGATGTTTGGCGGCGTCGGCCCGTGCGGTCAATTTCCCGGCAATGGCTTGCTGAGCCAGGAGGTTGGCGTCGGTGACCAGGGCGTTGATGTTGTCGATGCAGTTGTTGAGGTTGAGTTTGATCTCGTTGAAATCCCCCTGGTACTGATCGGTGATCCTGGGGGGGAGGTCCCCCTTGGAGATCCGGTCCACGTATTCGGCCGCCATGTTCAAGGGGCCGATGACCGCATCCAGCGTCTCGTTGAAACCGACCACGATCTGCCGGAAGTCCCCCTGATGTCTGGAGACGTCGGCCCGGGTGGCCAGGTGTCCGGCCACGGCGGAGTCGGTGAGCATCCCGGCATCGGCGATGAGCCCCCTGATGGCCGAGACCATCCGTTCCATGGCCCCCTGGAGGATGCCGGTCTCGTCTTTGGCCGTGGAGTCCAGCAGCACATCCGTATCGCCGGCGGCGATCTTGTTGGCGGCAGCCACGCAGGCGGCCACCGGCCGGGTGATGCCGCGGGTGAGGATCCAGGCGATGAGCACTACCAGGAGCAGTGCTATTGTCATCAGCCCCAGGATCAGTTCGACCGCCAGGTCATAGGTGTCGCCGGCCAGCTTCCCCAGCCGCTCCACCTCCTTTACCTGACGGCTGTCCAGCTCTTCCACGGCGTCGAAGTAGGCGGTCTGAGCCTTCCTCATGTTCGCCAGCAGGTGGGCTGTCGCCTCCTCCTTCTTCCCCGCCTTGATCAGATCAAGGGCGATCTGCTGCTGCTCCCGGTAGGCGGCCCGCGTGTCGATAATGTTCTTCAGGAGTTTCTTCCCCGCCGGTTGTCTCACGATCTTGGCCAACTCATCCAGGTGTTTGTCGACGATCACTTTCGCCTCGCCGATCCGGGCCAGCTCCTTCTCCTTGATGGCCGGATCGTCGAAGAGGATTATGTTGCGCAGGGCGCGCGCCACCACGTTGATCTGTTTGTTGATGTCGTTGAGCATCAGCGTCTTGGGCCACTTGTCGGTGACCAGGTCTTCCACATCCACATCGATGGCCTTCAACCGGTTCATGGCGAAGAGCCCCAAGGTGAGCATGAGAATGAGGACAATCCCGAAGCCAAGACTCAAACGTGTGCCAATCTTCATGTTCTTCAGCATGATTCACTCCATTGCATAGTCAGTCACCAGTTACCGGCCCATGTTCCTAGCCTCTAAAACTTCTCGAAATTGCTCTCAAGCGGATCGTCAAGCTCCATCTCCAGGTCGTGCCCCACCGCCTTCTTCATCCCGCCGCGGTCATTGGCGCCGGCCTGGGCAAAATAGGTGACGCCGGGTTTTCTCGCCGCTCTGGAGCCGACCCGTTCCATCTGCCGGGGCCGCGGGGCGCTCCCCCTGCTGTCGCCGGCCCGGAAGAAGGCCACCGTGGCCTGGAGTTGCTCCGCCTGGGAGGAGAGCTCTTCGGCGGTTGACGCCATCTCCTCGGCCGCCGAGGCGTTCTGCTGGATCACCTGGTCCAGCTGCTGGATCGCCTTATTGATCTGTTCGGCTCCGCTCTCCTGCTCCCTGCTTGCGGCGTTGATCTCCTGCACCAGCTCTGCGGTCTTCCGGATGTCCGGCACGATCCTGGCCAGCAGCTCCCCGGCCCGTTCGGCCACCGCAACGCTGGAGGAGGAGAGTCCGGAGATCTCCCGGGCCGCGGCCTGGCTCCGTTCCGCCAGCTTGCGCACCTCCGAGGCGACCACCGCAAACCCCTTGCCGTGCTCTCCGGCCCGGGCCGCCTCGATGGC
>CAIOGM010000174.1 GCA_903857795.1 uncultured Geobacter sp.
AGGACGGCGCAGAGAAGCGTCATGTGATTAAAAATCATCGAAAGCCTGCGTGATGTGCTCCTGTTCGCCCGCTTGAGTACCCCAAATGGGTAAGCCGATGCGTTTAGTACTGATTATCGAAAACTAACCGGGAGTAGTTGACATCCCACGTCATCTGCTCGCGGCGATGTGTCGGAGAGGGCCTTGTCTGTCGCTTGCAAAAAACAGGGAGAGGGCAATCATGGCGATTACTGGAGAATATGGTTCAATCTGGAGCTTACCCCTCCTGCACCTTGCGCCACATGAGTGGCTGGAGCCGTAGCTGATGCTCCGCGTGCTGCTGGGGCTCCTCTTCCCGCCGCTCTGCCACGCCTGCCGGAAGTTCATTCCGAATGCGGGGGAACTCCATCTCTGCCTGCGATGCCGCGAAGAGCTGCATCCCATCACCTCGCCCCTCTGCACCGTCTGTGGAATCCCTTTCGCTACCCCCGGCGGGATTGACCACCCCTGCGGCGCCTGCCTGACGACCCCTCCCCGCTACAGCGCAGCCCGGGCCGCACTCTGCTTCGACGGGCCCGCCCGGGAACTGATTCACCGCTTCAAGTATGACCGGAAGGTTCATTTGGCCCACCCCCTGACCCTCCTGGCCAACGAGACGCTCTCCTCCTTCGCTCTCTCCTCAGGCGCCGAGCTCCTCTTTCCGGTGCCGCTCCATCGGCAACGGCTCCGGGAGCGGGGGTTCAACCAGGCGATTCTCCTGGGGCGCCCCCTCTCAAAGATGTGGCGGATTCCGCTGGTGGTGAACAATCTCCGCCGGATTCGCCGGACAGAACCCCAGGTGACCCTCTCGGCGGCGGAGCGACAGGCCAACGTACGTGGCGCCTTCTCCCTGGCCGACCCCGCTGCGGTGCGCGGCAAAAAGGTCATCCTCCTGGATGACGTCTACACCACCGGGAGCACCGTGGCCGAATGCAGCAGAGTCCTGAGAAAGGGGGGGGCAGAAGAGGTATACATCATCACCGTGGCGCGGGCGGTGTAGCTACCGGAAGTGCTCCGCCACCATCTTCTGCGCCAGGTCCATGGAGCTGGTGAAAGCGGGAGAGATTGGGTTAAGAACATGAAGTGCGTCGCCGTCGGCCAAAACCATGAAGTCCATGACGAGCTCTTTGGTCTCCCAGTTGACGAGCTGGGGCCTGATACCGACCTTGGCGCATGGTGCGATGTCAGCGGGAGCGAGCTGTTTGACCAGCCGGGCGGCATCGCGAAAGAAGTAGGAGGGGAGGTATTTCTTCGGCTCCGTGAGGGCCACGCTCCGGAACTGGGGATTTTGCATGAAGAGCTGGAGGTCCTCCAGGGCGATCCGGAAGGCGTCCCCGTCGATTCCGGAAAGGAGCCCGTAATTCTCCCTGCCGAAGGCCGGGATGGCGGTGGGCCCCAGATAGACCTCCCCCCCCACGCTCCGGGTGAAGTGAACCCCCAGGAAGGGGTTGCGGATGTCCGGAACCGGATAAATGTTGGAGTTCACCGTGTACGGCGTCCCCGGGTTTAGCATCCGGTACAGCCCCTTGAACGGGATGAGCCGGTACTCTTTCCCCACGCCGAAGAGCCCCGCCACCTTGTCGCAGTAGGCGCCACTGGCGTTGATGACGCGGCGAAAACCGATCTCCCCCCGGGTAGTCACCACGGTCGTGCTCCCCTTCAAGCCGGTGAGCCGGCAGTCGCAGAGGATCCGGACCTTCCCCGTCGCCTCCAGTCCCCTCTTCAGACTCTTCATCACCGCCTTGGGATCCACCACTGCGGTGTCGTGTGACAGGAGCGCCCGCCCCGCACTCCGGGCGTTGGGCTCGATCTCTTTAAGCTGTCGCTCGTCGATGAGCTCCACCCGGGCGCCGTTGCTCTTGGCCCGGGAGTAGAGTTCGTCCAGGGTCGCCAGCTCGTCGGAGCTTCGGGCAACGATCACCTTGCCACTCTCCTTGAGTGGCAGCCCCTGCTCCCGGCAGTACTCCTTCATCAGCCGGTTGCCGGTGAGGCACGACCTGGCCTTGAGGCTGTCCGGGGAGTAGTAGATGCCGGCGTGGAGCACACCGCTGTTGCGCCCCGAGGCATGTTTCCCCGGCTCCGGCTCCTTCTCTATGACCAGGATATCCCCCTGCCCCCCCTTCACCAGCTCCCGCGCCAGGGTCAATCCGATGATCCCCGCTCCGATGATCAGAATGTCCGCCCGCTCCGCTGTCATGGCCCGTTCTCCTGTCTGGTTTCGCCGGGAACGGCGGTTTCGGTTTTCTCCCCTCCTGGTTCAGGAGGGGCCGGGGGTGGTCCGCTGTCAATCACGCATGCTCCCAGCCGCTGGCCTGCCAGTTGTCGGTATGCTCGCCGGGGAAATACCAGGGGGGGACCGTGAGCCGGAGGCGGTTGGCCAGGGAGATGACATACGGTTCATACATGGAACGAAGCTCCGCCAACCGCTCGTCAGCCGCGGCATCGGCCCGCAACCTCACCCCGGCGGCGGAGAGTACCTCCCGCAGCTCAGTCAGGGCCGCCGGTGGCAGCCGATCTTCACTCCGGTCAAGAGAGGTGGTAAAGATGTGGGAGAGATCCACCACCGCGTGCCGGGTGATGGCGAAGGTCAGCTCCGCCTGCCGTTCGCAGGCCCCTTCGAGCCCCACCATGACCAGGGCGCAGGTGTCGAGAATCACGGTGAGAGCCGCCAGCCACGACTGGTTGTCATGGTGGGAGCGGAAGTAGGCGAGGACCGGGTAGGAGAGGTGGCTCTCCAGCAGCTCGGCGGACCACCGCTCCCAGTCATGCAGGAGCTGCCGCAGCGCCTCCATTGCCTGGTCCCGGGCATGACGGCGGATCATCTCGGCGGCGGTGGCGGGGGAGCCGGCCCGGGCATCCAGCAGGGAAATAGTCACCTCCCGGCGGGCAAAGGACTGGTTGAGGGCCGGAAGATAGCCGATGACCAACGCCAGGAAACCAAACCCCATCCCCGATTCGGCCACCGTGAGGAGTCGGGCCAACGGGGTCCGCGGCACCACGTCCCCAAGACCGAGGGTGAAGAAGGTGGTACCGCTCATGTAAAGGTCGGTCCAGAAGTCCACCGGAGTGCTGTCCATGGTGGTAAGAATTGAACCGGTGGCGAAATGGATGAGGGCGAAGCCGAGGATCAGATCCCCCACCCAGATGGAGAAGAGGAGAAGAAGCGAGAGGGGGCCGTAGAAACTGAGGTAATGTTCCCGGCTGCTCGGTCGTGACAGCAGGTTGGCCACGGCGTTCCAGGGAACCCAGGTGCAACGGTAGAAGAGCCGGGTCAGCCGGAACCGGCGGGTCACCCGGCGGGGGAGGATGATTGTCTCGAATCCTTCCCAGAGGGAGACCCCGATGAGAACCATACCGACGACTGCTGCCAGAAACTTCACCGTTGACCTCCAGAGATGAGGGGAAGAGAGCATCGCAACATCATGGGGGTGTAAGGCGGCGCCCGGGGGTGAGTACGAGCGTCAAAGCATAGCAGCTCCGGCGCTTCCACGGCAACGTAAAAGCGGTTCAGAACATCCCGACAATGGCTCCGGTCATCAGGGAAGCCAGGATTCCTGCGATCAGCGCCTTCCCCCCCATGCCGACTATCTCATTTCGCCGCTGGGGACAGAGTGAGCCGAGCCCCCCGATGAGGATCCCCAGGCTGCCCAGATTGGCGAAGCTGCAGAGGGCATAGGTCATGATCAGCCGGCTCTTGGCGCAGAGCGCCGCCTGGGGGAGCCGGGCAAGATCGATGAACGCCAGAAGCTCGTTGAGAACGACCTTGGTCCCCATGAGCGCTCCGGCGGTCCCGGCCTCCTCCCACGGTACGCCGATGAGCCAGACCACCGGCGACATCAGCGCCCCCAGGATCCGTTCCAGGCTCACCGGCGCCCCCATCACGGGGGGGAAGAGTCCGAGGCCGATGTCGGCCAGCTTCACCAGGGCCACGAAGACGATGAGAATCGCCACGATATTGAAGAGGAGCTGGAGACCGTCCCAGGTCCCCTTTGCCAGCGCATCCATGGCGCTGGTGGCCTGGGATGGAGTGATCTCGTCGCCGAGAGTCTGGGGTTCCGTCTCCGGCACCATGACGGAGGCCAGCAGCAGCGCCGCCGGGGCATGGATGATGGAGGCGGTAAGGATATGGCCGAGGGGGTCGGGGAGGGCCCCTTTCAGCACCGTGGCGTAGAGGATCAGCATGGTGCCGGCGATGCAGGAGAGCCCGGTGGTCATCATGGCAAACAGTTCACTGCGGGTCATCCTGTTCAGGTAGGGTCGGATCAGCAGAGGGGATTCGACCATTCCCAGGAAGATACAGCCGGAGGCGACCACCCCCAGCGCTCCGCCGATCCCCATGCTCTTGCGCAGCAGCCAGGAAAAGGCCCGGACTACCCGGGGAAGAATGCGCCAGTAGTAGAGCAGCGCGGTTAGAGCGCCGATGACGAGTACCAGCGGCAGGGACTGAAACGCCAGAGAGAACGAGCCCCCTGGCCTGGTCTCCTGATAGGGGAGAGCCCCCCCTCCAAGAGGACCGAAGACGAAGGAGGTGCCGGCTACTGTCGCATCCTGGAAGGCGGTGACCACGGCGTTGAGCCCGAGGAAGAGCTCCCGGAACAGCGGCGCCTTCAGCATCAGGAGGGCAATGGCCACCTGCAGCGCCACCCCCGCCAGGATGATCCGCCAGTGGATGATCCGCCGATTTTCACTCATGAGCCAGGCAACGGCCAGTAGGGTAACGATTCCGGTAATGCCCTGTATCACGCGGCACCTCCTGTTGTTTACAGCTTAAGCAGCACTCCACGCCGATGGCGCCAGGCAAAGGCCCCGGCAGAAACAGGCCTATGCCGCTTACAGCGGATGACCAACTTCCGCCTGCGAAAAACGGCATGAGGGATGGTGATAAGGGGGGATGAACCTGGAATGCTGCATGATCGAAAAACGGCCGCCCCGAAAATCGGGAGCGGCCGCTACTCTTCCTACTCGACGAAGCTCTTCAGCTTCTTGCTCCGGCTGGGGTGACGGAGCTTCCGGAGCGCCTTGGCCTCGATCTGCCGGATCCGCTCCCTGGTCACCTCGAAGTCCTGACCAACCTCTTCCAGGGTATGGTCGCTCTTCTCACCGATGCCGAACCGCATCCGGAGGACCTTCTCCTCCCGCGGGGTGAGGGTATTGAGGACCCGTGCGGTCTGCTCGGAGAGATTGGCCTTGATGACCGCCTCCAGGGGAGAAACGACCCCCTTGTCCTCGATAAAATCTCCCAGGTGCGAATCCTCTTCCTCTCCGATGGGGGTCTCCAGAGAGATCGGCTCCTTGGCGATCTTCAAGACCTTGCGCACCTTATCCAGGGGGAGCTGCATCCGCTCGGCGATCTCCTCGGGGGACGGTTCGCGGCCGATCTCCTGCACCAGCTGCCTGCTGGTCCTGATCAGCTTGTTGATGGTCTCGATCATATGCACCGGAATCCTGATGGTTCGGGCCTGATCTGCGATGGCGCGGGTGATCGCCTGCCGGATCCACCAGGTGGCGTAGGTGGAGAACTTGTACCCTCGCTGGTACTCAAACTTGTCCACCGCTTTCATGAGCCCGATGTTCCCCTCCTGGATCAGGTCGAGGAACTGCAGTCCACGGTTGGTGTACTTCTTGGCGATGGAAACCACCAGCCGGAGGTTGGCCTCCACCAGCTCGCTCTTGGCCAGCTTGGATTTCCGCTCCCCCTCCACAATGGCCTTGATGGCCCGCGCCAGTTCGGTGGGGTGGAACCCGGATTTCTGCTCGATCTCCTTCAGGTCACGCCGGGCGGAGGAGAGCCGACCGTGGAGCTTCTGGGCCTCTTCGACGTCGATCCCCAGCAGGGTCAGGATCTCCGCCGCCTCATCGGGCGCGGAATCCATTCGGGCAAGCAGTACTTCGACCTCCGGCGCGGGGAGCGGGAGGCCGGCGGTGCTCTCCCGGTACCGGGACATCACCTTTTCGACCTTCTGAGAGAGCTCTTTCAGCCGCTGGGAGATGATCTCCACATGGCGGTCCTTGAGCCGCAGAGACTTGACCATGTCGGCGGTCCGCCCCTTCACCTCCGCCAGTTCGGCGACAGCCTCGGCACGCTCCTCCACCGGCAGACCATGGGGCTCCAGCAGGAGGTGCAGCTCCTCCATCCGGATGTCATGGAGCCTGATCTCTTCGATGACCGTCAGGAGCCGGACCTTGCTGGGATCCTCCTCGTCCTCTTCCAGCTCAACATCCTCCTCGATATCCTTGCTGATGTCGGCTGGAACGATCTGCCCCTTCCGGAGCCGCTCTCCCAGGGAGAGGAGCTCCTTGACGGTGATCGGGGTATTGAGGATGACACTGGCCACATCCCGATCCCCCTCCTCGATCCGCTTGGCGATCTCCACCTCACCCTCGCGGGTCAACAGAGAGACCGACCCCATCTCCCGCAGATACATCCGGACGGGATCGCTGGTTCGACCGAGGGTTCCCGGTTCGAACTCCATCTCTTCCTGCTCGGCCTCGGCCTCTTCGTCTTCGTCCAGCTCCAGCTTGATCTTGGGGATCTTCACCTTCTGGGCGGAATCGACCACCTCGATGTCCATCTCCCCGAACATACTCATGACATCGTCGATCTGCTCGGAGGAGACGATATCGGGAGGGAGGAGGTCGTTCACCTCGTCATAGGTCAAAAACCCCTTCTCTTTTCCCATGTCGATCAGCTGCTTCACTTCTTCCATACTCTTCTTGGCCATCAAAGCACCTCTGTCTGAGTCCTGCCTGATGATGATACCAGTGATTTCCGGGCCCGCAAGCAATCGAGCCGCCTCAGAATTTCCCAGTAACGTTCGCTTTCCGGTTCGACCCGGAACAGTTCCTGCCGGAGAGTCTTGGCCTCTCCCAGGAGGGCCTTCTCCCGACTCGCCCGACACTGGACGACGGCCTTGTTCACATCTATGTCGTTCAGATGGGTTTCGCCGATAAAGAGCGCGCCCAGCCGGCTCCGCTCCTCATCAGGGGTGATGAGCCGAAGCACCGCCGGCCAGTCCACCCGTTCCGCATCCAGCATCTGCCGCATGATCTCGCCGGCGATGCCGGCAAGCTCGGGACGGAAGAAAAGCTCTATCCCTTCTGCCGCCACCAGCGGGGCCACCGTCGGGAACTTCCCCATGAGTGCGAGAAGCATCTCCTCGGGATCACCACCTGTCGCCACTCCCCGCTCCCGAGGAGCGAAGCGCTCGGCACGGACCGGTTCACGGCCGACACCGCTCCTGAGGTGCTGCGGATCGATATCCAGGGAGCGGGCGACCTCCTGGAGGTAACGCTCCCGCTCGATGGGGTCCGCGACCTTCTTCAGCCACGGGATCAGCTCGTTGGCCACCCGGGCCTTGCCGTCGGCTGTCCCCACGTTCTCCTTCCGCAGGATCTCCCGCGCCAGAAAATCGAAGGCCGGACGGGCCCGCGCCACCAGGGCGGCGAACGCCTCTTTCCCCTCTTTTCTGATGAAGCTGTCAGGGTCTTCACCCTGGGGGAGCGCCACCACCGTGGCCGTCACCTGCTCGGTAAGAGAGAGCTCGACGGTCCGTAAGGTCGCCTTTCGGCCGGCGCCGTCCGCGTCGAAGAGAGTGTCTATCCGGCCGGCATAGCGGCAGAGGAGCTTCAGATGCTGTTCCGTCAGCGCCGTACCGCAGGCCGCCACCACATTCTTGACTCCGGCCTGGTAAAGGGCCAGGTGATCGAAGTACCCCTCCACGATGAGGGCCCGACCGCTCTCCCGCATGGCCGGCTTTGCCAGGTGGAGACCGAAGAGCACCTCGCTCTTGCGGTAGACCGGTGATTCCGGGGAGTTGATGTACTTGGGAAGAGTGTCGTCCAGGACACGTCCGCCAAAGCCCAGTGGCCGCCCCTGGGGATCGGAGATGACGAAGAGGAGACGATTGCGGAAGGTATCGTAGTACCCCCCCCCGTCCCTCCGGCGCAAGAGCCCCAGTTTCTCCGCCTGATCCGGCGCCACCCCCTGTCGTTCCAGGAAACGGGTCAGGGCATCCCAGCGATCGGGGGCAAATCCCAGCCGGTAACTTTCGGCCACGCCGGCATCTACTCCGCGATGCTGCAGGTACTCCCGGGCAGCCGCGGCCTCCCGCTCCTCCAGGAGGAAGCGACGGTAGAAGCCGACCGCCAATTCATTAATCCGGAAGAAGCGCTCGCGCTCGTCGGTTCGCCGTTTTTCGCCGGGAGAGGCAGGGCGCTCTGCGATGACCACACCGACCCGTTTCGCCAGGAACCGGACCGCTTCGGGAAATTCCAGCCCCTCGATCTTCATCACGAAGGCGAAGACATCCCCCCCCACGCCGCAGCCGAAGCAGTGAAAGATTCCCCGACCGGGATTGACGTTGAACGAAGGGCTCTTCTCACCATGAAAGGGGCAGAGCCCCGTGGCATTGGATCCGGAGCGCTTCAGGATGACGTATTCCGCGACAATCTCCTGGATCTTTGCCCGGTCCCGTACCTCGCTGATGATCTCGTCGGAAATCTGCGCCACTTGAAAACCCAATTACGGATTAAGAATTAAGAATTAAGAATTAAGAATTAAGAATTAAGAATTAAGAATTAAGAATTAAGAATTAAGAGTCACGGTCCACAATTCGTAATTCGTAATTCTCAATTCGTCACTGCCTCCCCCGCCGCCATCCGGCCAGGAGTTCCCGGCCGCAATTCACGAACGGCCGGGCGGCGGCCGACCCCTCCACCTTTCTTCTCACCGTTTCCGGGGCAGGCGGAGCGCTTCCCACCCCCAGAAGCAGAGAGAGGAGCAGCGCCCCTTCCAGCAGGCCGAAGAGGGCCCCGCCGGCTCGGTTGATCCCCCCCAGGAGAACCAGCTTGAAGATGACTGTCAGCAGATGGCCCACGAACCAGGCAAGGATTCCGGAAGCCACGAGGATCAGGATGAATGACAGGGCGATGGAGATGCCATGGGGTAACGGCAGGAGCGGCTTCATCAAAAGCGCCAGAGAAGGAGAAAATCGAAACGCTCCCCACCCGCCGACTACCAGACCCAGCAGGGAGCAGACCTCCCGGATCAGCCCTTTGAAGCACCCTTTAACCGAGAACAGCAGCAAAATGCCCCAGACCAGGTACTCTATCAGGCGATCCCCCATGACAGTACAAAAAGTAAAAGTAGGGGCAATCTTGCGATTGCCCCTACGGTGGAGTTTCTGTCGTCAGGAAAATGCAGCGATGAAAGGGGGGTCAGGAAAGCTTTTCCTTGACGATACCGCTGACAACGGCGCCATCGGCGCGCCCGGCAACCAGCGGTTTGACCGCCTTCATCACCACCCCCAGCTCTTTCAACCCGGTAGCGCCGGTCTGGGAAACCACTTCGGAGACGATCCTGATGATCTCTTCAATGGTCAACTGGGAAGGGAGAAAACTGAGTAGCAGAGCCAGCTCTTTTTCTTCCTTGGCCACAAGCTCGGCCCGTCCCGCCTCGCCAAACATCCGGATCGACTCACGACGCTGCTTTGCCAGAGTCGTGATGACTTCGGCAATGCCGGTATCGTCCAGAATCGTCTTCTGGTCGATTTCCCGGTTCTTGACCAGAGAACGGATCATCCGGATAACGGAAAGAGCGATCTCGTCTTTGGCCCTCATGGCTTGCTTTAGTTCAGCATCGAGTCGTTCCCGGAGCGTCATCACTCTCTCATTAATCTACTATCTTTCGCTGTTTTTTCAGAGCGCGCTTACGGGCGGCAATCGCCTTCTTCTTCCTCTTGATGCTTGGCTTCTCGTAATGCTCTCTTTTGCGTACATCAGAGAGAATCCCGGCCTTCTCGCACTGTTTTTTGAACTTCTTCAGGGCGAACTCAAAAGGCTCGACTTCTTTTACCCTTACTCCCGGCATACATAATCCCCTCCCTCCTCGACGTGAATTTTACAGACGTATCAGGGTTGCCAGCAGTACTTCTTCAGGGAATGCGGCATAATACGGATCGGACAGAGAGATGTCAAGGATAAAATGCCCCCGGGTATACCCTCGGCGACGTTGGCGCCGGGGACATTCAGACTTCCTTGATCCAGACGGCATTCCGGTCGGTTGCATGCGCCTCACCCTCCCCGTCTTTCACCGTTGACAATTCTCCCCGGTAATGCTACGAAATTCGACTCCACATATCTTCCCCGACTTAATCCATACGAGCGAGGTATCTCCATGAACACGACCAACTCTGCCGCACTCTTCGCCCGCGCCAAGGAGCTGATCCCCGGCGGGGTCAACAGCCCGGTCCGCGCCTTCCGCTCCGTAGGGGCCGACCCGCTGTTCATCAAGAGCGCCGCCGGCTGCCGGATCACCGACGCCGACGGCAACGACTTCATCGACTACGTCGGCTCCTGGGGCCCCATGATCCTTGGCCACTGCCATCCTCTCGTGGTCAAGGCGGTGCAGGACGCCGCTGCCAGCGGCAGCAGTTTCGGCGCCCCCACCGAACTGGAGATCACCCTTGCGGAGATGGTCATCGCCGCAGTCCCCTCCATCGAGATGGTCCGCATGGTCTCCTCCGGCACCGAGGCGACCATGAGCGCCATCCGGCTGGCTCGCGGCTACACCGGCCGGGACAAGATCCTCAAGTTCTCCGGCTGTTACCACGGTCACGCCGACTCCCTGCTGGTGAAGGCCGGCTCCGGCGCCGCCACCTTCGGGGTTCCCGACTCCCCCGGCGTGCCTGTGGATTTCGCCAAGCATACCCTCACCGCCCGTTTCAACGACCTGGAGTCGGTCCGGACACTCTTCGTCGAGAACCGGGGCGATATCGCCTGCATCATCGTGGAGCCGGTGGCCGGCAACATGGGGACCGTTCCGCCCCAGGAAGGGTTTCTCGAAGGGCTCCGGAGCATCTGTAGCGAGGAAGGGACGCTCCTCATCTTCGACGAAGTCATGTCCGGCTTCCGGGTGGCCTACGGCGGCGCCCAGGAGCTGTACGGAATCACCCCCGACATGACCACCCTGGGAAAGATCATCGGCGGCGGTCTCCCGGTGGGCGCCTTCGGCGGCAGGAGGGAGATCATGGCCCAGCTCTCCCCTTCGGGCGGGGTCTACCAGGCCGGCACCCTCTCCGGCAACCCCCTGGCCATGTCCGCCGGGATCGCAACCCTGAAGCTCCTGAAGCAACCAGGATTCTATGCCGACCTGGCAGAGAAGAGCGCCTACCTGGCCGACGGCATCGCTCTGGCTGCAAAGGAGGCCGGCTACCCCCTTTTCTCCACCCGGGTAGGGAGCATGTTCTGCGCCTTCTTCACCGGAGGCGAAGTGCGTGACTGGGATACCGCCGCCACCTGCGACACCAAGGCATTCGCCAAATACTTCTTGACCATGCTGAACGAGGGGATCTACCTGGCCCCCTCCCAGTTCGAGACCGCCTTCGTCTCCATCGCCCACGAAGAGGCGGAGCTGGACCGGACCATCGCCGCAGCCCGGAAGGCGTTCAAGGCGCTGTAATGAACGGGAATATCTTCACCAACCTCCCCGACGCCACGTCAGGTGAACTGTTCCAGCCCCTCCTTGAGCGGGGCGGGGTCAGGATCGAACGGATCGTCTCTCACGGACAGGCTACTCCGGAAGGAGAGTGGTACGATCAGGGATGGGATGAGTGGGTGCTGGTACTCTCGGGATCGGCAGGACTCCTCATTGAGGGTGAGACGCAGCCGCGGGAACTGAGGGAAGGCGATTACCTGCAGCTTCCCGCCCACTGCCGGCACCGGGTTGTCTGGACTGCTCCCGACTCCCCCACACTCTGGCTGACGGTGCAGTGGAAAGAACCCACGGGACCTCTCCCGTAAAACCGAAAACAGGCGCCGCCCGGTAACCCCGGCGGCGCCTGTTGAACTCCTCCTCCGACTCTCCTCAGCCCCTCTCCGCCTACCCCCTGACCCGTTGCATCATCGCCTCCGGGTAGCGCAACCCGGCGGCGGCGCCCTGCGGGAAGACCGACTCCATGGCTGTCACCTCTTCCGCGGTGAGTTCCACCTCCAGAGAGCCAAGATTCTCTTCCAGAAGCTGCCGCTGTTTCGTCCCGGGGATCGTGACGATATCCTCTCCCCGGGCCAGCACCCAGGAGAGGGCCAGCTGCGCAGGTCGGCACCCTTTCTGCTCCGCCAGCTCCCTCACATGCGCCACGATCTCCAGATTTTTCTGGAAATTTTCCCCCTGGAAACGAGGGGAGAGACGACGGTAGTCATCGGGGGCCAGATCTTCGAACCGGTGAAAGCGGCCGGTGAGGAAGCCGCGTCCCAGCGGACTGTAGGCCACGAACCCGATCCCCAGTTCCCGGCAGACGGCAAGGACTTCGTCCTCGGGGTCACGGGTCCAGAGTGAGTATTCACTCTGCAGCGCCGTGACCGGATGGACGGCGTGGGCGCGGCGGATGGTGGCAGGTCCCGCCTCGGAGAGCCCCAGCCAGCGGACCTTCCCCTCCTTCACCAGCTCCGCCATGGCGCCGATGGTCTCCTCAATGGGGACGTCGGGATCGACCCGGTGCTGGTAATAGATATCGATGAGCTCCACACCAAGCCGACGCAGGCTCCCGTGACAGGCTGCCCTGAGGTATTCGGGGCGACCGTTGACCCCCCGGACCATCTGGTTTACCGGATCCCGGACCAGACCGAACTTGGTCCCCAGCACCACCTCGTGGCGGCGCCCCCGGATGGCCCTGCCGATCAGCTCCTCGTTGCAGAAGGGGCCATACATATCGGCCGTGTCCAGGAAGTTGACCCCGAGATCCAGCGCCCGGTGGATGGTGGCCAACGATTCCAGCTCGTTGCGGCCGCTGTAGAATTCGGACATCCCCATGCAGCCAAGCCCCACTGCCGAAACCATCGGACCGCTCCTGCCAAGCCTGCGCTTTTTCACGGTTTTCTCCTTTCATGGCTCTGCGACACCCAGCTCGGAAACAGAGACCTCTGCACCCATTGCGCGTTTCAGTATACACTATCAGGCCGGCCGTATCACCCCCAAAAGAGAATTGAGACGGTCGCATAACCGGTTGGCATAAGGAGCGGGGTAGCCGCTAGGCGACCCGACTGCGATCGGCCGCGTGCAGCACCTCCTTCACCGCCTGATAGGCCGCCGTAGCCAGGGCCGGGTCGAACCTGCTTCCCATGCTGGCGGAGAGTTCGGAATTCACCTCATATGCGGCGTTTCCCCCGGTGTTCCTGACATAGGCGGCGTCGATGAAACCGGCCATGTGGATGATTCTCGATCCCATCGGGATCTTCTCTCCAGTCAAGCCGTCGGGTACACCGCTGCCGTCATATTCCTCACGATAGTGGCGAATGATTAACCCTATTCCTCTGAGCCGCTCGCTGGCGGCCAGAAACTTCTCACCCCTGGCGGAGTTATTCTGCAACTCTTCGGTCTCAATCAGGAGGGTACATGCGCTCAGGAGATGGTCAGAAACAGATGAAAGACCGCTATCAAGAAGAAATACCGCCATCCTGATCTCTTCGCATTTGGATGCAGGGAGCTGGAGGGTCGCCATCATGGATTTCACCAGGTCAGCCACGATTCGACTGCCGGCGCCCAACTGCCGGTTGCTCCGGTCCAGCAGATCCACAAACATCAGGATGAGAGCGTCACTGGCTTGCTGGATGCTCCGTTTCTGCTGATTCGCCTCCTCCAGCTTGTTCCGGATCAAGGCCGTCTGCTGAATAACCCGTTTTTTGAGGTTGATGTTCCACTCATCCAGGAGCACGTTCTGTGCCCTGACCGTTTCATGAAGGCTTTGATTCTCCTTGATCAAGCGGGACTGGTGAAAACTTTCCCGCACGACCTGGAGCAGTTCACTATCGTTCCACGGCTTTTTCAGAAACTTCTGCGCCCCCCCCTCATTGATGGCGTCAACGGCGTCGGCCATATCCGACTGACCCGTAAGGATCATCCGGGGAATCTCGGGCGCCATTTTTTTCGCCCGTTGCAAGAAGACCGAGCCGGTCATCTCCGGCATCCGCTGGTCGCTTAAGATCAGTCCGATATTTTCCGTACGCGCCATGATCTCCAGAGCTTCCCGCCCCGAGGCGGCCGTCAGCACCTTGAACGACTCATGGCGAAAAACGCGGGTCAGCGCCTTGAGGATCTCCGCTTCGTCATCCACGCAGAGGAGGTAAAGCGGCGCTTCCAGCGGGGGTAGTGTGACGTCGGCTAGGGGAAGCTCTTCGTTCGTCATGGCATCTCCACGGTTCGGGGGAGCTTCACCGTGAAGGTCGTCCCGACCCCCATGACGCTCTCCACCAGCAGCTCTCCGCTATGTTTATTTACGATTTCGGCGGAGATACTGAGCCCCAGACCGGTCCCCTTCCCCACTTCCTTGGTAGTGAAGAACGGGTCGAAGATCCGCCCTTTGACCTCCTCGGGAATCCCCATCCCGGTGTCGCTCACCGAGACGTACACGAAGAGTTCGTCATGCCAACTCCTTAGCACGATCTCTCCCTGCCCCGCTATGGCCTGCCCGGCGTTGCGCAGCAGGTTCAAAAAAACCTGTCCCAATTGGCCTTGGTTGCAGAGAACTTGGGGGAGCGGCTCGTACTCCTTCCTGATGGTGGCCACGGATTGCAATTCGTCGCAGCAGATGCTCAGGGCGCTCTCCAGGCAGCGGTCCAGCATTATCGCCTCTTTATCCGGCAGATTCGGCCGTTTATGTCGTGTATAGCTCTTCAGATCCTGGACGATCTTCGTGATCCGCCTCGCGCCCCCCAGCGTCGCGCTGATCAGGTTGACGCCGTCTTCCAGAATGGAGTCGATCTCCAGCTCCTCCCTCCGGGCTGCGACGGCAGCCCGGTCGGCAGCCGGGGAGCCGCTGTTATCCAGATCCTGACGGAACCGGTCGAACCGGGCAATCTGGTCGAAATATTCGGTCAGGACCCGCAGGTTGCTGGAGATGAAGCTCAGCGGACTGTTCATCTCATGGGCAACGCCAGCCGCCAGGCGTGTGATGGATTCTATTTTTGCCTGGTCCTTGAGGTGCAGTTCCTCCTGGATCTTCTTACGCTGGGTGATGTCGCGGATTATCGCCCACATCGTCTCCGGCCGGCCGTTCTGGTCCCGCAGCAGAAAACCGCGCAGTTCCACGGGGACGACGGCGCCGCTCTTGGTGATGTATTCCTTCTCGTACACATCACTGTATCCTCTCCCCAGGATCTGTTCCTCAAACAGCCGGGCCTCCATGGCGCGCCATGAGGGGGGCGTGAGCTCGGCATAGGTCAGATTTGCCAGCTCCTCGGCACTGTAACCCAGCATCTCCCTGAACAGTTCGTTGCTCTCCACAATCTTTCCCTGCAGGTCCGTTTTGGCGAAGGCGTCCATGAGGCTTTCATGCAGTTGCCGGTACTTGGCCTCACTGAGCAGCAGTTTCTGCTCGCGTTCCCTGATCTCCGTGACGTCATGGGCCACATGGACACTCCCCATGAGCTTTCCCGCCTCGTCGTAGATCGGTGAGGCGGTGATCTGGTACCACCCCCCCATTCGCTCTTCATAGTTTGCGGAGCGGTGCCCCTGCCCATCGGCCATGAGTCGACGGTGGGGACAGTCGCCATCGGGAGCGTCGTCGCAATTGAACGCCTTGTAACAGACACCCCCCGGAATATCTTCTCCGTTCGCCTTCATGACGGCGATCATGGCGGCGTTGGCCCGGGTGATCCGGTAGTCGTTATCGATGATGGCGATGAGGTCCGGCATGGTGTCGAAGGTGTTGCACCATTCCAGGTTTGACATGATCAGTTTTTTTTCGGCGGCGACCCGCTGGGTGATGTCGTTGAACGTCACCACGGCGCCGGTAATCCGCCCTTCCGTCAGCTGGGGCGCGGACCAGTACTCCACCGGAAAACTGCTCCCGTCGCTCCTCCAGACCAGCTCGTTGTCGTCATGATAGGCCCGGTTCACGGTGATAGTCTTGAAAATCGGGCAGCTCTCCACGGGATAGGGGGAACCATCCGGGTGTGAGTGGTGAATAAGCTCATGCATGTTTTTACCCAGCAGCTCTTCCTTACGATCGTATCCGAGAATGAGGAGTGCGGCGGGGTTACAGAAGGTGCAGCAGCCGTTGAGGTCTATGCCGTACACGGCTTCACCGATGGTGCTCAGGATCAGGCCGATCTTTTCTTCGCTGTTGCGCAGCTCCCGGGTCATGGTTCGGGCCAGGGCCTCCGCCCGACTGCGGGTGTTCCGCATGGAACGGACCAGGCCGAAGAGGAGGAGGGAGACGGCGCCGCCGCCGACCAGGGTGATCCAGGCAACGAGATAGGTCGCGGAGAAGAACCCGCCCCTGGTTTGGGTAAAGTTCAGCGTCCAGAGCCGACCGTTGGTGTTAATCTGTCGAGTGGCATGAAAAAGATGCCCACCCTTATTTTCCGTCCCCCAGTGGCTTTCAAAAAGCAAAGTTTGAGGCGAATGTTCTCCGCCGTCGAAGAGCTGAAAATGTGTATGCCGTTTTTCCTGTTGGTACCGGCCCAGTACCCCCTGTATCAGCTCGCCCATCCGATACGGGGAGAAGACCCAGCCCAGGAGCGCGGCGCGACGCTGCGCCACCGTTTCATGGGGCAATCCCTTGCGGTAGACCGGCAGGAACATCAGGACGCCGGACTGAACGTCGACGCCGACGTCCTGCACCAGGGCGATTTTGCCGGAGAGCGTGGCGCTATTGGTATCACGCGCCTGTTCCATGGCCCTCCGGCGGACCGGTTCGGAAAGCATATCGTAACCGAATGCCCGCAGGTTCCGACCGGAAAACGGTTCCAGATAGACGATGGAGGTGTAAAGGGGACGATAGCCCGCCGGTTTGACCGAATACTCCGGGAACCCTTCACCGCGCAGCTCCCGGAGATGCCGGGGAAGCTCCGGGGAGGGGATCAAGAGCGAGAATCCGATCCCCTGAATGCCGGGAAGTTGCTGCTCGAGCTCCCCCATGCCGTTGTTGAACAGGCGCCACTGTTCCCGTGTGACCTTTTCCGATGCGTCAAAAAGCGCGACCCCATTTCGCAGGAGGCGGGCATAGTCATCCAGCCTCTCCACTATTTTGGTATTAATTGCGTCGCACCGGGCGGACAACTCAATGGCATTGATCCGCTCCACACCGGATCTTACCTGCAAGGTCGCTGCGGCGGTAATGAGCAGCCCCATCATCAGGACGAGCCACGGGAGTCGGTCCCGAAGGGGAGTGGGGACGCCGTTGTGGGGAGTTTTGGTGGTCAAGATGGCTCCTGTTGTACGCGGATGAACGCTGATGAACGCTGATATATTCATTCCCGTTTTTTGTCTTATCCGCGAAAATCCGCGTTTATCCGCGTCCTGATAACGCATGGTCAAGCCACGGGGATCCAGGGAAGCTTCACCGTGAAGGTTGTCCCCACCCCCACGACGCTCTCCACCTGCAGCTCTCCGTCATGTTTTTTTATGATCTCGCTGGAGATGCTCAAGCCCAGCCCGGTCCCTTTTCCCACATCCTTGGTGGTGAAGAACGGGTCGAAGATTCTGTTCATGATCTTCTCCGGAATCCCGGCGCCGGTGTCGCTCACCGAGACATAGACGAAGCGTTCGTCGAAACGGCTTTTGAGTACGATCTCTCCCGGAGCGACCATGGCCTGTCCGGCGTTGAGCAGCAGGTTCAGGAAGAGCTGGTTCATCTGGCCCCGGTTGCCGAGAACCGTGGGGGTAGGTTCGTACTCCTTCCGGATCGTGGCCACGTAGTTCAAATCGGTGAGACAGACAGTCAGGGCGTTATCCAGGCAACTGTCCAGCGTTAGCGCCTCTTTCTCCGGCGGATTCAGTCGTGTATCCCGCGTATAGTTCTGCAGATCCTGGACGATCTTCGTAACCCGCGTTGCGCCCCCCAGAGTCGAGCCGATGAGGTCGGCGCCATCGTCCAGAATGGAATCTATCTCCAGTTCCGCCCTTCGGGCGGCGACGACATCCCGGTTGGCGGAACCGGAGTCGCCGGCGTCCAGATCCCGGCGGAACCGGTCGTACCGGACAATCTGGTCGAAATAGTCGGTCAGGACCCGCAGGTTGCTGGAGATGAAGCCCAGCGGGCTGTTGAGCTCATGGGCAACGCCGGCCGCCAGACGTGTGATGGAGTCCATTTTCGCCTGGTCCTTGAGGCGCAGCTTCTCCTGGAGCTCCTTGCGCGCGGTGATGTCCATGAACGTCACCACGGCGCCGGTAATCCGCCCTTCCGTCAGCTGGGGCGCGGAACAGTACTCCACGGGAAAACTGCTGCCGTCGGATCTCCGGAACAGCTCGTCGTCAACACGATAGCTCTGGTTTTCGGTGAAACTCTTAAAGAACGAGCAACTCTCCAGGGGAATGGGGGAACCGTCCCCATAGGAATGGTGAACCAGTTCGCGCAAGTTTTTTCCCAGCAACTCTTCCTGGCGCCCGTATCCGAGAACGAGGAGTGCCGCGGGGTTGCAGAAGGTGCAGCAGCCGTTGAGTTCAATGCCGCAGACGGCGTCACCGATGGTGTCCAGAATCAGGCAGACCTTTTCCTCGCTTTTATGCAGCTCCCGGGTCATGGTTCGGGCCAGGGCCTCCGCCCGGGTGCTGGTGTTCTGCAGGGAACGAACCCAGCCGAAGAGGAGGAGAGAGATGGCGACGCCGCCGGCCAGGGTGAACCATGTGACGAGATAGGTCGCGGAGAAGTAGCCCCCCCCCGTTTGGGTAACGGTCAGCGTCCAGAGCCGACCATTTGCTTGAATCTGCCGAGTGAGGCGGACCGGATGAAGATGTTTCTTTTTCTCCCCCGAGTGGCTTTCATACAACAGATTTTGGGGCGATTGCTCCCCTCCGTCGAAGAGCTGAAGGTAACTATGCTGTTTTCCCTCACCTTGTCGCCCCAGTATCCCCCGGATCATATCGCCCATCCGATAAGAGGCGTAGACCCAGCCCTTGAGCGCGGCGCGGCGCTGCGCCACCGTCGCATGGGGGAGCCCCGTGCGGTAGACCGGCAGGTACATCAGGGCGCCGTCCTGAACGTCGGCGCCGTTTTTCTGAACCAAGACGGTTTTGCCCGAAAGCGTGGCTCTATCGGTATCCCGCGCCTGTTCCATGGCCTTGCGGCGAACCGGTTCGGAAAACATATCGTAACCGAGCTCCTGCAGGTTCGGGCCGGAAAGCGGCTCCAGATAGATAATGGAGGAGTAAACAGTGCGCTGGCCGGCCGGTTTGACCGCATACTCCGGGAACCCTTCGCCGCGCAATTCCCGGAGGTGCCGCGAGGGCTCCTGGGGGGGAATCAGGAGCGAGAAGCCGGTCCCCTGAATGCCGGGGAGTTGTTGATCAAGCTCGTCCAGGGCGCTGCAGTACAGTTGCCACTCTTTCCGTGTGATCTCTTCCGAGTGGTAAAAAAACGCGACACCCCCCTGCAGGAGGCGAGCATAGTCACCCAGCCCCACCATAATTGTCGCCTGGATTTCGTCGCACTGAGCGTCTAATTCAATGGCGGCGATCCGTTCCACCCCGAATTTTACCAGCAGGGTCGCCCCGAAGGTAATGAGCAACCCCACAGCCAGGACGAGCCATGAGCGTCGATTCTTAAGGGGAGTGGGGGCGCAGTGGTGGGGAGTTTCGGTGATCAAGATGGCTCCTGGGGGTGCCTGGTTATGCCTCGTGAGTCCGGGGGAGCTTCACCGTGAAGGTCGTCCCGACCCCCACGACGCTCTCCACCAGCAGCTCGCCGTCATGCTTTTTCACGATCTCGGAGGAGATGCTCAGGCCCAGGCCGGTCCCCTTCCCCACATCCTTGGTGGTAAAAAACGGGTCGAAGATCCTGTTCATGATCTCCCCGGGAATCCCGGCGCCGGCGTCACTCACCGAGGCATAGACGAAGTGGTCGTCATGGCGCACCTTCAGGACAATCTCTCCCGGTTCCACCATGGCCTGTCCGGCGTTGAGCAGCAGATTCAAAAAAACCTGGTTCAATTGGCCCGGGTGACAGAGGATCTTCGGCCCGGCTTCGTACTCTTTCCTGATCTGCGCCGTCTTTTTCAATGTATTGAAACAGATGGTCAGGGCGCTCTCCAGGCAGGAGGTCAGCGTCACGGTTTCATGCTCCACCCTGTCAACCCGGGAAAAGTTCATCAGATCCCTGACGATCTTCGTAATCCGCTCCGCTCCCTCCAGGGTCTCCTTGATCAGCTCGGGGAGATCCTCCAGAATCGATTCCATGGCCCGGGATTCCCTGTCGGCGGCGACGGTGGCGGGGAGTGTCGCCGGTGCGGCATGGATAAACCGGACTATCTGCTCCTGGTACTTGGCGAGCATAGCCAGGTTGCTGGATATATACCCCATGGGAGTATTGATCTCATGGGCCACGCCGGCGGCCAGTTGCCCGATGGCGGCCATCTTTTCGCTCCGCATGAGCGCCAGATCCTTCTCCCGGTTTTTCTCCATCTCGGCGGCGACACTCTCTTTGAGTCTCTGATTTTCCTTGAGCAGCCGGTATCGGTCGAGACTTTCCCGCACGACCTGGAGCAGCTCACCATCTTCCCACGGCTTTTCCAGAAACTTCTGCGCCCCCCCCTGATTGATGGCGTCGATGGCGTCGGCGATTTCCGAATACCCCGTCAGGATCATCCGGGGAATCTCCGGCGCCATTTTTTTCGCCAGTTGCAAAAAGGTCGAACCGGTCATCTCCGGCATCCGCTGGTCGCTTAAGATCAGTCCGATATTTTCCGTACGCGCCATGATGGCCAGAGCTTCCGGCCCCGAAGAAGCCGTCAGCACCTTGAACGCCTCATGGCGGAAAACGCGGGTCAGCGCCTTGAGGATCTCTGCTTCGTCATCCACGCAGAGGATATAGAGCGGCGCTTCAGGCGGGGTCATTGTGACGTCGGCTAAGGGGAGCTCTTCGTTCGTCATGGTATCTCCACGGTTCGGGGGAGCTTCACCGTGAAGGTCGTCCCGACCCCCAGGACGCTCTCCACCAGCAGCTCTCCGTTATGTTTGTTTATGATTTCGGCGGAGATACTGAGTCCCAGGCCGGTCCCCTGCCCCACCTCCTTGGTGGTGAAGAACGGGTCGAAGATCCTGTTCATGATCTCCTCCGGAATCCCGGCGCCGGTATCGCTCACCGAGATATAGACGAAGCGTTCGTCGAAACGGCTTTTGAGGACGATCTCTCCCGGAGCGATGATAGCCTGTCCGGCGTTGACCAGCAGGTTCAAAAAGACCTGGTTCAGTTGCCCCCGGTTGCAGAGGACTTTAGGGGTAGGTTCGTACTCCTTCCGGATGGTGGCCACGTATTTCAGGTCGCTGTTACAGATGGCCAGGGCGCTCTCCAGGCAGAGGTCCAGCATTACCGCCTCTTTCTCCAGCGCATCCATCCGTGTAAATATTTTCATATTCTGAACGATTTCCGTGACCCGCTTCGCCCCCCCCAGCGTCCCGTTGATCAGGTCGACACCGTCTTCCAAAATGGAGTCGATCCTCTGTTCCACTCTCCGGGCGGTGATGGCGTCCCGGTTGTCGGATGAGGAGTCGCTGTCATCCAGATCCTGACGAAACCGGTCGAACCGGACAATCTGGTCGTAATAGTCGGCCAAGACCCGCAGGTTGCTGGAGATGAAGCAGAGCGGATTATTGATCTCATGGGCGACGCCGGCCGCCAGTTGTCCGACGGAGGCCATTTTTTCACTCCGCATGAGCACCTGGTCCTTGAGGAGCAGCTCCTCCTGGATCTCCTTGTGCACGGTGATGTCTTCCATGGCCAGCAGTATGATATGGGCGCCGATATCAGCCCGGCGGATCTGCCGGGCGTTGAGGAGAAAGGTCTTGCGCCCGATTCCGGGAAATTCATGCGCTACTTCATAGCCGTTGAACAGGGATTCATGGTGGAGGATATCCTCCAGGAGGCGCCGCAGGGCGGGGATGTCCCACTGCCGGCTCCCCAGGTCGAAGATGAAGTTCCCGATGGTTTCCCCAGGCGTTACACGGAAGGTATCGTAGAAGCTTCGATTGGCGGTGAGGATCTTCAGGTCGGCATCGAGCACCACCAGCGACTCCCGCACGGCCTCCACTATATTCTCGGCATACTCCCGGGCGTCCCGGATCTCCGTTTCCAACCGTTTGCGCTCGGTCAGTTCAACGACCAACGATTGATTTTGCACCCGGATTTTTTCCATGTGCGATTCGCCGCGGTTGGCGGCCAGGGCGTCGGCGATGCGCCGCAACACCACCGGCGCGACCGCCGGAGCGGTGGGCGGGAGTGATTTGCCCAGCGTAACGGTAGTCCCCCGGCCGGGGGTGGTTTCGATGTGAAAATGCTCCAGCAGCCGCCGACTGCCGATGATCCCCAGTCCCATGCCGCTGCGTGAGCTGTTGCGCCCTTCCAGGATGGCGTCAAGCTCGGCTATCCCCGGCCCGTGGTCGCGCACGGCGATGGTGAAGCGGGGCGCGAGGGCTGTTTCCTCAAGCATGAACTCCACCTCGCCCCCCAGGCCGTACTGGTGGGCGTTGCGGGCGATCTCCGAGACGGCGGTGCTGATGCGGGTCTGATCCTGGCGGTCAAAACCCAACTGCTCGGCGATGAGCCGCGCCCGCTGCCGGGCATGGACCACGTCCTGTTCGTAACGGATTTCAACGCGGGCCAGCGACGTCGTCATACTCTTCCCCTCCTGGTTCAACTGACAGGGTTCAGGGTAAAACTGTCTTCATCCACCAGGGTTCGCAGCAGCGCCATCCCTTTGTCGACGCTGAGCGCGGTCCGGACGCCTGTCAGCTCCATCCCCAGTTCGACAATGGTGATGGCCACGGCGGGCTGCATGCCGACGACGACGGCTTCCGCACCCAGCACACCGGCCATGGCTGCCATATGGCCCAGCATCCGGCCGATGAACGAATCCACCATCTCCAGTGAGGAGATATCGATGAGCACCCCTTTGGCCCGAGTCGCCACCAGCTTCGTGGTGAGATCGTCCTGCAGAGTCATGGCCAGACGGTCGTGCATGTCCACCTGGATGCTCACCAGCAGGAACTCGCCTACTTTGAGAATTGGAATGTGTTCCACAGAGGAGCCCTCCTTGGTTACGCGCGCGGCGTTTGCCTAGCGACGCTGCAGCCGATCTGCCGGAAGGCGTAGGCCAGGGCGTCGGCCAGGGAAGCCTTGGTCACCACAGTGCCGAACTCCACCCCCAGCTGCACCATGGTCTGGGCGATCTGTGGGCGGATGCCGCTGATGATGCATTCGGCCCCCATCAACCGCGCGGCGGAAACCGTCTTGAGCAGATATTGGGCCACCAGCGTATCCACGGTGGGGACGCCGGTGATGTCCACGATGGCGATGCCGCTGCCGGTGTCCACGATGCTTTGCAGGAGGTTCTCCATCATGATGTTGGCGCGGCCGCTGTCCAGGGTGCCGATGAGCGGCATAGCGATGATGCCGTCCCAGAGCTTCACCACCGGCGTGGATAACTCAAGCATTTCCGCCTGCTGGCGCTTGATGACCTGTTCGCGGGCCTTCTGGTGGACTTCGGTGGTGTAGAGACCGAGCTTGTCCAGCAGCACGGTGGCGCTCCACATCTCCTCGGCCAACGTCGCGGCATCCGTGCCCAGCTCTTGCCGCAGGTGGAAGAAAAACGGTTGCTTGAGCGAGAAGACGAAGGTGGCGGTTTCCGAGGGTGAAAAACCCTGGGTGGCGCGGCTCCGGGAAACGTCACCCAGAAAGTTGCAACTCTGCTGCCACTCCGGCGCGGTGATGTCGGTGAGACTGCCGGAGCGGCAGGCAGGGGTGAAGAGCGCCAGGAACTCGGCCGATTGCCGGCGCAGGTCCGCGTCGGAAATCAAGTCCCGTCGCGCGGAGAGGGCAGCCGACTGCTCGCGCAGCCACTCCTCCAGGATGGGCTGCTCGTAACGGGCGAGGATATCGGCGATGTGATTTGATGTCGGGTCGGACATTGTTGTCTCCTTTTTTTGGTGAATGGTTCCCTTCTCCCTGCACGGAGCGGGGGAGCTTACGGCACATCGGATCGCGGCAGCTTCACCGTGAACGTCGTCCCGACCCCCACGACGCTCTCCACCGTGAGTTCCCCCCGATGTTTGGCGATGATATCAGAGGAGATGCTGAGGCCCAGACCGGTCCCCTTCCCCACCTCCTTGGTGGTGAAGAACGGGTCGAAGATCCGCTCCCTGAGCTCCTCCGGAATCCCACGTCCGGTGTCGCTCACCGAGACGTAGGCGAAGAGTTCGTCATGCCAACTCCTCAACACGATCTCTCCCAGCGTGTCCGAAACGATGGCATGTCCGGCGTTGACCAGCAGATTCAAAAAGACCTGGCTCAGTTGGCCGGGGTGGCATACGACATTCTCCGCCGATTCGCACTCCTTGCGGATGACGGCCACATATTTCAGTTCGTTGTTGGCAACGGTGAGAGCGCTCTCCAGACAAGAGGTCAGCGTCACCGTTTCACACTCCGGCGCGTCATTACGGGAAAAAGCCTTCAGTTCCTGGACGATCCTCGTCACCTTCTCCGCTCCCTCCAGCGACTCCTTGATAAGGTCGACGCCATCCACCAGAATGGCTGCCATCTCCTCCGGACTCATCCTGCCACTCCCTCCCATGGACGGCCCCGGATTGCTCGGATCGTTCTCCTCCCTGTTCCAACCATAGGTGACTATCCGGTCGAAATAGTCGGCCAACACATTCAGATTGCTGGTGATGTACCCCATGGGATTATTGACCTCGTGGGCCACGCCCGCCGCCAGCTGTCCCAGGGAGACCATCTTTTCATTCTGGATGAGCGCCAGATCCTTGGCCCGCCCCTTCTTCACTCCTGCCGCCACCCGCTTCTCCAACTCCCTGTTCAGCGTCTCCAGTTGCAGTTGGGCGCTCCGGCGTTCAATAACCTCCTGCCGCAGCAGTTCCGACTGATCCCGCAACAGCGCGGAGATTCGCTTCCGTTCGGTAATCTCGCCGATCAGCTCCCGGTTTTGCGTCCGGATCTCTTCCAGGGGGGATGCGCTGCGGTTGGCGGTCAGGAGGTCGGCGATGCGCCGCAGCAGCAGCGGCGTGGCCGGAGGAGCGTCGGGCGGGAGTGATTTCCCCAGGGTGACGGTGGTCCCCCCGCCGGGGGTGGCGCCGATCTGGAAATGATCCAGCAGCCGCCGGCTGCCGACGATCCCCACCCCCATGCCGCTGCGTGAGGCGCCGCACCCGTCCAGGACGGCGTCCAGGTCGGCGATGCCCGGCCCCTGGTCGCGCACGGCAATGGTGAAGCGATGGCCGTGGGGTGTCGCCTCAAGCATAAACTCCACCTCACCTCCCTGGCCATATTGGTGGGCGTTACGGGCGATTTCCGAGACGGCGGTGCTGATGCGGATCTGATCCTGGCGGTCAAAGCCCAGCTGTTCGGCGATCAGCCGCGCCCGCTGCCGGGCATGGACCACGTCCTGTTCGTAACGGATTTCGACGTGGGCCAGCGACGTAGACATACTCATCCCCTTGGTGCGGCGGCCTTGGCCACCAGCAGGGTGCCGTCGTCGCGCGGACGCTGGTGGTCGCGGAACAACACTGCGGCTACGAGCGCCGGGTCCTTGTGCGCCAGCCCCGGATAATTCTCCAGCTTCCATTTCGCGGACACGCCGTCCGAGTGGAGCACGATTAGCCCCCCTTCCGGCCAGTCATAGGTGAACTCCTGAATCTTGCGGACAGTGACCCCGGCGGTGCCGTTGTGGGAAACCATGTTGTGGCCGGTCTCCCCGGAGAGAATCAGCCCGGTAATATTCCCCACCCCCGCGAAGCGGACAGAGCGACGGCCCGGCGCCACTTCGGCCACCGCCACCGCCGCGCCGCGACTGCCGCGCAAGGCGGCATGGATGAGTTCCAGCAGCTCCGCCGGGCTGCGCCCCTGCTGTTTCTCGAAAATTGCCACCGCGCGGTTGGCGGCGATGGCAGCGGCGGGGCCGTGCCCCAGGCCATCGACCAGCATCAAAAGCGTTGTATCCCGGCTCCGCTTCATCGCCCAGGCGTCGCCGCACTCTTGTTCTCCGCTAACCGGCAGGCAGACGGCGCCGACGTTCAGCGACGGCGGAGTTTCCGGCGAAGCGATACTCCAGAGGCGGCTCAACACCGCGGCGCCCTGGCCGGGCACGGTGTACAGGTCGAACTCCGCCGAGAGCCGGCGAATGGCGCCCAATCCGGCGCCGAGGGTGCCGGTGGTGGAGCAGCCGTCCCGCAGGCTCTCGGCAATGCTGAGCATGCCGGGCCCCTTGTCCCAGCACAAGATCTCCAGGCCGACCGCGCCGGCCGCCGCCAAGGGGCGAAACACCAGCAGACCGCCGGCGCCGCCGGTATGTTTGACGAGATTGGTGGCAAGTTCGGTGACAACGATGGCGGCTTCAGCGGTGCGGGTTTCGGTAAAACCAAGGCTGCGGCAGAGCGCGGTGACGAGCCGCCGCGCTTCGCCGACGTTGCTGGACTCTTGTACGCACACCTGATGCGAAAAAAGCAGGGGTCTGCTCTCGTTCATTTCCACCACGTGATACTCACTCTGGTTCCCTTGCCCGGTTCGGACCAAATTTCGAATTCGTCCACCAGCCGTTTCGACCCGCCCAAACCCAAGCCCAGCCCCTGGCCGCTGGTGAAATGGTCCGTCATGGCCTGCTCCAGGTCGGCAATGCCCGGCCCCCGATCCTCGATCTGGACCCGGATCCCCACGCGGCCGCTCTCCTCCAACAGCTCCAGACGGGCGCTGCCCCCCCCTCCATAGACCACGGCGTTGCGCGCCAACTCGCTGGTGGCCGTCATCATCTTGGTCTGCGCCACCAGGGTGAACCGCTGCTCAACCATCCAGCTCCGCGTGGCCTGGCGCACGAGTACGATCTCCTCCTCCGAGCGCAGCGCCAGAGTCTTACTTTTCGTGAAAATCATGGCTGTTCATTACACCTGAAAATACGGAAGCCCCACTCCCCGATCCCCGGTCCCTGCCTCTACATCTCCACCCGGGTCACGACCCCCTGGAGCTTGCTGGCCGGGAGCTTGTTGAACTGGACGAAGTTGGGAGTGAGCCGCTTGATGACCGAGAAGATCCGCCAGAACGGATTGCCGGTGGAGATCTCCTCGATGCCGTAGAAGATGACCTTCTCCGTGATGCCGTTCTCCTTGAGCAGCCGTTCGATCTCGATCACCTCCATATACCCTGCCCGGATCTCGAAGGCGTCCAGCCCCGGCCCCTTGGCGGGGTGGAGACAGGTGAAGATTCCGAAGGGCTCGTCGGTCCGGATAATGGAGATGAAAATGTTCCGCTCGTAGATGATGTTGCTCCGGATGATGCAGTGGATCACGTAGGGGGGGACCACCGACGCCTCCCGGGTGAAGAAGAGCCCGGTGCCGGGAATGTTCTTCCCCTTGGCAAAGATCTGCTCGTAGCTCATGAGGAAGGTTTCCAGGTCCAGGGGACGGAGCGCCCGGTAGAGGGCGCGCTGCCCCTGGGTCCAGATGAAGATCGTGGCCAGCGGGATCGACGCCAGGATCAGCGACCAGTAGCCGCCGTGGGAGAGTTTGCTGAGATTGGCGATGAGGAAGGCCAGGTCCGCCAAGGTCACGAACACCGCGATGGGAACCTTCCACTTCTTCCTGGTCCGGGAGAAGATCATGACCATCATGACGCCGGTGATGGTCATGGTGCCGGTGACGGCCAGCCCGTAGGCCGCGGCCAGGTTCTCTGACTTCTTGAAGAGCAGCATGATGAAGATGACGAGGATCATCAGCATCCAGTTCACCGAGCTGATGTAGATCTGTGACTTCAGGTGGCTGGAGGTGTAGTCAACCCGCATGAGCGGCATGATCCGGGTGGTGATCCCCTGATAGACGATGGAGAAGACCCCGCTGATGAGCGCCTGGGAAGCTATGACCGTGGCCATTACCGTCAGGATGAGGAACGGGATGTAGAGGAACGGCGCCTCCCCCTGAACCATCCCGAAGAGAATATTGGTGGCCTTGGGGTTATTGATGATGTAGGCCCCCTGCCCCAGATAGTTGATGACCAGCGCCCCGAAGACGAAGTACCAGGCACGGATGATCGGCTTGCGTCCCAGGTGCCCCATGTCGGCATAGAGCGCCTCGCCGCCGGTGGCGCAGAGGATGACCTCGGAGAGGACCAGGAAGCCGGCCATGCCGTTCTGGTGGAGAAACTTCACTGCATACCAGGGGCTCACCGACTTGAGGATCTCCGGATGGGAGCCGATGGCGATGATCCCCGACAGGGTGAGGGCCACGAACCAGAGGACCATGAGGGGGCCGAAGGCCTTGGCCACCTTGTCGGTTCCCTTGAACTGGAAGATGAAGAGAAAGACGGCGATGACGGAGGCGATGAGGATGAGTATCCCCTGGGGAGTCTGCTCCAGGCCGGGGATCAGTTCGAGCCCCTCCACGGCGGAGAGGATGGAGATGGCGGGGGTGATGACCCCGTCTCCCAGAAGGAGCGAGACCCCGAGGAAGGAGAGGATTCCCACGAAGGCGAGTTGGCGCCCCGGCTTCAGGAGCCGGGCCAGGATCTCCTTGAGGACGATGGTCCCCCCTTCCCCCTTGCGCCCCAGCCCCATGGCCAGCCAGGCATACTCCACATTGACGAGGATCACCAGGGTCCAGACGATGAGGGAGATGATTCCGTAGATGTTTTCCGGTGTGGGTTTGGTGAGGGCGATGATGACGGTGAGCGTATAAATGGGACTGGTGCCGATATCCCCGAACACGAGCCCCATGGATTTGACAATGCCGCCCCAGTAGGAGTCAGCCGCGGTATCCTGCATGGTATTCCCTCCAAGAAATGCGACGGTTATAGCACTTCAGGGGGGGGATGACAAGCATTGTCCGGGAGGAACTACTCACCCTCCTTGAGCCGGTAGCCGACCCCAGGTTCGGTTACGATGTGGCGGGGACGTGAGGGGTCCGCCTCGATCTTGTGGCGCAGGTTGCTGATGTTCACCCGGAGGAGATGGGGTTGCTCCAGATAGGCGAGGCCCCAGATCTGCTTGAGAATCTGGCTGTGTGTCATTACCCGTCCGGAATGAGACACCAGGAGGCGCAGGAGGTCGTATTCGGTGGGCGTCAGTTGAACCTCCGCCCCCCCCACCGAAACTCGGCGGCGGGCCAGGTCCACCTCCAGGTCGCCGCTGGTAAAGAGCGGCTCCGGAACCTGTTGTACCGACCGGCGCAGCGCCACCCGTATCCGGGCCAGCAGTTCACTGATGCCGAAAGGCTTGGTCAGGTAGTCATCGGCCCCGGCGTCCAGGGCTTTCACCTTGTCGTCTTCCCGCTCCCGTACCGACAAAACGATGATGGGGACCGCCGACCACTCCCGGATTCTCCTGATCACCTCCACCCCATCCAAGTCAGGCAAACCCAGGTCCAGGAGGATGATGTCCGGACGGACCGTGGCGGCGGCGGCCAGGGCCGCATGTCCGGTCTCGGCTTGGTGGAGAGAAAACTCCTGAGCGTTGAGGATCGTATGGAGGAAGCGGCGGATGGCCGCCTCGTCATCCACCACCAGGATGCGGGGGAGATTTGTCGCCTTTTCTTCCGACATGGCGCTACACCTCTCTTACCTTCTACAGGGCGTATGCCATACGCCCCTACTATCTCTTCATGAAATCGGCATATTCCCGGTCATAGGTCATTACATGATGGATAAACCATTCCGCGATGATGGCAAACTGATCTTGTGTGCGCTTCGCTGCAAAGGAATGGGAAGTCTTGAAGAGTTCAAGATGGTTGATGAACAGCTCGTGCTGCTTTCGGTGCGGCTCCAGGGAGGGGAAGCCGGCGGTTTCCATTACCCGCTCTTCATCGAAAAAATGGACCTTGCAGTAGATGTCAAAAGCATCCAGCAGGGAGGGGACGCTGCCGCCATCGGACTCATCCGCCATCGCCGAGCCGATTTTCCGGAAAGAATCGAAGATCACCTTGTGCTGTTGATCAAGGATATCCACATCCACCGCATACGTTTCATCCCATACATATTTTGTCATGTCAACTCCTATCAGAAGAATTAAAACAGCTCAAAGTCTGTCATCCCGTCTCGTGCTTGGCACCATGTTCCTTGCTTTATAATCCTGAACAAAGCGAAGGGGCTTCTGTGGCGTTGACTGCTCGAAAATTGCCTTCAACCCCTACCCCAGCGGCAGGAGTATGGCGATCCGGAGTCCGCCGCCACTCCGGTTCCTGGCCCGGATGGAACCGCCGTGAGCCTCCACGATTCCCTTGCAGATGGAGAGCCCCAAGCCGGTTCCCCCCGCTCCCTCCGGCACCGGAATCCGGTAGAATTTATCAAAGATCCGTTTCAGATCCTGGTCCGGAACCCCCCGCCCCTGGTCCGCCACCTCTATGACGAGCCAGGGAGGATCGGTTCGGGCGATGATCTCCACCGGGGTCGCCGGTGCGGAGTATTTTAACGTGTTCTCCAGAAGGTTGACCACTACCTGGGTCATGAGCACCAGATCCATGGGGACAAGCGGCATCATGGGGAGCATCCTGATGGCTACTTTGCGACTGCTGATACGCGGTTCCAGTGCCGCCAGAGCGCAGCCGATAAGATCCTGAACGTCGCAGAGCTCTTTTTTCAGGGAAAGCTTTCCCGCCTCCACGCGGGTCATGTCAAGAAGGTTTCCCACGAACCGGTTTAGACGGTTGGCTTCCTCCGACGCACTCTCCAGGAGTTCCCGGCGGGCGTCGGCATTCAGATTATTCCCTTCATCCTTCAGGCTGCTCAGCACTCCAATGATAGAGGAGAGCGGCGTGCGCAGGTCATGGGAGATGGAGTTGAGCAGCGCCCGTTCCAGGGTCTCCCGAGCCTGGAGGAGTTGGGCCTGGGCTGCCTGCTTCCCCAGTTGGACTCGCTCCATGGCCATGGCCGCCTGGGAGGCGAATGCGTCCAGGAGACGGCGAATCTGGGGAGAATGGTGCTCGGCGTCGTTTTCCAGTGCCACCCCCAGCACTCCCAGAAGGGTTGTCGACCCCTGAAGCGGCAGGTAGAGAAGCGCGGATGAGCCGAGGGTGTCGGTGCCTCGTCCGGCAGGTTGGCCGTTGCGAAACGCCCAGTCCGCCACGGCCAGCTCCTTGGAGTCCGGATTGACCCCCGGACTCCCCCTCTTGAACTCCAGCCGTTCCCCCTCGGGAAGGAGGATGGCCACGGTGCAGTGAAGACTTTCTCCGACGTTTCGGATCACTGCGTCCATGATGGCTTCAATCCCCCCCGAGCCCGCCAGATCGCGGCTCAGGTAGTAGAGACTGGCCGTTTGCACCTCCCGTTCCCTCAAGGCTTCGGCCCGTTCCCGGGTCTTGGAAACGAGGGTGCTGATGACCACCCCCACGGTAAAGAGCGCCAGGAAGGTGATCAGGTATTCGGTGTCGGCCACGGCCAGGGTAAGTTTCGGCGGGACGAAGAAAAAATCGAAGGCGAGTACGCTGAGGAAGGCCGTGAGAATGGCCGGCTTGCGTCCCAGTCGTAGCGCCGCCATGACCACCGCCAGGAGATAGATCATCACCATGTTGGTGGGCGCCAAAAAGTGGCGAAGCGCCTCGCAGGCCAGCGTGGCCAACAGCACGGCTATCAGGCTCTTCATGTAAAGGGCGACTGCAACGGGGTGTTGCTGTCGTGCGCCCCTCTTCCTTATCTGACTCCCGGCGGAGTGGATGCTGACGACATAAACGTCGATGGCTCCACTCAGGCGGATAATCTGGTTCACGAGGGGTTGCCCCAGAAATTCACGCCAACGCGGTTTCGTCGGCTTTCCCACGACAATTTTCGTGACATTGTGTTGGAGAGCGTACTCTGCGACGGTGTGGGGGACGGACTCGGCGGTCAGGGTCGTCACCTGGGCGCCGAGAGTTTCCGCCAACCGGAGCTCCTTCCAGATCAGTTCCCGGTTCTCCTGGAGTTGGCGCGTCCCTCCCGGGGTCTCGATGTAGAGCGCTAGCCAGGGGGCGTTCAGGTCATCGGCCAGCCGCCGGGTGGCGCGGATCAGCTTTTCGCTGGAAGGGCCGCCGCTGATGCAGACCAGCAGCCGCTCGCCGGCGGGCCAGGGACCGGCAATGGAGTTGGATTCCATGTAGGCCCGCATCTGGCCATCCACCCGGGATGCGGCGCGACGGAGGGATAGTTCTCGCAGGGCGATGAGATTGCCGGGCTGGAAGAACTTCTGAATGGCCGCGGCCGCCTTCTGGGGGAGGTAGATTTTTCCTTCTTGCAGCCGCTGAAGAAGCTCTTCGGGAGGGATGTCCACCAGGCGGATCTCGGCGGCCTCATCCAGCAGACGATCGGGGACCGTCTCCCGAACCACGACCCCGGTGATCTTGGCCACCACATCGTTGAGGCTCTCGAAGTGCTGAACATTCACCGTGGTGTAGACGTCGATCCCCGCGCCCAGAAGCTCCTCCACATCCTGCCACCTTTTATCGTGACGGGAACCGGGAGCGTTGGTATGGGCAAGTTCATCCACCAGGACGATCTGTGGTTTCCGGGAGAGTACTGCATCAAGATCCATCTCCGGGAGGGAGACCCCCTGATACGTGATCAGGGCGGGAGGAATGACCGTCATCCCTTCCAGGAGAGCGTCGGTTTCCTGTCTCCCGTGGGACTCGACGTATCCCACCACCAGATCCCGCCCTTCCTGCCGCCGCTGACGAGCCGCTTCCAGCATGGCGTAGGTCTTTCCCACACCGGCGGCATATCCCAGAAAGATCTTGAGCCGGGAACCGGGTTCTGCTTCGGCCGTCCGGATCAACTTCAGCAGGGCCTCGGGATCGGGGCGATTGTCGTTATCATCGGTCATGCAACGTACCGGAATAAGTAGTAAGAGCAGTACGAACCATCACTTCGCGGGAATCTTGAACAGATTCTCGTGAATGGTGAGACCGTTTTGGGAGATGAGTCCCTGGAGCAGGTAGACGGAGCCGTCAGCATCCTGAAACCAGAGATTACTGGAATTTGACTTATCACCACTGGAAACGGCAATCAATTTCCATGATTTTGGAATTGACGGGGGTGTGCTGGCACCGCGCGCATCCTGGAGCCTCATTCCCTCGATTACGGTGTAATCCTCGGGTGAGGTGGCTTTTGGCGTCTGGAGTGGGTAGGAAACCCCGTGTGCCGCCGTCGCCATGCAGAGTGATGCAAATATAAGGTAGAGTTTCATGGGTTCCCTCCGGAGGATCATCGTTTGTTTAACGTATTCAGCCTGAGATTCAGCTCTAGCACATTTACTCGCGGTTCTCCCAAAAAACCGAATTGACGGTCAGAGGTGAAATTAGCCACAACTGCGCTCAGTTCCTGCGGGGAAATGCCGCGGGCCTTGGCGACCCGTGGGATCTGCAATCGGACCGCTTCCGGGGAGATGTGGGGATCGAGTCCGCTGGCGGAAGCCTGAACCAATTCAGAGGGGATGGGGCCGGCAATGCCCGTGGCACGAAGCGTCTTGATCCGATCTCCTACGGTTTTAAGGTAGTCGGGATTGGTGGGGCCGGAATTGGAACCACCGGAGCCCATGGGGTTGTAGCCGAAATCGGTGGACGCCGAGGGACGGGGCCAGAAGTATTCGGGCGCGGAGAATGGCTGTCCCAGGAGCGACGAACCGGTTACTTTTCCGCTGGTATCGGTCATGAAGCTCCCCTTGGCCTCTCCGGGGAAGAGAATATACGCGACTCCGGTGACGGCAAGCGGATAGATGCCGCCGCAGATGATGCTGAAAGTGATGAACATCAGGATGGCGCTCTTAAGTTCTTTCATGATTTTGCCTCCGTTTCGGACACGGCGCGCCGTGTCCCTACGATAGTAACAGCCCCACCAGCAGATCGATGGCCTTGATCCCCACGAAAGGCGCTATGATGCCGCCCACTCCGTAGACGAGAAGGTTATGGATAAGGAGCTTTTCGGCCGGCATGGGACGGAATTTGGTTCCCTTCAGGGCCAGAGGAATCAGCAGGGGGATGATGACCCCATTGAAGATGACCGCGGAGAGGATCGCGCTGGATGGGGTGGCCAGGTGCATGACGTTGAGTATCCCCAACTGAGGGTAGATGGAGAGCATCATGGCCGGGATGATGGCGAAGTACTTGGCGATATCGTTGGAGATGCTGAAGGTGGTGAGGTTCCCACGGGTCATCAGGATCTGCTTCCCAACCTCCACGATATCCAGAAGCTTGGTGGGGTTACTGTCCAAGTCGATGATATTGGCCGCCTCCTTGGCAGCCTGGGTGCCAGTATTCATGGCCACCGCCACGTCGGCCTGGGCCAGGGCCGGCGCATCATTGGTGCCGTCGCCGGTCATGGCCACCATGTAGCCGGCCTCCTGATACTCCCTGATCAGCCGGAGTTTGTCCTCGGGCTTTGCCTGGGCAAGGAAGTCGTCCACCTGAGCCTCGGCGGCAATGGCGGCGGCGGTGAGCGGGTTGTCCCCGGTAACCATGATGGTCTTGATCCCCATGCTCCGGAGCTGCTGGAACCGTTCCTGAATCCCCCCCTTGACGATGTCCTTCAGGTTGATGACCCCGAAGATCTCGCTATCGCGGCAGACCACCAGCGGTGTCGCCCCGCCGCGGGCGATCCTGTCCACCACATCCTCAAGAGTGTCGGGAATGGTTCGTGCGCCAAGGCGCCTCACGAAGGCAATGGTTGAATCGGACGCCCCTTTCCGGTACTGCATCCCCCCCGTATTGACCCCGGAGAGGCGAGTGTCGGCGCTGAAGGCGATGATCTCGGTATCCGGAGGGAGAGCCTTCGGTTTGAGTTCGTAACTCTTTGTCGCCAGCAGAACGATGCTTCGCCCTTCCGGGGTTTCGTCGGCAAGGGATGCCATCAGGGCCGTCTCAGCCAGTTCCTTCTCCGTGTACCCTCCCACGGGGACAAAGGCGACTGCTTCACGGTTCCCCAGGGTGATGGTACCCGTCTTGTCCAGCAGGAGAATATTCACGTCTCCGGCAGCCTCGATGGCCCGGCCGGAGAGGGCGATGACGTTCTTCTGGAAGAGACGGTCCATCCCCGCGATGCCGATGGCAGGGAGAAGCGCCGCGATTGTCGTGGGGGCAAGACAGACGAAGAGCGCCACCAGAATGGTGAGTGAGATGGGGGTTCCCTGGCCGGCGGATTTTACGCTGTAGATGGAAAGTGGGCTGATGTTGGCGCAGACCAGCAGAAAGACCGCGGTCAGGGCGACCAACAGGACCTCCAGGGCGACCTCGTTGGGGCTCTTGCGCCGCTTGGCCCCCTCAATGAGAGAGATCATCCGGTCAAGGAAGGTCTCGCCCGGGTTGGCGGTGATCCGGACGATGATGGCGTTGGCGATAACCTCGGTGCCGCCGGTGACGGCGCTCCGGTCCCCGCCTGATTCTCGCACCACCGGTGCCGACTCACCGGTCACCGCAGCCTCGTTCACCAGCGCCGCGCCGACAACCACATCGCCGTCTCCGGCGATCATCTCCGGCGCTTCCACCAGGATATGGTCACCCTTGCGCAACTCACTGGCCCCCACGAGGGTAAAGTCGCTGCCGAACTCGGGCTTCTTCAGGAGCTTGGCGGTCACGTCGGTGCGCGACCTGCGCAGCGACGCTGCCCGGGCCTTGCCGCGACCTTCCGCCAACGCCTCGGCAAAGGTGGCGAAGAGTACCGTCAGCCAGAGCCAGATGGAGACGGCGCCGGTAAACCAGGCCGACTCCTTGTTGAGGCCGGCCAGAGACAGGGCGAAGGTTACCAGCGTTATGACGCTGGC
>CAIOGM010000175.1 GCA_903857795.1 uncultured Geobacter sp.
CATGTGCAAGATGTGCGCCTCCGAGGCCGCCATCTTCGTCACCAAGGAGGCGGTGCAGATCCACGGCGGTTACGGCTATATTGTCGACTACGAGGTGGAGCGGATGTACCGGGACGCCAAGATCACCGAGATCTACGAGGGAACCAACGAGGTGCAGCGGGTGGTCATCTCCAAGATGCTGCTGGCGTAACAGAAGAGGCTCCCATGGACGCGACACGGGAAATCTACTGGAATGTGGGTCATGGGGTGGTGCTCCCCATGTATATACTGGTTTTCGGAGCCTTCGCCGTACTGCTCTGGGGATTCTGGCAACGACTCCGCCTCTGGCGACAGGGGAAACCGCTGGACCGGTTCGACCGCTATGACGAACGGGTCAAACGGGCAGTCTCAGAGATCTTCGGTCAGCTCAAGGTCTCTCGGGTCAAGGGGGGGGGAGTTCCCCATGCCCTCTTCTTCTGGGGGTTCCTGACGCTCTTCGGCGGCACACTGCTGATCATGCTCCAGGCCGATTTCTTCACCCCGCTCATGGGGGTGAACCTCCTCTCCGGCGACTTCTATCGGGGCTTCTCCCTGGTCATGGACCTGGCGGGACTCCTCGCCCTGTTCATGCTGGCCGGGCTCTTCTTCAGGCGCTTCGCCCTCAAACCCAAGGGGCTTGAGATCGTCGACGACGACTACCGGATTCACCTGCTCCTCTTCACCATCCTCATCACCGGCTTCCTCATGGAAGGGGCCCGGATGGCGGCCACGGAGCTCCGGCAGAATCCCGACCTGGCCCGCTTCTCCCCCGGGGGGCTCCTGGCGGCCCGGCTCTTCGTCCCCTACGGCGACGACTCCATCCGCACCGTTCATCAGCTCCTCTGGTGGTTCCACTTCACCCTGGTGCTCGGTTTCTTCTGCATGATCCCCTACAGCAAGCTGCGCCACATCGTCACCACCAGCGCCAACGCCTTCTTCGCCCCCTTCGAGCCCAAGGGGACGCTCGCTGCCATCAACCTGGAAGACGAGAGCATCGAACAGTTCGGGGCCGCCCGGATCGCCGACCTCACCTGGAAGGACCTCTTCGACGCCGACGCCTGCACCTCCTGCGCCCGCTGCCAGGAGCGCTGCCCGGCCCATACCACCGACAAGCCGCTCTCCCCCATGAAGGTAGTTCGGCAGGTGGGAGAGCTGGCGGAGCTGAACCCTGAGGGGAGCCTGGTGGAGAAGGTCACCCCGGAGGCCCTCTGGGCCTGCACCACCTGCCGGAGCTGCCAGGAGATCTGCCCGGCGAACATCGAACAGGTCAACAAGATCATTGAGATGCGCCGGACTCTCACCCTCATGGAGGGGGCCTTCCCCGGCGACGAGGTCAGGACCGCCACCAGTAACATCGAGGTCAACGGCAACCCCTTCGGTCTGGCCTACGCCGGCCGGGGCGATTGGGCCGAAGGGCTTCCCGTCACCCTCCTCTCCCAGGAGAGCGACGTCGACATCCTCTACTTCGTCGGCTGCTACGCCTCCTTCGACAAGCGCAACCGCGCAGTCGCCAGGAACTTCCTGACCATCTGCAGCGCCGCCGGGATCAAGGTCGGCATCCTGGGGAAGGAGGAGAAGTGCTGCGGCGAACCGGTCAGGAAGCTCGGCAACGAATACCTCTACCAGATGACCGCTCAAGAGAACATCCAGCTGATCAACGGATACGGGGTCAAGCGGATCGTCACCACCTGCCCCCACTGCTGTAACACCCTGGGGCGGGACTACCGGGAGCTGGGACTGGAGGTCCCCGTGGAGCATTACAGCACCTTCGTCCACCGGCTCCTGGAACAGGGGAAGCTGACGCTCACCCCTGAACCATTCAGCTTCACCTACCACGACTCCTGCTATCTGGGGCGGTACCTGGACATCATCGACCAGCCGCGGGAGCTGCTCCGGCAGGCGGGGGGGCGCCTCATAGAGATGGAACAGCACGGCTACGACAGCTTCTGCTGCGGCGCCGGCGGCGGGAGGATCCTGGCCGAGGAGAAGCTCGGGACCAAGATCAGCGAGAAGCGGGTCAGGATGGCCCACGACACCGGCGCCCCGCTCCTGGTTTCCAACTGCCCCTTCTGTCTCACCATGTTCGAAGACGGCATCAAGACCGGCGGCGTCGAGGGTGAGCTCCGGGTGCAGGACCTGGCGGAGATCGTGGCCGGGAGGCTGAGAAACCCGAATTAACAGGGATAACAGGATAAGCTGGATCACAGCAAACAGACTCCGGCTTTTATCCTCTCCATCCTGTATATCCCTGTAACTTGCTCTTGGAGGTTTTATGAAAATTCTTGTCTGCATCAAGCAGGTCCCGGACCTTGAGTCCCGGTTCAAACCCAACGGCAGCAAGCTCTGGTATGACGAAGCCGATCTGGCGTTCAGGATGAACGAATACGACGAATACGCCGTGGAGCAGGCGGTCCGGCTCCGGGAGCAGTTGGGGGACGCCGCCGATGTCACGGTCCTCTCCATCGGCCCCGACCGGGTGGGCGAGGCGCTCAAGAAGGCCATGGCCATGGGATGCGACCGGGCGGTGCATATAGCGGACCCTGACGCGCTCCTCAGGGACCCGTGGCAGATCGCCTCCATCATCGCCTCCTTCGCCGGCGGGAGAGGGTTCGACCTGATCTTCACCGGCATGCAGTCCCAGGACCGGGGTTCGGCCCAGGTGGGGGTACTGGTGGCCGAACTCCTCGGCATCTCCTGCAGCACCACCCTGGTGGGGTTCGCCTGTGACGGGGAGTATGTCATCGCCAAACGGGAGCTGGAGGGGGGGATCAAGGGGGTGGTGAAGCTGAGACTCCCGGCCCTGGTCACCTGCCAGCTGGGGCTCAACGTGCCGCGCTACCCCACCCTCCCCAACATCATGAAGGCCAAGAGGAAGGAGCTGCTCGTGATCCCGGTGGCGGAACTCCTCGCCACGGGACCGGTGGCCGCCACGGTCAGCTTCCATCCGCCCATGAGGAAAGGGAGCGGCATGGTCCTGGAGGGGGACGTGTCAACCCTGGTGGAGCAGGTCATCGGCATCCTCAAAGAGAAAACCGCGGTACTGAGATAAGGAGTCGAACATGAAAGCACTGCTCGTCGGCGAATACCGGGAAGGGAACCTTCTCGACACCACCTATGAACTGTTCGGCTTTGCCGATCAGCTGGGGGCGGAGACAGCCCTGCTGCTGGTCGGCTCCGACAGCCGACTCCCCGCCTGGGTTGGGACCCTCTATCTGGCCGACGCCGCGCAGTACGGCGAATACAATCCGGAACTGCACACGCAGCTGGTTCTGGAGGCCGTTGCCAGGGAGAGTGCCGACTGCGTCGTCTTCCTCCACTCCTCCTACGGCTGGGACCTGGCCCCCCGGGTGGCGGCGGGGCTGAAAGCGGCCCAGGTTTCCGAGATCATCGGGATCAGGGAGGAGGGGTTCGAGGTCGGCTGCTGCAACGGCAAGATGCGGCGTACCGTGAAGCCGGCGACCCCAAGCTGCGTCCTCACCATCCAGGCCGGAGCGTTTCCGCAGCTGCAACCCGGCGGCTCACCCACCATCATCAGGATGGAGACGGCGGGGAGCAGCTCCCTGGAGTTCATGGGGTACGAACCGGCGGAAGCAAAAGAGCTGAATCTGACCCGGGCCGAGGTCATCGTCACCGCCGGCCGGGGGATCGGGAAGAAGGAGAATGTGCCGCTCATCGCGGCCCTGGCCAAGGCCCTGGGAGGGGAACTGGGGGCGAGCCGTCCGGTGGTGGACGCCGGGTGGGTGCCTCACGGTCACCAGGTGGGGACCACCGGTCAGAGCGTGAGTCCCAAGCTCTATGTGGCGTGCGGGGTCAGCGGCGCCATCCAGCACCTGGCGGGGATGAAGAAGTCGGAGTTCATTCTGGCTATCAACAAGGACAAGGAGGCCCCCATCGGCGAGGTGGCAGACCTCCTCGTGGTGGCCGACCTGCTGCAGTTCGTCCCGGCCCTGACCGCCCGGCTGGCGAAGTAGACCTCACAAGGAGGCAACCATGGATCTCGATCTCACCGCAGAGCAGAAGCTGATCCAGGAGACCGCCCGGGACTTTGCCAGGGCTGAACTGGAACCGGTGGCGGCACAACTCGACCAGGGGGATGACCGGACCCCGTTTCTCGCCAACCTTAAGAAGCTGGCGGAGCTGGGGTTCATGGGGCTCAACGTGAAGGAGTGTTACGGCGGCTCCGAGGCCGGGGTCATCGCCTTCAGCGTGGCCATGACCGAGATCGCCCGGAGCTGCGCTTCCACGGCGGTCACCCTCTCCGTAAACAACATGGTCTGCGAGGTAATCCAGGCGGTGGGGTCCGAGGAGCAGAAGCGGGCCTACATCCCCAGGATCTGCTCCGGTGACTACGCCGCCGGGAGCTTCGCCCTCACCGAGAGCGGCGCCGGCTCCGACCCCTCGGGGATGACGACCCAGGCGGTGGCCGACGGCGACGGCTTCGTCCTGAACGGCGCCAAGCTCTTCATCACCAGCGCCCCCTATGCCGGGCTCTTCGTGGTCTGGGCCGTCACCGACCGGGAGGCGCCCAAGGGGAAGGGGATCAGCTGCTTCCTGGTGGAGGCGGGGAGCCCGGGGCTCATTATCGGCAGGGAAGAGAAGAAGATGGGGCAGCACGCCTCGGCCACCAACGAGCTCCTCTTCGACAACTGCCGCGTCCCCGCCACAGCGCTCATGGGAAGGCTCAACGACGGCTTCCGGATCGCCGTGGGGGAGCTGGCCGGCGGCCGGATCGGTATCGGCTCCCTGGGGCTGGGGATCGGGCTGGCGGCCATGGAGTACGCCACCCGGTACGCCACCCAGCGGAGCCAGTTCGGGCAGAAGATCAGCGGCTTCCAGGCGCTCCAGTGGATAATCGCCGACTCCTTCACCGAGCTGGAGGCGGCCCGGCTGCTCCTCATGAACGCCGCGTTCAAGAAAGAGCAGGGGAAGCCGTTCGGCAAGGAGGCGTCCATGGCCAAGCTCTACGCCACCGAGGCGGCCAACCGGGCCTGCTACGCCGCCACCCAGCTGCTGGGGGGGTACGGCTACACCCGCGACTTCCCGGTGGAGCGGTATACGAGAGACGCCCGGATCTGTACCATCTACGAGGGGACCAGCGAGATCCAGCGGCTCATCATCGCCCGGGAGATCCTCCGGACTTTTTCATGACAACAATCCACCATTGAGACACTGAGACACGGAGGAAGACCCCTGCTTTTTAACAGGGATATAAAGGAGGCCCACATGGCAGCGAGCAAGCGGATCACCCTGCAGCAGGCGGCCGAGATCGTCAAAAACGGCTCCAGCCTCACCTTCTCCGGCTTCACCATCTGGCGGCGCCCCTTCGCCATCGTCTATGAGCTGATCCGCCAGCGGCGCACGGGGCTCCACCTCATCGAGGTCAACGGCGGCCCTCAGACCGAGTTCCTGGTGGGGGCCGGTTGCGTGGAGATCTGGGAGTCGTGCTGGGTGGGGCATGAGCTCTACGGCAAGTACGGGGCCAACGTCTCCCGGAAGGTCGGCGCCAAAGAGATCATCGTCGAGGATTACAGCCATGCGGAGATGCTGTTCCGCTTCACCGCCGGCGCCAGTGGCGCCCCCTATGCCGTCACCCAGACAGCACTGGGAACCGACATTCACAACCCGGAGTACGACATGCTGGGGCGGGCCGGTTTACGGGACGGGAAGAGGATAGCAAAGCAGAAGTATGTCTTCACCGAGGACCCGTTCTTCGGCGCCGGCGCCCAGGTGCTGGTCCCGGCGGCCAAGGTGGATGTGGCGATCCTCTGCGTCCAGCAGGTGGGGGAAGAGGGGACGGTGCGGGTCAGCGGCCAGTACTACTCCGATCCGGAGGTCGCCCGGACCGCCGACATCACCATCGTCATGGCCGAGGAGATCGTCCCCGAGGAGTACCTCCGACGAGAGGCCGACCGGAACACCATCGCCACCTTCGAGGTGGACCACATTCTGGAGTGCCCCTTCGGCGCACATCCCACCGGGATGTTCGGCCGCTACGACGTGGACGGCCCCCTGCTCAAGGAGTTCTACGGCCGGACCCGGACCCAGGAGGGGTTCGACGATTTCGCCAAAGAGTGGATCTTCGGCCATGACCAGATGAGCTACCTGGAGAAGCTCGGCTGGCCGCGGATGCTGAATCTCCGGGCCAACACGGCGCTCAACTACAGCGTGCGCAACAAGGGGGGGAACTGACCATGGCCATCGACTATGCGAATCCTGAAGAGTTCGGCCTGGCCGATCTCCTCTGCTGCGCGGCCTCCCGGGAGGTCCATGACAACGAGATCGTCTTCGCCGGCACCGGCCTCCCCATGGTGGCCATCATGCTGGCCCAGAAGAGCCACGCACCCAATCTGAAGCTGATCTTCGAGGCCGGCACCCTGGACGGCCGTCCCCCCGAGATCCCCACCTCCGTGGGGGACGCCCGCTGCGAGATGGGGGCCTCCCGCTCCTCGGGACTCTACGACGCCTTCTCCATCGCCCAGCGGGGGTATGTGGACCTGGGATTTCTGGGGGGGGCCGAGGTGGACGAATACGGCAACGTGAACACCACCTGCATCGGTGACTACCTGAACCCGGAGCTTCGGCTCACGGGGAGCGGCGGCAACCCGGACATCAACTCCTTCGCCAAGAGGACCGTCTTCATCATGGTTCATGAGAAGCGGCGCTTCACCCCCAACGTCAGCTACATCACCAGCCCCGGCTGGCGGGTGAAGCGGTGGCCCGGCGGCGAGTTCGTCCATCGCCGGGAGCTGTACGGCAGCGCCTATCGCGGCGGTCCATCGGCGGTCATCAGCACCGCCGGGGTCTTCCGTTTCGACGACCAGAGCGGCCGGATCTATCTGCAGAGCTGCCACCCCGG
>CAIOGM010000176.1 GCA_903857795.1 uncultured Geobacter sp.
ATTTTATAAACCGTAGAGCCCTCGACCGCAAGCTGCCAGTCGGCAAGCAACTCTTCACGGTGAATGTCAATCCATACCTCAACCATTTTCCTCTTGGCATTCGGCAACGAACCATCAAGAATACTGCCATCAACTATAGCAAAGATAGCTACCTCACCTTGGTATTCTGTGTGTTTCAAGAACATCCGAATAGATTGATCCGCTTTTATCCGTAAGATCCGTGCCATCCGTGTGCTGATTTTGATTCGTTTGAGAGGCGAACGCCACATCTCGGACTTTGCGATTGGGAAGAGAGGTCCTGCATTTTTACTAGACTGATCAGCCAAAGCGAGGTAATAACGGGGTACGCACGAGCGCTCAAGGACTAGAAGCCTTCATGAAACAGTTTCCCATCGTCTCCATCGTCACCCCCTCCTTTAATCAGGGTAAATTCCTCGCGCAAACCATCGAGAGCGTCATCAGTCAGTCCGGCGACTTTAGCATCGACTACCTCATCATCGACGGCGGTTCAACCGACAATGCCGTCGACATCATCAGGCAGTACGAGGAGTTGCTGAACCAGGGAGCATGGCCGGTGGCATGTCGAGGCATAACCTATCGGTGGCTCAGCGAGAAAGACCGGGGGCAGAGCGACGCACTCATGAAGGGATTCCGGATGGCAAAGGGTGAGATTCTCGCCTGGCTCAACTCCGACGATCTCTACCTTCCCGGCACACTCCAGGCAGCCACCCTCTTTTTTCATGATCATCCGGAGACCGGACTGCTCTACGGCGACGCCCACTACTGCGATACAGAGGGTGCAGTCATCGGCCGATACCGGACCGAACCGTTCGACTTCGACAGACTCGCCTGGTTCAACTTCATCTGCCAACCCTCCACCTTCTTCCGGAGAGACATATTCACCCAAGTCGGCGGCCTGGACGAGACGCTCCGGTTCGCCATGGATTTCGACCTCTGGCTCAGGATCGGCAGACGCTGCCCCTGCTCCTATCTTCCCCGTGTCCTCTCAATATATCGGCTCCATCCGGATTCCAAGACCGTCAGTGATGAGACCCTCTTCGCCAACTGCGAGGAGGCGCTCAACCTGACGCTGAAGCAGTTTGGCTGGGCGCCGCTGACCAGGGTCTACAACTCCTGTGATGCTCTCTGCCGCTCCAGAGTGCCGGCATTCCTTGCCGAAACGAAGCCGCTGCTGGTTACGGCAACGGTGATCTGCACCCTGCTCCGCTCCCTCTGGCTGAACCGGGGGATCAGGAAAAACGACCTGGCTTTGCTCAATCGTGAGAATTTCCGAAAACTGTTCAAGAACCGGATGGAGATCATGACGGGGAGACAAGAGTAGCATGAGAGTCTGCCTCATCGGCCCCATCCCCCCGTTCAGGGGGGGAATTGCCAAATACTGTTACGCCCTGGCCCAGGAACTGGAGAAGCGGCATGAACTGCTGCTGGTGAGCTACCGGCGGCAGTACCCGAAGATTCTCTATGGCAGGAAGAGCCAGACCGACCCGGCCGTGGAGAGGGAGCAGATCCTCGCCCGGTTTGCACGGCTCACCTTTGACCTCGACTCCGTAAATCCGCTCTCCTGGCGACAGACAGTGGAGAAGATCCGCGAGTTCAAGCCGGAGACGGTGATCATCCCCTGGTGGGTGGCGTACTGGACCCCCATGTACCTCTACCTGCTCTGGGCACTGAAAAGGAGAGGGATACGGGTCGTCGTCCTCTGCATCAACGTGTTCGAGCACGAAGCTAATCCGCTCAAGAAGTTCCTCACCAGGCTGCTCCTCGCTAGAGCCGATCACCTGATCGTCCATTCCACGCAGGAGATGCGGCAACTACAGGCCTTCAACCCCACCGCCACACTCCGGAAACAGCTCCTGCCGCTCTTCACCTACGACGCCGCTCCCTGCGTCAGGAGTGACGACAAGCTGCACCTCCTCTTCTTCGGTTTCGTCCGCCTCTACAAGGGGCTCGACCTCCTGCTGGAAGCTGTCGCCATCCTGAGAGAGCGTGACATTTCGCTGAAGATCGCCGGTGAGTTCTGGAACGGCAAGGACGAGTACCTCAGGCTCATGGCCAAGCTCGGCATTTCAGACCGGGTGGAAATAACGGACCGATACGTCACCGACGATGAGATGAGCCGCTTTTTTGCATGGGCCGACCTGATCGTCCTTCCCTATCGGAGGACGCTGACCTCCGGCGTCATAGCCACCGCCTACGGCTACGGGAAACCGGTGCTGGCCACCAATGTGGGGGGATTTTCTGAGGTCGTCATGGACGGCGCCACGGGAAAGCTCGTGGAGCCCGGGAGCGCCCGGGCGCTTGCGGAGGGAATTGAATGGTTTTCAAACAACCGGCAGGTTGACTTTCCGGGGAATATCCAGGCGCTTGCCGCGGAGCAGATGTCGTGGAGTTCGCTGGTTGACCTGATTGAAGAGTTTGACCGGCTATAACCCACAGCAGCCGGAAGTCGTCCCCGACTGCTGTGGGCGGAGCATAACAGCTATGCCGTCAGATATTTCCCAAATTGAATTTCCCCACCAGTTCAGAATAGCGGAAATACACCGGTGATTGATATCCAATTTCGCTCCATGTTTTATTGAATTCTGTCCCCATATCACCATCATTACAGAGTAATTCATTACTCTTATTGTAATTTCTTTTTGCCACCGTCCTGAACTTCCCTTCTTTAATTTCGAAATCTATCTGATGATATGCGACTTCGCCTTTTTTAGCGATGTTACTCTTGCATACCTGGTATTCAGCAAGATGTTTCGTGTAATATTTTTTACCGAAATCCGTCAATACGAATTTTTCAGTCCATGACAAAGTCTTTCCACTTACCTTGACGGTATCGGCATCATAATAGTTGGAATCGACACTTTTGTTTGGAATATCTACTTCATTTTTCACCCAATTGGCGGCCTGGCCATCCAGCGCACCTATCAGCATAAAAAGCATAAAAACAGCAGCGGTATTTTTTTTGATCATTTTTAAATCCTCTCCTAACGTTAGCGGTTATTTTCAGTTTGATATTTTCCAGACACTATTCTCTCTCACCAGCGGATAAGAATCCTTGACGGTTGAACCGTCGTTAAAACGATAAAGCAATTCTACAGTTGCCTTATCACCGGCGACAGTGCTTTTTGTGATATCGATGCCCTTAATACCTTTTCGCTGTTTAAATTCGCTTACCGATGCGGTCAAGAGTGATTTGCCTCCCGAACGTTCCAGCACCTGCTTGGCGTCCTTGGAAAGAAACGACACGGCCTGATCAAGCTTGCCGGCTTCAATAGCCTTGCAGTAACTGACGACAAGTTTATCCTGCTCCTTCCCGCAACCGAACAGCAGCAGTGACATCATCACGACGACAACTAATTTCATCCTTTTACCCACAACACACCTCCGCATTTTTTCACAATTTATCAAGCTTTCTCTAAAAATGCACCACAAAATTGACTATTTTACCCGAAAATGTTAACCTGAGACCCATTTTAAGGAGATGCATCTCACTCCTGACCTCGCAGCCTAATGCGCGTAATCCAACCGTAGCGAACCAGTCAATTTGAACCGGAGATTGACAAAGGCAGCCATGATCCCCCAGGAATTCCAACCAAACCAACAGCAGCAACCCATAAAGGAATCACCGGGAGACCTCCCCGCAAAGAGTACAAGATTCAACATCTCCGCATCATGTGAGAGATGGCTGCTGTGGCTTCTTTCAGGATATTTCGGAGGGCGTTTGCTCTTTTTCGCCCTGGCCATCTCGCCGGCTGTTCCCCCCGACGAGGTCACCCACGCGGGACTCTGCACGGTTTTTTCCAAGGTATTCCTGCTTCCGGAAAATTCAGCCGCGACCTACCAGTACGGCCTGGCCACCAACATTCCCTGGCTCTACTACTGGATCATGGGGAAACTGCTTCACCTCAATCTCTTCGGCCTCCCCGACCTGCTGTTCCTCCGCCTGCTCAATATCCCCCTCGCCTTCGGCACCGTCTGGTATGCGGTGCGCCTGCTGCGACTGCTGACCGATGACCGGCTCACCCGGCTGCTGCTGGTAGTCGTCATGACCAATATTCCCATGTTCTCCCTGCTCTCCTCCTCCATCTCCTACGACAACCTGACCAATCTGCTGGCCGCCGCCTCCATCTATTACCTCTTCGCCTTCTTCCGGGAAAGGTCGGGGGGACTGCTGGTCGGATCGCTGCTCTGTCAGCTGGCCGGAACCCTGACCAAGGTAACCTTCCTCCCCCTGGCTCTTGCCTTGTGCGTCCTGCTGGTCGTCCACGAAGCGAAGCGGCTGTGGTTGCTCCCTGCAGCGATCCGGCGACAGCTCCGGGAAGCCTCACTCGCCGGCCGGCTTGCGGCCGTTTCGCTCCTCATCGTGGCAGGGTTCACCCTTCACCTTTACGCGGGAAATTATCTCCGTTACGGCAGCCTGAACCCCTCCATGGAAGCGGTCATCTCCACCACTGCAGCCATGGAGTATCGCCTGGATGCCCGCGGAAAGATCTTCACCCAGTACAAGGAGGGGAGGATCTCATACATGGACGCCGTGATCCTGGCCGGGGAGATCAACCATCCCGGTGACAAGGCCGACACGTTCTACCTGCTGATGAACTATGAAAAGATGAAGCAGAACCCGTCCCTCTGGCTTGGCCCACTGGAGTATCTTAAAAAATGGTCCTGGTTCATGCTGATCACCACCGTCGGACTCAAGGCTCACCTGCAACTGTACAAGGACGAGGCATGGCTGATCCCGCTCTATCTGCTCCTGGGAGCTTCGGCGCTCGGTTTTATCATCCGGTGGCGACCAAAGGATGGGTGGCTACCACCGGCACTCATGACCATCGCCCTCTTCTATGCCGGATTCATCATGTATGAATTCAATTATGAATCCTATCGTCTCTACGGAGAACCCAGTCTCACCGTATACGGCCGCTATCTGTTCCCCGTGCTCGCCCCCTGTACAGTCCTCTTCTGCCGGTACCTGCTGAGCCTCTTCGGCAACGCACAGCTCCGGTTGATGGTTGCTCTGGTAACGGCCCTGCTCTTCATTGCGTACGACTTCCCCTGGTTCCTCATGCATGCCACCCCGGAGTGGTTCAGCCGGCTGCCGCAATAATAGTTTCTGTAGAACGAGGACCTTATTGATGACATATCTTGAGAAACTCTTTATCGGCACCCGGGATGAAAGCGTTGCAAAGTGGCGTCTCCCCTTGGCCCTGCTCCTCATCGCCGTGGTGACCATCGCCGTTTACTGGCCGGTGCTGCAGAACGGGTTCATCGATTTCGATGATGACGATTACGTCACCATGAATATGGTGGTCCGCCAGGGGCTGACCCTCAAGGGGTTCTTCTGGGCCTTCACCACCTTCCACGCCGGCAACTGGCACCCCCTCACCTGGCTCTCCCATATGCTCGACGTGGAGTTGTTCGGCCTGAACCCGCTGGGGCACCATGCCTCAAACCTGCTCCTGCACACGGTAAACTCGCTGCTTCTCTGCGCCCTCCTCTACCGGTTGACGGGATTCATCGGCCGGAGCTTGATCGTGGCGCTCCTCTTCGCGCTCCACCCCCTGCACGTGGAGTCGGTGGCCTGGATAGCCGAGCGCAAGGATCTCCTCTCTACCCTCTTCTGGCTCCTGACCATGGGAGCCTATATACGATACGCCCGGACCCCTTCCCTGGGCAGGTATCTCCCCGTCTTCCTCCTGCTCGCCCTGGGACTGCTGGCGAAGCAGATGCTGGTGACCCTCCCGCTGATCCTGCTCCTCATGGACTACTGGCCGCTGAACCGCCAGGAGAAGGGTGGGATCAGGCTGCTCCTGATTGAAAAACTCCCCCTGCTCGCACTCTCCGGAGCGGCAAGCCTGGTCATCCTCCGGGCCCATGCCTCGGTCAGGGCGCTGTTCCAACTGGACGGCGGATCCATCCTCCTCCATGGCGGGAACGCGTTTATCTCCTACATCAAATACATCGGGATGATGTTCTGGCCCACGGATCTTGCCCTCTTCTACCCCTTCCAAAGCGCTGCGGTTACTCCGCTCAAGGTCGCGGGCGCAATAGCTCTGCTTACGGGGATGACCTCAGTGGTGCTCCTGCAGAGGAAGAGCCGCCCCTACCTGCTCTTCGGCTGGTTCTGGTACCTGATCACCCTGATTCCGGTCATCGGCTTCGTCCGGGTGGGGGGGCAGGCGCTGGCTGACCGCTACACCTATATACCGCTCATCGGGCTGTTCATGATCGTGGTCTGGGGGGGGGCGGAGTTGGCGGTGAAAGGGCGCTTCGGGCTGCGGGCGGCAATAGCCGGGGTGGCGACCATCGTGATTGCCCTCCTCTCTCTGCTCACCGTGGCCCAGATTCGCACCTGGGTAAACAGTTATGAGCTGTTCGACCATGCCTTGGCAGTGGTGGAGGGAAACTGGCTGGCGCACAACAACATGGGAATATTCCTCTCCCAGCATAACCGTAACGATGAGGCGCTCCGGCACTTCCGGGAATCGGTCCGGCTCAATCCCGATGGCGCAGTCGGCTTTAGGAACCTGGGGAACGCCTACCAGATGGCTGGAAACAGCTCCGAGGCGATGGCGGCTTTTTGCGAGGCGGTCAGGCTCAACCCCGACGATGCCGAAAGCCATTATCGCCTGGGTTTCACCTATCTGCTCAGCGGCAACAGCCCCCTCGCCTATGAAGAGTATCGCCGGTTGAAGCGCCTGGATGCCGCGTCTGCGCAGGCGCTCCTGGATGCCATCCGGATGCGGGAGAGATGAGGTTTCCTTCAGAGCGCGCCTCTTATTTCATGTGGAAAACCGTTGACCGCGCCCAAATCAACGTGTTATCTGTGTACTATAAAGGACGAAATTATCGCCACTCACCAGACGAAAGGATGACCATGAAACTTCTCAGATTACCTCCGTATTTTCTCTCACTGTTCCTCCTCTTAGCTCTCTGCCAACTCTCCCACGCGTCAGCTTCTCCTGCCTACCAGTACGCCCTGCAGTGGCCGGCGGCATGGGACTTTGCCTCGCCCAAGGGGGCGGCCGTCGATGGCGCCGGAAATGTCTACGTCGCGGACAGCGGCAACGGCCGGATCCAGATACTCTCTCCCGGTGGGGCGCTGATTACGGTGTGGGGTACAAACGGCGCCGGCGATGGCCAGTTCTCCGACCCACGGGGAGTGGCGGTGGACGTTTCAGGAAACGTCTACGTGGCCGATACCGGAAACAACCGGATCCAGAAGTTCGACAAGAACGGCGTCTACATTACCAAGTGGGGGAGTGCCGGCAGCGGTAACGGCCAGTTTCAGACCCCCAGCAGCCTTTCAGTGGACGGTTCAGGAAACATCTTCGTGGCCGAGGCCGGAGGAGGTGGGTTTCCGCTCAACAACCGGATCCAGAAGTTCACCGCCGACGGCGTGTTCATCACCACGTGGGGGGGACGCGGAACCGGCAACGGCCAATTCAAATCCCCCTACGGCGTGGCCGTGGACAAGGCCGGGGAGAATGTCTATGTGATGGATACCGGCAACAATCGCATCCAGAAATTTGACGGAAGCGGCGGGTACAAGAGCCAGTGGAACTCGTCGGGGACCGCTGCCGGTTCGATGAACCTGCCATGGGGAATCGCACTGGATGGGGGAGGAAACCTCTATGCGGCAGACGCCCATCGCATCCTGAAATTCACCACCGACGGCGCGTATGTCACCACCTGGGGTTCGCTTGCAGAGTTCACCCAGCCGGCAGGTGTGGCGGCCGACAGCGGCGGCAACGTCTACGTTACGGATGCATTCAACAGCAATATTCAGAAGTTCTCCGTAAGCGGCGCCACCGCGACCTTTGTCGCCTCATGGAACACGTTAGCAGCTAACCCGCTCAATTATCCATCGGGAGTGGCCGTAGACAGGGCCGTCAGCAACCACGTCTACGTGGCCGATTCCCCTGATGATCGTATCATGGCTTACGACGGAAACGGCGGGTATCTGTTTCAGTGGGGAGGAACCGGTCCGGAAAACGGCAAGTTCGCTTTTCCCTCGTCGCTGACGGTGGACTCCGCCGGCGCCGTCTATGTAGTGGATGAAATGAACAACCGAATCCAGAAATTTACGGTAAGCGGGAGTACGGCGACTGTCGCGGCCGTATGGGGTGGTCTTGGAGCCGTCAACGGCCAGTTCAACGACCCCACCGGTGTGGCGGTAGACAGTGCAGGCAACGTCTTTGTCTCCGATGGCGCCAACAACCGGGTTCAGCAATTCACGGTGAGCGGTGCGACGGCGACCTTTGTGAGAGAGTGGGGCACCAGTGGCAGCACCGCGGGACAATTCTTCTACCCCTCCGGCGTGGCGGCCGACAGCAAGGGAAACGTCTATGTCCTGGATCGGGACAATAACAGAGTCCAGAAATTCACGGTAACCGCGGGCGCCGTGACGTTTGTCCGGGAGTGGGGGGCATTCGGCACCGATCCCGGTCAGTTAAATTCCCCTGCGGGGATTTCCGTCGATGGGGCAGACAACGTCTATGTCGCGGACAGCGGCAACGACCGGCTCCAGAAGTTCGATGGAAACGGCGTCCTGCTGGAGGTTGTGGGCCGGAGTGGCAATAACAACGGGGAGTTCATCACTCCTAAAGCGATCTCGATGGATAATGCCGGCAATCTCTTCGTAGCGGACGCCGCCAACAACCGGATCCAGAAGTTCTCTCCCCCCCCGGCCCCCCCTCAGGTGATGGTGAGCGTCCTGGGAGCGGGGAGCGTCGTCAGCACCCCGGCAGCGATCAACTGTCCCAGCGGCAGCTGTGTAGCTTCCTTCGACCCGAGCCAGTTTCCGCTCACCCTGTCGGCGACTCCCGATCCCGGCAACAACTTCACCGCCTGGGGCGGTGATTGCAGCAGCTGCGGTACAAACCCGAGCTGTCAGGTCACCCTCCCCGTCACGACGGTCTGTACCGCCACCTTTGCCGTTATTCCTCCCCCGGCCAACCACAACCTCTTCATTACTCTTGACGGTGGAGTGAGTGCGGTCGTCGGGTCGGTGCAGGTAACCACCCCCGGATCGAGTGTTTCCTGTGACAGCGGCCCCTGCACCTACTCGTATGTCGATGGAACAGTCGTCACCCTGGAGGGGAAGAACGGCGCCAATGCACTCTTCACCGGATGGAGCGGCGCCTGGTGCAGCGGTACCACCCCCTGCATCCTCACCATGCTGGGTGACCGCCCGGTCACGGCTCTCTTCGCCGTTGTCAAACCGGTCCGGCTGGAACGGGGCGGGGTAAAAGTAGCCGATTATGACACGCTCACCGCCGCCTACGCCGCGGCTCAGTCCGGCGACACCATCAAGGCCAGAGCCCAAACCTTCCCGGAAAGCCTGACCCTTGGCCAGGCAAAAACCGGCCTCATCGTCCAGGGAGGGTACGACCTCAATTACAGCTCCCCCCCCACAGGATACTCCATTCTCAAGGGGCTCACCGTCAGCAAAGGCGCGGCAACCGTGGGACGGCTGATCGTGCAGTAGTCCGATACATCAGGCCCGACAATCTAAGCATAAAAGAAGCCCCCCTTTTCCAAGGGGGGCTTCTTTTATGCTGCGGCTGAGATTCTTTTACTTTGCTTCAGCTTTCCGCTTCAACTCCAACGCTTTATTCAGATTGACCCTGGCCTTTTTATCCTTAGGAGCCAATCGCAACGCATAGTTGAAATGCTCAACAGCGTCGTCCAGCATTCCTTTCTGCGCCAAGATACAGCCGAAGTTATTATGATATTGCGGGTCTGGGTACAGTGGTTCGCTTCTCGCTATCTTCATATACTCATCATACGCAAAACTGGGCATCCCCTGCTCTTCGTACATAAGCCCCAGGGTAAAATGTGCGAAGGAATTATTTTCTGTAACTTCAACGGCATGAAGAATCAGGCTCATATTGTCATGCCAGCAGCTCAACTGGCGCCATGTTGTCCAGGAAAAAAACAGCAGTGACCCAATCGCAACCAGACAGACCATCTTCTTCAGCTTCGGCACGTTACCACACAGCTCCGCCCCACCCCACCCAACCATGACAAACAGACCGATGAGTGGTACATAGGTATACCGGTCGGCCATGGACTGAGTCCCCACCTGAATAAGACCGAGGACCGGCAGGACGGAAATCAGATACCAGAACCATCCAAACGCCAGATAGGGGCGCCCTTTCAGCTGTTTCAGGACGATGAAAACCGCCGCGCAGAGGAGAACCCCGGCTAAACCTGCCTTCCAGAGTGGCACCGAAACCAGGGGATAAAAGATCGACAGGTCGCAGGGAATAAACATCTTCTCTACATAGAGCAGCAGAGCCCAGAGTGCGTTGGCGACCCGCTCCGCAAGAGGTATGTCGGTTAGAGTGGACATACTCGGTTTCTGGGCGGAGACGGTCATGAAAGCAGCCGCCATCGCCAGCAGGATGAACGGTATTTTTTCCAGCAGGAGCGCCCTCAAACGACGGATTCCGTGACCCTCACCCTGTGCGAAAAAAGAGCGCATGTTCAGGCGCTCCAGTGGCCAGACATCCAGCAGCAGCAGTATCAGAGGAATCGTCACCAGCATCTGCTTTGCCATCAAGCCGAGAGCAAACATCGCCAGAGAAAGGAAATAGCGACTGCGCTTCCCCTGTTTCACATAGTCGCTGTAATAGAGAAGGGTCAGAATCCAGAACAGGGTGCTCAGGACATCTTTACGCTCCGCGATCCAGGCGACAGACTCCACGTGAAGCGGATGCAGGCCAAAGCAGGCCGCCACAAAGGCGCTTCGCCACACGGCGCCGGACATCGAGTTGAGCAGATAGAATAACAGGGAGGTGTTTACTGCGTGAAGAACAACATTGACGAGATGAAACCCCATGGGGAAGACGCCGAACAGCTGGCTATCCAGCATCAGCGAAAGCCAGGTCAACGGATGCCAGTTACTGGCATGGAATGCCGTAAAAGCCCATTTAATCGAATCTGCGGAGAGGCCTGATGTGACATGATGATTGATTGTCACATAGTCGTTATCATCAATGACGCAGAATGGAAAATACGCGGCTCTGCAGTAGAGAGCCATGGTCACTACGAATAGAGCTACCAGTATCGTCGCGTTTAAACGTAACTTCGTTAGCACGTTCACTGGCCTTGGGGCGGCTCCGGTGTCGGTTCCTGGGGCGTAACTACCGGCTGGGTCGGGACATCCGCCTCTCGGCACGCGGTAATACAGTCCAACCGGACTCTTTCACAGCCGGCGATCAAATCCTGCTCTTCCTGAACGTTGCCGGCGCCAATCTTGGCCTGCTCTTCACAGGGGGGAACACTCTGGCTACAGCCGGTGACACAGTCATCATACTGGTCGGCGGCGGCAGGAGCCGCGCAGACAAACAGCAGCAGACAGAAACCCGAGGCAATCCGCGATGTTACCATGGCTCTCTCCTTTATCTCTTCTCTTTGACTTCCAGAAGGTCCAGCAGTTCGTGAAATACCCCGGCGTGCCGCTTCCTCCCCCCCTCTGCCCGGGAAAAGGCCCGAACCAACTCCCCCTCGGACTTGAACAACATCTCCCTCCGAGGGAAGAAGATGCGCAGCGGAATCCAGAGCAGGAGCGCCGCAGCGCACAGAACCCCCGCCACCCAGATCAGCAGGACACCGGAGTCGTAGACGAAATCGGTCATGACCATCCGCCGGGAATCGGGGATTGCCAGCCGATAACCATCGCGGACGAACTCGCCGCCGCTGGGGATACTCCCCGTGAGGAGGAGCTCCTGCCCTTTAAGCAACTTGAAGAGAAAGGTCATCTTTCCGGTCACATAGGGATCGGAGCCGTCCTGGGACTTCCCGAGGGTCAGGTTGAGCCGGTAAGGGGTTCCGACGATCTTCGTGGCAGCCTCCTTCCCGGGGGGGTAGAGCGGCAAGAGCGCGGTTCTCTCTTCTGCGCCTCCCGGCAGATCGGGTGAAGATAACCGGTACGACAGGGCGATCCCCAGATACCGGGGGTAGACAAACGCTCCCCGGAACCGCCCCGGTGGATAGATCCCGAATTTCTGCCCCCCCTGCTCGTCTGAACCGGCAACCTCCATGATCAGGCTCTTCTCCAGAATAAGTCCGGAAATCCGGCCGTAGCTTATCTTCTCGACCATGCCGCCGTTCCCCGAAGGGGTCGGGAACGGCGCCCCTTCGACTACCGCCTGCCGGTTGACGCCACGGCTCACCAGGCTGACGAGGATGCCGCTGAAGAGGCAGCACATTCCCACAAGGTAGAGCATCCGCACCGGGAAGAGCGTGCCCCCTCGCCGGGCGGCAAGCAGCCCCCCCTGAGCCAACGTCACATCATACCCTTCGGAGGAGAGACGTTCCTCCACTCTTGCCCACGAGGCGGGAGCTACCAGCTCCACGGCCTCATCGTACAGCTCCGGCTCTACCCGTGAACTCTTCCCGGACAGAGCCCGGCGCCGTTTCAGCTCTGCCGCCGCCTCCGCCACCAGGCGGCAGAATCCGTTGAGCGGGAGCAGGGCCAGAATGGCGGCAAGGATGACAGAGTTCCTGGTAAGAGCCATCAGGGTAATCAGGGTCTCATCGGTAAAGAAGGCGACCCCGATGTAGAGCAGCAGGAAAAAGCCGAAGACCAGTGGGGGGAGCGCCCGGGATGCCACGGTGCTCAGGATGGCGGCCAGCAGACGTTTCATTTCCCCATCTCCTTGCCGGTGCGGATGGTTGCCTGGACGGTCTGACTCCAACTGTTGACCAGGGTTACGGCGTCAAGGTGGACCCCATCTTCCCGCTCCGTAAACGGCACCGGCACCGGGTTGCACCCCCCCGGTTTTCCCACCGTCTCCAGGGGGATGAGCGTCTTGCAGTAGTAGCAGATGACCATCCCCTCTGCCTGGCCATAACCATCGGGCTTACAGATGGCGCAGGCGTCCAGGTCCACGGTCAGCTTCCCGTCAGGGGAGGTGAGCACGAAGAAGCGCACCTCCTTTCCCCCACCCTTGTAAAGGTATTTGTGCAGCTTGCCGTCATCCAGGGGAACTTCTCCCTTGCGGGGGATGAAAAGCTCCCCGCCGGGAGACGCAGTTATGGTCAGCGGCTTGGGGTCCCAGTATTCCACGTTGGGAAAGGAGCTCTGGTAGACGGCCATGCCCAGGATGGTCAGCGCCAGGAGAGGGATCACGAGGCGATAACGCTTCGTTGTAATGGCTGCAGCCTGCACCCTGCGCCGCTGGGCCCCCTGGCGAATCTGGGCCACCGACGGCAGCGGCTCCAACTGTACCGCGAGGAGCAGTAGAATCGCCGGAGTGAACCAGATCACCAGCCCCCCCCAGAACCCGACCTCTTTGCCGAAGAGGAGCCCGATGGCCCTCCAGATTGGAGGGCGGATGAAGAGGTGGTCCGGAATCAGGATCGACTCCATGAACTGATGAACGAAATCGTGAATCCCCTTCATCACCTTCATGCTCAAGGGGGAGAAGAGATCCAGGAGGAGGATGGAGGAGGAAGAGAAGAGGAGGAGCGCCACCAGGGCACCCAGCAGGGAAGAAGGGGGAATTGTCAGCGACGACGTCAGCCGCCGTTCGGCGCCGCGGGCCGCGAATACCAGGAGCGCACCGGTGAGGGCAAGGAGGAGTGGGGCCAGGAGTTGGGCAGCCGCACCTTCAATTCCAGGGAGCCGGGAGGCGCAGATGCCACCGGCCACCAGGCCGGCCGCCACGGCCGAGAGCCAGGCGGCAAAGGGGCTTGCCATGAGCCGCTGGACCCCGAACAGGGGAAAATCTCTCACCGTGCTCCGGTAGAGCGCCCCGACGCTCACGACCCAGAGGAGGAAGAAGCTAACCCCGACAGTCGCCCGGATAATTTCCAGGGGAATCTTCACCGGAAGCATTCGGGAGAGGAGAACGTATCCGGCCGTCCCCACTGCAAAGCCGGCGACCGCCCATAGCGTCACCCCTCTGCCGCGCCCGGGAAACCCGCGCAGCAGAAGCAGGACCATAAGCGTCCAGGCGACGAGGTGGGGAATGAGCTTCAGGGCGGTCATCAGCGGCTCGACCGCTCTTCACGGACCAGCAGACCGTCATCCAGGTAGATGGTCCGGTCCCCCCAGGCGGCGACCTCCTGGTTATGAGTCACCATGATGATGGTGAACCGCTCCTCCAGCCGCAGCTCCCGGAGCAGCTCCAGCACCATCACCGTGCTCTTGTGGTCCAGGTTGCCGGTCGGTTCGTCCCCCAGCAGGAGCCTGGGGCTGTTGATGATGGCCCGGGCGATGCAGACCCGCTGCTGTTCCCCGCCGGAGAGTTCACTGGGACGGTTCTTCAGCCGGTGGCCGAGCCCCACCCGCTCCAGTGCCGTTCGAGCCTCGGCTTCATCGGGGACGCTGTGAAAGTACTGGGCCAGCATCACGTTCTCCACCGCGGTCAGGTAGGGGACCAGGTGATGCTGTTGAAAGATGATGCCGACAAATTCCCGGCGATAACGGGCCAGACCGTCCTCGTCTCGCCCCAGGAGCTCTTCGCCGCCGACCTTGAGCGTACCGGCAGTAGGACGATCGAGCCCCCCTATCAGGTTCAGGAGGGTGCTCTTCCCGGAGCCGGAGTGCCCCATGACCGACAGCCACTCCCCCTCCGGAACCTCAAGGTTAAGCGGCTTCAAGGCACAGATATCGCCGTAGCTCCTCGTGAGTCCCTCCGTCTCAATGATCATCGACCCCATGGGAAACCACCTTGTTTAAATTCCAATTACGAATTACGAATTACGAGTGCGGGTTCGAGTTGCAAGTTGCGAGTTGCGAGTTGTAATTGGTAATTCGTAATTCGTAATTGCCTACTCTCCCCGCAGACTCCGGACCGGATCCAGCCGGAACACCGACATCATCGGTCCCAGACTCCCCAGCAACGCCAGGAAGAGACTGACTCCCAGAGAGACCAGTGCGAACCAAGGGATGAAATCGGCTGATGCGGAGAAGACACTCTTCGTGATGAACTGGGCGATACAGCTCCCCAGGAGGTACCCCGCCACCCCGCCGAAGAGCCCCAGCAGGGCAGCCTCCGCAGAAAAGAGCCGGAGCAGTTCCCACCGGCTCCCCCCCATGGCCTTCATCAGTCCGATCTCCTTGCCCCGCTCCAGCACCGTGGTGCTCATGGTGCCGGCCACACTGCTTCCAGCCGAGATGAGGACCACCACGGTCACCAGCGTCATGAGCAGCTTGACCTTGACCAGCAGCCCCTCGCTGGTCCGGGCGATCTGGCGGACCTCGGTCACCTTGGCCCCTACCAGGGAGCGCTGCAGCAGCGCGGCCCGCGAGGTGAGACTCGCCCCTTCGGCAGAGACCAGCAACCGGACCGCAGTTACTTTCCCTTCCAGGTTAAGGGCCCGCTGGAGCTCTGGCAGCGCCAGGAAGAGGAGTCCATCCTCTTCTCCCCCCGAGGAGACGATGCCGGAAATCCGGAGTCGCAACGGCAGCTCCCCGCCGAGCTCCATGATATCACCGGGTTTAAGCCGGAGCCGCAGGGCCAGATCGCTCCCCACCACCGCCTCACCGGAAACCGGCCAGCTCCCCTTGAGCTGCCACCAGGGGAAGAGCCGGCGAATCTCCCCGAAGTCGACCCCTTCCACCAGAAGATCGCTATCGCGGAACCGGAGTGCGCCGGCCAGATGCAGGGAGCGTTCCGCGATAAGGCCGCTTTTGGTCAGGGACGCCTCCACCTCGGACTGACGCAGATACGCGGGGTCGCTGACCACGCCAAAATTGAGCCCACCGCTCCCCACGTCCAGACGGGCCGTCTCGGGGAGAACGACCAGGTTGGCGCCGTACTTGCGCACCTCCGCCGCCACCCGTTTCCCCATGGAAAAGGAGACGATTCCCAGGGCTGTGGCCAGGCTCGACGCCATGGCCAGAACCACCAGGAGCAGCAGGGTGCGCCCCTTTCTGTGGGAAAGGGAGCGGATCAAAAGGTGGAAGAGCCAGCGGCGTCGGGTCATGGGTCCGGGGTTCTGGGTTCTAGGTTCTAGGTTCTAGGTTCTAGGTTCTAGGTTCTAGGTTCTAGGTTCTAGGTTCTAGGTTCTAGGTTCTAGGTTCGGGGTTCGGGGTTCGGGGTTCTAGAGACTTTCAGAAAAAGATTTTTGCTCTGCAACTATCCAGCTCACGAAAATAGAACCTGTAGAGCCGATCATTCACAGTTACGTTCCTCCCCTTTCAAGGGGGAGGTCAGGAGGGGGATGGGGAACTCTTCGTACTAAACCC
>CAIOGM010000177.1 GCA_903857795.1 uncultured Geobacter sp.
CGAAGCGGTCAATGGTCTGATTCAGGCCGCCAAGCGAAGGGCACGCGGATACAAAACCACGAAGAACCTGATCAACATGGCCTACCTCATTGCGGGCAAACTCGATTTTGCGCTACCCACTTGAAATAGCGACGGGCCCAGAAAGAGCCCTGAAGGAAGTGAATCCGACAGGGTTCATATGATTCTTGTGATGAATACGGTTACTACTTCTTGGATCTTCTTCTGACAAGAGCTAAACAACTGATACCTGCACCGAGGAGAATGACGGTGGAGGGTTCAGGAACACTGCTGACATTGTCGAGATAAATGCTATCGACCTTATAGTTGCCTTCAGAATGTGACATCCGTGTTAATGATATCATCATGGTGTCAATAGCGTGCAAATCTATTCCACTGAATGAGCTCAATGATATACCAATGCATGTAGCCAAAGGAAGCCCATTTCCACTGAGTGCTGAAAGTTTATTCAGTATTACTTCATATTCTCATGGAAACCGTCCGCCGATTCTGCTAATACTCAGAGAATGCGCCGGTCACTATCCCCGAATGTGCATCCTTCAAGGGCATGGTTGCTCTCAAGGGTAAGCCCGACAACCCCACGGCTCCCATCAAGCAGGGAAACACCTTGGCCTGTCCGCTCTTTACCGGTGAGCATGGTCAGCTGAAGACCTTCGACTACGTAGTGATAAAGGAAACGTATATGCCAGTCTATGAGTATCGCTGCAGCGCCTGCAATTATCAGTTTGAACTCCGTCAGAAGTTTTCAGAGGCTCCAGTCGAGTTGTGTCCCATGTGTGCCGGTACTGTCCACAAGATGGTTTCTGCTTCAGCGTTCAGTCTGAAGGGAGGGGGGTGGTATGGTGATGGTTACGGTGAGAAGGCCGAGACAGCAGTCAAGTCGGAATCAGATTCGGCAGCAGGAACCGGAACAACAGCAGATTCAGCACAGGCAGATTCTGAAACTGCAAAAGAAACGGCAACAACATCTGCTCAAGGTCAGACCGAGTCGAAGAGCGTGACTGCGGAGAACGTTGCGAAGCCTGCCGCTCCAGATAAGCCTGCTGTCACAGAAAAGACCAAGGCTGAGTAGAAGTTCACTGCACCCGCGGCGTGACCGTTTCTGATATTGATTCAGGACAACTTACACCGTTATCAGGCGTTACTCTGTGTCGGGTATGGTATGTTCCTGCAATGTGTAAAGGTTGCATCTTCGGAAAGTAGAGTGTAGGCATTTTTTATCTCAGATGTATTTAACATTGGGGTAGCAGTTGTAATGTACGCTTCTATGCTGTTTACTGATAAAACCAATACCCCCTCAAAATGCTCGTTTGATTGAAGGTTGACTTGTGCTTTTGTGAAACATAAAATTGATGTGAGCGAACTTGAATAGCTTCGCAATATGGGTACTACACCAAGTGTCATTGTATTTATACTTTGAATCAGCAAATCCATGTGAAATGTGTTATTCATGATTAACGATCCGGATATATTGTCAACTGTTCCTGGATAATTGTTAGATAACACTAAAAATATACCGGTATGACCTATAACTATATTGTCGAATGACAGTCCTTTGCTGCGATAGCCGCTGATAATTATGTATTCATTTGGCAGTTTGTGTAGTGCCGCATCTGTTAAATGGTAACTTGTTTGGTCAACTGATGCTTCAGCGCTTATTTTTTTGAAATAATTCCTACGACTTACAAAATATATGCTGTCACCCTCTTTTGTGCAAATGAAATACAAAATAATACATAAAAAAATAAATAGTAAAATCAGCGTTGGCATTACAGTTTTAGTTAGTGTGTCAATATTGCTGCCAAGAAAAAGTATAGCTACTACAGCTAATACCGAAAAAATGATCATTGAAATGATCAGAACTTTTTGAAATACCGGTTTTTTAGGTCCTGAAATATAATCTCGAGTCATATTATTTCACCAGATAGTCTATGCGAGAATATGGTCTATTCACGACTCTTCAATATTACCCCGCAGCAAACGCCGCCAGACCTGCAATCGCCCCACCCAGAATAAGCAGGGCAGGATTAATCCGGCTGCGCAAAAAGAAAATGAACACGACTGTGGCAATAACCGCGGCCTTCCAGCCGGTCAGCGCTCCTTTGGCAATGGTGATGGTGCCGGCAATGACGAGGCCGATGGAGACAGGAGCCAGGCCGCGCTGGATCGCATCCCGCCAGGGCCACCCTTCCAGCCGTACCCAGAGTCGCCCCACGCCGAAGGTCATCAGCCCTGATGGGAGAAAGAAGGCGATGACTACCACGAGGGCGCCGAGCGGTCCGGCGACTCGCTGACCGATGGCGGTGACCATCATCATGTTCGGTCCGGGGGACAATTGCCCAACACTGTAGAGATGTATGAGCTGCGGGAAGGTGAGCCAGTGATGCACATCGACAGTTAGGAGCTTGAGCTCCGGGAACACCGCCATGCCACCGCCGACAGCCAGCAGAGAGAGGTATGCGAACACTCCGATGAGCAAGGTGAGCTGATTCATGGTTCGGGTCGCTCCGCTGCAGTGCGGGGGCGGTACCACCAGACCGCAGCGCCCCCCACGGCCAGCAGCAGATACGGAATGGAGAGGTGGAGCAGGTTGATGCCGGTGACGGTGAGGGTCACAAAGACGAGATCACTGGCGCGGTCCAGTGATTTCCGCCCCAGCTGGACGGTGACAGCCAGAATGAGTCCCACGGCCGCCGCCGCCACGCCGTGGAGCATGGCCGAGACGAAAGGGCGCTCTCCGTGGCCTCCGTACATCGTTCCTGCTGCGAACATGAAGAGGCCGCCCGGCAGACAGATTCCCAGCATCGCAGCAATTGCCCCCGCCGCCCCGCGCAGCCGGTCTCCCACAAGTACCGCCATGTTCGTGGCATTGAGACCCGGCAGGGTTTGGCTGATGGAAAGCATCCGGATGAAGTCGGAGTCGTCAAGCCACCGCCGCTTGCCGACGAGGCTGTCCCGCAGGTAGGCGACCACGCCACCGCCGAAGCTCGTCGCCCCGATGATCAGGAACGTCAGGAAGATCTCCTTGATCGTCACATCCGCGGGGGGTGTGGTCGGCTCACTCATGGCCCAAGTGAGCGGCGCCGTTGAGCCGGTAGATGATTCCGGTCTTGGTGGAGCCGAGAGAGAGCCAGTCGCTCGCGACCTGCTGGAGTTTCAGAAAAAACTGCTCACACTGTCTCCTCGATGAGCAATGGAGTTCGCTGCTGCGCTTGAACTTGCACTGGTAGGAAAATTCGCCGACCAGAGGGGTATGGTCGGCCCGGGCGCGCCAGAGCGCCACATTGGCCAAGGCTGAGACCCCATGGCCAAAGTGGAGTTCACCCAGGTCCAGGAGCACCTCTTCCACTGCGGTATGATTCACCAGTTGGATCTTTTCGGTGTCATCCTTCATGTAAGGCGCCAAAGCCGGAATGGCCTGTATGACGTTGTTCATCTGCAGCCGGCGCTCATCGTGTTCCCGTGAGAGATTGAACACGCAGTTGTGAGAGTAGAGGCTGCGCATCCCGCCGATGGTATCGTGGGGAGGGAGGAGCTCCTCCTTGAACTTGATCCGGAATGAGGTAGGAATGACCGGTCTGATATCCACCCTGGCTGCCGCATCCCTATCGGGGTGACGGAACTTCACCACCACTTCCGCCGGGTCCGTGGGGAACCCGTCCAGGTAGGGGATCCGCCGGCGGAGGATGAAGGCGTTTCTGTAGAGGCTGAAGTCAGGGGTGTCGAAAAAGAGGACTTCCCTGATCCGGGGCTTCTGGCCGGCCACGAAATCCGTAGAGTAGGCTATCTCCAGTTCGGCGGCTGTATGGCGTACGAGTTTGCCGAAGTCATGAAAGCTGTGAACCGACGTGAAGCGGTCGGGCTTCAAGACAATCTTGCATTCGAGGTAGTGAACCTCATCCAGCGGATGACCGTCGGGATAGGTCTGTTTCTCTCCGTCCTGTTGCATGATTTCCCCGCGCATGGCAAATCCTCCCCTGTATCAACGTCCGGAACTCTACCTGAGCATTTCATAGTGGTCAAGCGCGCAATTTCAGTTGCAATCGTCTCCCGCTCCCGCTAGCATCGCGCCATGGGAACCGACACGAACAGATCCTCATATGAAACTCCCCGGAACCGGCTGGCGGCGCTCCGGATCCTGATCGGGGGAATGCTCGGCATGATGGTCGCCATGGGGATCGGCCGTTTTGCCTACACTCCGATCCTGCCGCTCATGCAGCGGGATCTGGGGCTGACCCATGCCCAGGCCGGTTCTCTGGCGTCACTCAATTATGTGGGCTACCTGCTGGGGGCCGTGGCCTGCGCCTTCTTCCCGGCGCTTTTGAGGAGCGTTCCGGTCAACGTTGGGGCGCTGGCTGCCAGCATCGCTACCACCCTCTTCATGGGCGAGTTCACTTCACCTGTCTGGTGGGGAGCTCTCCGGATCACGGCGGGGGTCGCCAGCGCCATCCTCTTTGTCGTCATCGCCGTGGAGGTGACGGAGAGTCTGGCCCGGCAGGGGGAGAGCCGGATCGGAGGGGCGCTCTACGGTGGGATCGGCCTGGGGATAGCCCTGAGCGGGTTCACCGTGCCGCTCCTGGATCGCCTGGGGGGGTGGCGCGGTTGCTGGCTGGGGATGGGGGGGATCTCTTTGCTCCTGGCGGTGTTGGGGCTCCTGCTGGCGCAGAAGCGGACCGCCACCCCCCCTCTCGGCCATCTCCAGGGGAAGGGGGTTGAAAAGAGTTCCGGCGTCGGCCGACTCGCGGTGGCCTACAGCTGCGAAGGGTTCGGCTACATCATCAGCGCCACATTTCTCGTGGCCATGGTGGGGCGGACCCCCGGCATCGAGCAGTACGCCTCCCTGAGTTGGGTGGCGGTGGGACTCGCCGCCGCCCCTTCTACCCTCCTCTGGCAGCAGGCGGCCCGGAGTATCGGCGTGCAGCGGGCCGCGCTCTGGGCCTTCGCCATCCAGGCTGCGGGGATCATCCTCAGCATCTACGCCCATACCCCCCTCACCGCTGCCCTGGCGGCGGTCAGCTTCGGTGGAACCTTCCTGGGGATTGTGACGCTGGTCATGTCCGAAGGAAACCGCCGCGCCGGCAGTGACGGCAGGCGGGTCGCCGCCATCCTCACCGCCTGCTTCAGCGCCGGCCAGGTCGTCGGTCCCACCCTGGCGGGACTCGTCGCCGACCGGGGAGGTTTCACCATCCCCCTGCTCATGGCGGCCCTCTCAGTCTGCCTGGGGGCGCTCATCATCGCCACTGACCGACGGTTCGGATGGTGAGCAGAACACAAAAAAGCCCCGAAAAGTTCCGGGGCTTTTTTGTTACAGTTACCCACTTCTGTTTACTTGAGCAGCTTGACCGACTTGATCACCACCGGCGTCTCGGGGGCGTCGCGGAACCCCTTCTTGTTACCGGTCTTGGTGGCGGCGATCTTGTCCACCGTCTCCATCCCCTTTACGACCTTGCCGAAGACGGCGTAGCCGTGACCGTCGGGGTTGGGGCGGTTGAGGGCGTCGTTGTTCACCAGGTTGATGAAGAACTGTGAGGTTGCGCTGTCCGGGTCACCGGTGCGGGCCATGGAGAGGGTTCCCCGGTCATTCTTGAGACCGTTGGCCGCCTCGTTCTTCACCGGCGCGCCGGGCTGCTTGGGAACCATTTCGGCGGTCAGTCCCCCCCCCTGGATCATGAACCCGGCGATGACTCGATGGAAGATCGTGCCATTGTAGAATCCCTTTTCGCCGTACTCCAGGAAATTCTTCACCGAGAGCGGCGCTTCCTTGGAGAAGAGCTCGACGGTCATGCTTCCCAGAGTCGTCTCGATCTCCACCTGGGGGTTCTTGCCGGCGGCAGGAGCATCCTTGGCCTGGAGAGGTGCGGCGCAGAGGAGCGCCAACGTCAGGGTTACCAGTATCTTCTTGAACATCTTAAAACCTCCTGTGGATAGTGTTTCCCTCCTTATATGCCAAAACGCTGGAAGCGTCAACCGCTTGTGGCGGACGCTTGAGCACCCTCCGGTTTGCCTGAGTGATATTTGTTTGACTCCTGACCGAAAAAAAAGTACTTTACATCGGTTTATAGTGGCGGAGTGTGTCATGTGGAGAGCACTGTTTTTCTTTGTTTTTTTTGCCCCCCTCACCGCGGGGTGCAGCGTCGTCGCCATCATCGGAACCTTCTTCGACGCCACCGGGGGGTTCGCCCACGGCTGCGCCCGCTTCTGGAGCCGCACGGCCCTCGCCCTGGCGCGGGCAAAGGTGACCACCAGGGGGACGGAGCAGATCCCTCAGGCAGGGCCGGTCATCTACATGGGAAACCATCAGAGCAACTTCGATATCCTGGCCCTCACCAACGCCATCCCGCGCCGCTTTTCCTGGCTGGCCAAGGAGGAGCTCTTCCGGGTCCCGTTCTTCGGGGGGGCCATGCGCCGGGCCGGCTATATCCCCCTGGATCGGAGTGATGGTCGGCAGGCGCTGAAGAGCATCGAGGAGGCGGCGCGGAGAATCCGCGAAGGGGTCAGTGTGGTCATCTTCCCCGAAGGGACCCGCACCCACGACGGAAGCCTCCTCCCGTTCAAAAAGGGGGGGTTCATTCTGGCGACACGGGCTGCCGTACCGGTGGTTCCCTTCACCATCAACGGCAGCAGGGAGATCAATCCCCGTAACCGGTTCAGGCTCCACGGCGGGGCCATCACCGTCACCTTTAGCCGACCGGTATGGCCGGAGGGGACGGGGCACGGCGCCCGGGAGCTGCTCCATCAGCAGGTCCGGGAAGCCATCGCCGCAGGAGTGGAGAGATCATGACGTATCTGTATCTGCTCGTGGCCGCAGCCGGAGCGGTGACTGCCGGATGGGGGCTCTCAGCGGCCCATCGGCTGAAGAGCCCGTGGGATTGCGGCGCCGCCCTGGCCGCCCTGATCGGGCTCGCCGGCTTCATCATCGGACTCCTCCTTAGCGTGCTCCCCAATTTCTTCACCACCTGAGAGCTCATGGAACAGATCAAGAACAGCGCCGTCACCATTGCTTTCATCGCCCTCATCTCCCTGATTCTCCTGGCTGCGGCTACCCAGTATCGTCAGTGGAGCCAGTTGGACAAGGGGGTGCAGGCTGAGAAGGGGGGTGACGTAGTCCAGGCCATGGCCGCCTATGAGGCTGCCATCCATATGTACACCCCCTTCAGCCCCCTGGTCACTACCGCGGCGGAGCGACTCTGGCGGCTGGCCGAAGTGGCCCGGCAGAGGGGGGAGACGGAGCGGGCCCTCATCACCTACCGCTCGCTCCGGAGCTCGTTCTATTCGGCCAACTGGCTGCTGCAGCCGGGGGAAGAGTGGATAAAGAAGTGTGACGACCGGATAGCAATGATCGTAGGCAACAGTAAAAAGTGAGGCGTGAGGCGTGAAGCGTGAGAGAACCTGGAACCCTAAACCTCGGCCCCTGAACCCTGAACCCTGAACCCTGAACATAGAACCCCGAACCCTGAACCCCGAACCACGAACCCAGCCTAACCGGATACCCAATGAGACCTGACCTGGCCACACACGACGGACTCCGCATCATCCCCCTGGGCGGAGTGGGCGAAATCGGCATGAACATGACCGTCTTCGAGTACGGCGATGACATCATCGTGGTCGACTGCGGCCTCATGTTCCCCGAATCGTACATGCTCGGCATCGACATCGTCATCCCCGACATCTCCTACCTCCGGGAGCGGAAGGAGAAGATCCGGGGGATCGTCTTTACTCACGGTCATGAGGATCACATCGGCGCGCTCCCCTATATCCTGAGAGACATCACCCCCCCCCTCTATGGCACGGCGCTGACCCTCGGCTTCATCAGGGAGAAGCTCAAGGAGTTCAACCTGGAAAACGCCGTGGAGTTCGGCGTGGTCAAGCCCCGGGACAAGGTTCGGCTCGGCGCCTTTGAAGTGGAATTCATCCGGGTGACCCACTCCATCGTGGACGGCTGCGGTTTGGCCATCCGTTCCCCCGAAGGGGTGGTGATTCATACGGGAGACTTCAAGCTGGACCAGACCCCGGTTGACGGTGAACTGACCGACCTGGCGACCTTTGCCCGCTACGGCGAGGAGGGGGTGCTGGCGCTCCTGGCTGACTCCACCAACATCGAGACCAGCGGCTTCACCCTGTCTGAAAAGTACGTGGGTGAGGCCTTCGACGAGATCTTTCCCAAGTGTCCGGGACGGATCGTGGTGGCGGCCTTCTCCAGCAACATCCACCGGGTACAGCAGGTGGTGAATACGGCGATCCGTTTCGGCCGCAAGGTTCTCCTCAACGGCCGCTCCATGATCGCCAATGTCCAGATCGCCCGGGAGCTGGGGTATATAAAGATTCCCGACAGCATAATGATCGATCTGCGGGAGATGAACCGTCTGGATCCCCGTGAGGTCTGCATGATCACCACCGGGAGCCAGGGGGAGCCCATGAGCGCCCTCTCCCGCATCGCCATGAACGACCACAAACAGATCAAGCTCGGTCCCGGTGACACGGTGATCCTCTCCTCCAAGTTCATCCCTGGCAACGAGCGGACCATCTCGGCCCTGATCAACAACCTCTACCGGATCGGCGTGGAGGTCTTCTATGAGAAGGTTTCAGAGGTCCATGTCTCCGGACACGCCAGCCGCCAGGAGTTGAAGATCATGCACAACCTGGTCCGGCCCCGCTTTTTCGTCCCGATCCACGGCGAGTACCGGCACCTGGTCAGGCACCGGAGCCTGGCGCTGCGACTGGGGATGCCGCCGGAGAACTGTCTTGTCATCGAAAACGGCGATGTGCTCAACTTCAACAACGGCGCAATGGCCGTGAGCGACAAGGTCGAGACCGGCCGGGTCTTCGTGGACGGCAAGGGGGTCGGCGATGTGGGCAACATCGTGCTCAAGGACAGAAAGCATATGTCCGAGGACGGCATGGTGGTGGTCATCATCGTCATCAATCAGGCCTCGGGCGAGATCATCTACGGCCCTGACATCCTCTCCCGGGGGTTCGTCTTCGAGGACGAGAGCCAGGAGTATCTGGACGAGGCAAAAAAACTGGTGCTTGACACCTTGGCGGCCTTGAATACTTCGGTGCTGTCCGACTGGAACGAGGTGAAGCTTGAGGTCCGCCGCATCCTGCGCCGCTTCTTCAACAAGACCATCGAGCGGCGGCCGGTGATACTGCCGATGATCATTGAGATGTAGCGCCCCCGGTACCCCCATGGATAATGACACTACCCCACGACTCATAAATGAAGGGAAAGGGATCGCCGTCGGCGCCCTGGGACTGTTCCTGGGGATGGCGCTGGTCACCTTCAACGCCTCCGACCCGACGTTCAACACCTACTCCTCCCAGGCGGGGTTCATGAACCTGGGCGGGATGGTCGGCGCCAAAGTGGCGGACCTTTTCCTGCAGATCTTCGGGCTGGCCGCGTACCTGATCCCCCTGGCGCTCCTCTACCTGGCCTACCGCCTGCTCCGGTTCAAGTCGGCCCAGTGGAACCGTTACAAGTACGGCGCCTTCCTGCTGCTTCTCATCGTCCTCGCGGCCCTCTTCGGCTTCTCCATCGAAAAGACCTCATTCCTGGGGCAGCAGGTCCCCACGGGGGGGTTCTTCGGTTTCGGCGTCGCCTGCATCCTTCGGCGGCTCCTCGGCGCTCCCGGAGCGCTCCTCCTCCTCCTGCCGCTGTTGGCGACATCTGTCATGGTTCTCGGTCGGTTCTCCTTCACCCACGTGGCAGACTGGTGGTTCGATGCGCTCCGGCAGCAGTGGCGCCGCAGCCGGAGCCGTGCCGAACGCAACAAAGAGGGAGAGTCCGACATGGAGCCCTCTCCCCGTTCATCATCTCCTCTCAGGAACAGTCTGGTGACGGTTGCGCCTCTTGAGGCGATCTTCAGGAAGACGACGGAAAAGGTAAAGGACAAGGTTAAGGATAAGGTTAAGGATAAGGTTAAGGAGCTGCCGCTGCAGGAGGCCTTCGACTTCATCAAGTCCGAAGGGGAGTATACGACCCCCCCCCTGTCGCTCCTGGATGTGCCGCAGGTCACGGGACAGAAGGTCGACTCGGAGGTTTTGGAACTTAACTCCCGCCTGCTGGTGAAGAAGCTGGCCGATTTTGGCGTGGACGGCGAAGTCGTGGAGGTCTGCCCCGGCCCGGTCATCACCATGTACGAATTCTTTCCCGGCCCCGGCATCAAGGTGAGCCGGATCGCCGGCCTCTCCGATGATCTCTCCATGGCGCTCCAGGCGCTCTCCATCCGGATCGTGGCCCCCATCCCCGGCAAGGGAGTGGTGGGGATCGAGATCCCCAACAAGAACCGGGAGACGGTCTTTCTCCGGGAGATCTTCAACTGCGAGGAGTTTCACAAGAACAAGATGAAACTCCCCATGGCCCTGGGAAAGGACACCGCCGGTCTGCCGGTGGTCACCGACTTGGCCAGGGCGCCGCATCTCCTGGTTGCCGGGGCTACCGGTTCGGGCAAGTCGGTCTCCATCAACACCATAATCCTGTCGCTCCTCTACACCGCCACCCCCAAGGATGTCCGGATCATCATGGTTGACCCCAAGATGCTGGAGCTCTCCATCTACGAGGGAATCCCCCATCTCCTCCTCCCGGTGGTGACCAACCCCAAGAAGGCTGCCCTGGCCCTCAAGTGGGCGGTCCGGGAGATGGAGCGGCGCTACCGGCTCATGTCTGACAAGGGGGTCAGAAACATCGACTCCTACAACAAAAAAATCGAACGGGAGGAGAAGGAGGCGCAGGAGCATGACGCCAACCGGACCGTGACCATCGATGAAATCGAGGAGGCCTTCGACGATCCGGTTGACGAGTTCGAGCAGGAGTTCACCGTCGAGGCCGAACCGCTGGAGCACGGCCACCTCCCTTACATCGTGGTCATCGTGGACGAATTGGCCGACCTGATGATGGTGGCCGGCCGCGAGCTGGAGGAGTATATCGCCCGACTGGCCCAGATGGCCCGGGCAGCAGGCATCCACCTGATCCTTGCCACCCAGCGCCCCTCGGTGGATGTCATCACCGGCCTCATCAAGGCTAACTTCCCGGCCCGGCTCTCCTTCCAGGTTTCGTCCAAGACCGACTCCCGGACCATCCTGGACTGCAACGGCGCCGAGACCCTCCTGGGGATGGGGGATATGCTCTTCCTCCCACCGGGTACCTCCCGGCTCCAGCGGCTTCATGGCGCCTTCGTCTCCGACGCTGAGGTCCAACGGGTGGTCGACTTCCTGAAAAAGCAGGGGAAACCGGTCTATGACAAGTCGATCATGGCCATGAAGCCGGGGGACGACAAGGCTTCCGGAGATGATGACGAAGTCGTGGATGACCGGTATGACGACGCCGTGGCCCTGGTGGCCGAGGCCAAGCAGGCCAGCATCTCCATGGTCCAGCGGCGTCTGAGGATCGGTTATAACCGGGCCGCACGGATCATCGAGAAGATGGAGCAGGAAGGGATCGTGGGACCAAGCGACGGCACGAGCAAGCCGCGCGAGGTCTTCATCAACAAGATCTGAGCAGGAGTTCAGCCATTCACGGCACGAATGATTTGATTTTTTCCGGTCGAATTTATATAGTGCAGGACTCCATAGCTCATCAGCAGAAGGAATGATACATGATCAGAAAAATCCTTACCTGGCCGGATCCGGAGCTGAAGAAGAAGTCGGCCGCGGTGGTGGTCATCAACGACAGGATCAGGGAGCTCGCGCGGGATATGGCGGAGACCATGTACGACGCCCCAGGCATAGGGCTGGCCGCGCCTCAGCTCGGTGTCCACCAGCGGGTCATCGTCATCGATATCTCCGGCAAAGAAGAGCCCCCTGACCTCATCGTCGCCATCAACCCGGTGATTGTACATGCCGAGGGGGAGAGCTACGAAGAGGAGGGGTGCCTGTCGGTCATCAAATATGCCGCTAACGTCCGGCGCCACGCCTCGGTGGTGGTGAAGGCCCTCACCCTGGAGGGGGAGGAGAAGACCTACCGGGCGGAGGAGCTCCTGGCCGTCGCCTTTCAGCATGAGATCGACCACCTGGACGGTATCCTCTTTGTGGACCACCTTTCCCCCTTAAAGCGGGAGATCTTCAAGAGAAAACAGCGTCGTCTTGCGGAGGCCGACTGATGAACAGGCAGGTTGAGGTAAAGGTAAAGGTGGAGCGGCGTGTTGTAGCTGGGGGTGAACGATGAGCGGTTTCCGCATCGTCTTCATGGGGACTCCTGAGTTTGCCTGCCCCACCCTGCGGCTCCTCATGGAGCGGGGGGAGAACGTCATCGCCGTGGTCACCCAGCCGGACCGTCCCAAGGGGCGGGGGCAGAAGGAAGAGCCTCCGCCGGTGAAGAGAGTGGCCCTGCAGCACGGCATCCCGCTCTTCCAGCCGGTAAAGGTCCGCACCCCGGAGTCGGTGGAGCGGATTCGGGCGCTGGCGCCTGACCTCATAGTGGTGGTGGCCTTCGGCCAGATCCTCCCCCAGAGCCTGCTGGATATCCCTTCCCGCGGCTGCATCAACGTCCACTCCTCCCTCCTCCCCCGCTACCGGGGGGCTGCGCCGCTGAACTGGTGCATCATCAACGGTGAGAGTGAAACCGGTGTCACCACCATGATGATGGATGCGGGGCTCGATACCGGCGACATCCTCCTCATGAAGCGGACCCCCATCGATCCCGATGAGGACGCCCGGGCGCTCCACGACCGGATGTCGCTCCTGGGGGCCGAGGCGCTCATGGAGACCTTGGAGCTCCTCAAGGCCGGGAAGCTCTCGCCGCAAAAGCAGGACGATGCGCTGACCTGCTACGCGCCGCTCCTGAAGAAGGAGACCGGCGAGATCGACTGGCACAAGAGCCCCCGGGAGATCAAGAATCTGGTCCGCGGGGTGACCCCCTGGCCCGGCGCCTCCACCCGGCTCAACGGCCTGCTCCTCAAGCTCTTCCGGGTCAGTACCGCCCAAGGGTCCGGGGTTGCGGGGAGCGTGCTGGCCGCCGACAAGGAGGGGATCGAGGTCGCCTGCGGCGGCGGCAGCGTCATCATCCAAGAGCTGCAACTGGAAGGGAAAAAACGGCTGACCGCGCGGGAGTTCCTCGCCGGCTATCCTCTATCATCGGGGCTTCGCCTCGGCAAGGAATTTGCGTGACCGATCCCAATACATTGAACGGGCCGCCCAGAAAACGGCTCTTTGTTGCCCTCATGGGGCTGACCTGCGTCCTGATCATCGGCGGCGCCTACCTCCTCTACTGGGTCCCCACCAAGGGGCTCACCAATATCCACCCGGATCTCCCCCATCTGGCGGGGGTGGTCCTCGGCATCCTCTCCGGCGTCGCGCTCCTGGGGACGCTCCTGCTGGTGCTGACCACGGCGCTGGGGAAGGACCTCTTCTTTACCCGCTTCATGCGCGGCGTGGTCATCAAGTTCCTCCTACCGGTCATCGAACTCCTCGGCCGGGCCTTCGGCATCCCTAAAGACACCATCCGGCAGTCGTTCATCGCCATGAACAACAGCCTGGTTATCTCCCAGAAGCTCAAGGTGCGCCCCGACCGGGTCCTCATTCTCCTCCCCCACTGCCTCCAGCTCTTCGAGTGCCAGATCAAGGTGACCGGCGACATCCAGAAGTGCGTCAAGTGCGGTCGCTGTGACATCAAGGGGCTCTCGGAACTGGCGGAGAAGTACCAGATCGCCATCTCCGTGGCCACCGGGGGGACCCTGGCTCGCAAGGTGATCATCGAGAAGCGGCCCAAGCTGGTGGTGGCGGTTGCCTGTGAACGGGATCTGACGTCGGGTATCAAGGACTGCTACCCCCTGCCGGTCATCGGCATTCTCAACGACCGCCCCTTCGGTCCCTGTTTCAACACCAAGGTGGATGTGGAGAAGATCGAGGGGGCGCTGCAGGCGATGATCGGGTAGAGCCGTTCGCGATTTCGTAGGGGCGACGCACGCGTCGCCGGACAGAGCGTTTTTTATAAGGAGAGCCATATGTCTTTGGAAGGCGCAGCAGCACCCCCCTTCGAACTGGAGGGGAGCGACGGAAAGAAGCATACCCTGGCCGGGTATGCAGGCAAGACGATCATCATCTACTTCTACCCCCGGGACAACACTCCCGGTTGTACCAAAGAGGCGTGCGGCTTCCGCGACCTCTCACCCCCCTTCGGAGAGCTGAACAGTGTAATCCTCGGGGTCAGCAAGGACAGCCTCACCTCCCACGACAAGTTCATCAGGAGCTTCGAGCTCCCCTTCATCCTCCTCTCCGACCCCGATACCGCCATGATGACGGCGTACGGCGCCTTCGGCGAGAAGGTACTCTACGGCAAGAAGAGTCTGGGGACCATCCGTTCCACTGTGATAGTCGGCCCCGACGGAGTCGTGAGGAAGCAGTGGAAAACGGTGAAGAAGGCCGAGAGTCATCCCGAAGAGGTGCTGGCGTGGCTCAAGGGGAATCCGCTGTAACCGGGGGAGTCGACGCAGCCGGTTCCGCTTCGCTTGAACCGGCCTACGAATTGAGAAAACAAAAAATCCCTTCCACCGTTCATGACGGGGAAGGGGTTTTTTGTGGAACTGACTCGCTCCTGAGGGCTTATACCGGTTCGCCGGACAACACTCTCCGGAACAGCTGCAAAAGCGGCCTGACGGTCTCCACGGGGGTCACCCTGTCCGGACGGGCCGTCTCTACCAGCCGAAAGGTCGCAGCCTGAACCCGATCCAGGACCAGTGCCTGAATCCTCAGATCGGTATGGAGGCAGATTGACGGTCGTTCCGCCGCCGGACTCCCCAGCAGGGAGTCGATGAGCTGGTCGATCTCACGCTGAAACTTCTTTCGCAGCGTCTCAATCTCCCCTGACTTCTCGATCCGGTCGAGCTCCCGGACTACGTCCATCCGACCCAACAGCCGGGGGGTGGTGAGGGCCCTGGTGATGAAGGCGATCCAGGCCGAGTCGATGAGGCAGCCGGCGAGTTCCTTGTCCAGGAACGGCAGTGGGGGAGACGATGGTGTGGAGTGCTCGGCGGCGATGTTCATAAGTTTCCTCCCGTTACATTCAAATCCATTTCTGCGTCTTGCCGGAGTTAACTCCATAAGGATGATTAGACGTGGTCATCCTTTCAGGTTCAAAGGACTATTCATCGGCACGGATTCTAACCGTCAATTGAGAAGTTGTGTGTCAAATTGTGTAGGGAATTGTTAAGAACTGTTGCTGCCGGGCAGAAACATCCTACAAAATTTTACGGGAGCCGTGATCAGCATTCGGATATAATCCCCGGACTATGAGGAGGAGTCTATGGGAGACACCACGCAAAGAATTTTGTTGATCGATGATGACCAGGAGCTGTGTGATCTGTTGCGTGATTACCTGTCCACTGAAGGGTATTCCGTAGAGGCGGTCCATGATGGAGAATCCGGGGCGCGCCAAGCGCTGGAGCACGGGTACGATCTGGTGGTGCTGGATGTCATGCTCCCAGGCCTCAACGGGTTCGAGGTGCTCCGCCGGATCCGCTCCGGATCGGCGGTGCCGGTGCTCATGCTCACCGCACGGGGTGAAGAGATCGACCGGATCATCGGCCTGGAGCTGGGCGCCGATGACTACCTCCCCAAGCCGTTCAACACCCGGGAGCTGGTGGCCCGTCTCCGGGCTGTACAGCGTCGCACCGCCGCGGCAAAACCGGCGGAAGAAGAGATTCTGTCGGAGATACTCCGGGTGGGGGACGTGACCCTCAACAGGGGAGGGCGGACTGTCCGCTCCGGGGATAGTGTGGTGGAGCTGACTTCAGCGGAGTTTTCGCTACTGGAGGTGCTGCTCCGCCAGGCGGGGAGGGTCGTCAGCCGGGAGGATCTCCTCCTGCAGGCCCATGGTCGCCAGCTCAGTTACAATGATCGGAGCATCGATGTGCATATGAGCAACCTTCGGAGAAAACTGGGGCCGACGGGTGAGGGAAAAGAGCGGATCAAATCGGTCCGGGGGATCGGTTACATCTACCCGATGACCGACGCCGACCCCGGGCAGTCCCCGTGAAAACTCTCTTCGTAAAACTGTTCCTCTGGTTCTGGCTCGCCTCCACCATTTCGGGACTGATCTCCTTCGCCCTGGCGGTGAACATGAGGCTCGCCGGCCACCATCGCCATTTGCCAATGGAGCACGCCCAGCGATCGCCCCATGAGGGGCGGTCGATGCCGACCTATGATCCCTCCGAGATAATTCCGATCCCTCCTGATATCTGGGTCAGGATCGTTGTCTCCATCATCTTCGGCGGGGCGTCCTGTTACGCCCTGGCCTGGTACATGACCGCACCGGTCCGCACCCTGAGAACGGCGGCCCAGCGGTTGGCGTCGGGGGATCTGTCGGCGCGGGTGGCGTTGAAGATCCGCAGCGGTCGCAACGACGAGATGGTTGACCTGGGGCAGGATTTCAACCGGATGGCCGAGCGGATCGAGAGCCTGGTGTCGGTCCAGAAACAGCTGGTGCGTGATGTCTCCCATGAACTCCGCTCTCCCTTGGCGCGGCTCAACGTGGCGTTGGGGCTTGCCCGCCGGGGAGACGGCGCGGCGCTGGAGACGGCGCTGGACAGGATAGAGCTGGAGTCGGAGCGGCTGAACTACCTGATTGGCGACCTGCTGACCCTGAGCCTGCTGGAAGGGGGGGGGGATGTTTTGGCAAAGAGTTTGCTTCAGCTCTGCGCGCTGGTGAGCGAGGTGGTAAGCGATGCCGACTTCGAGGCTGCCAGCCGGAACCGGCAGGTGCTGCTCACCGGTTGCGATGCGACGACCCTGTCGGGGAACAGGGAACTGTTGCGGCGGACCCTGGAGAACATCGTCCGCAACGCCGTCCGCTATACGGCGGAGGGGAGCGCCGTCGAGGTGAGCCTGGGAAGTGAGCACGGTGAGGCCGTGCTCCGGGTGAGAGACCACGGCCCTGGTGTCCCGGAATCGGCGGTGACCGATATCTTTCTTCCCTTCTACCGGGTCGCCCATGATCGGGACCGGCACAGCGGCGGCGCCGGCATCGGTCTGGCCATCGCCGAGCGGACGGTCCGCCTCTCCGGAGGGATCATCCGGGCGCGCAATGTTCCCGACGGGGGGCTGGAGATAGAAATCAGGATTCCCATCGGCTGAACCTGGAAAAGGGTTGAAACACAGGAGCAACGGAGTAAGACCAGAGCCATCCATTGAGAAAATCTTTTCAACGACCTACCGCGCTACAGACCCTGAGTCCGTTTCGTCTCCCTCGACTCCGCTCGGGAAACAAGCGCCTCCCGCACCTCGCCCACTACCGTCTTCCACTCTCCCATCTCTGGCTGCCGGAAAATCCGGATTACACCGGGATACCAAGGGGAATCACTCCGTCCGGTGAGCCAGCGCCAGTCGGGCTTAAATTCGGGGAGAAGGAGCCAGCACTCCTTTGCCAAGGCACCGGCAAGATGGGCGACCGCCGTATCCACGGTGATAATCAGATCAAGATTCACCACGATGGCCGCAGTATCGGCGAAGTCGGTAATCTCCGGTCCCAGATCCACCAGAGGAAGGAGGGGCGGCGATTCCAGGAGCCCCTCTTCTCCTGCCCCCTTCTGCAGGCTGAAGAGACGGATCCCCTGGATGCTCCCCAATGGCTCTAATGTCGTCAGGGAGGGGAGGGACCGCTGATCATCGTTCTCGAAACAGGGATTGCCGCGCCAGACCAGGCCGACGCGGAGTTCCCTCGGGAGCGACTCCCGGAAGAGGCGCCGGGACCAGCGTTCAACCAGACTCTCCTCGGCGGCCAGATAGGGGATCTTCCCCGGAATCGAATCGAGCCGGGTCCCGCAGTAGAGCGGCATACTCAGCGGCGGTGTCCAGAAATCCCACCCCCCGTCGGGTATCGGTTCGTCAAAAGCAAAGAGCTCGTCCACCCCGGCCAGGGTGCCAAAGAGCCTTTTCAGCGCCGGATGGCAGATCACGGTGATCTTCGCCGCCCCCCGCTCTTTTGCCACGTTTGCATAACGGCAGAACTGGATCATGTCGCCATATCCCGCCTCAAAGCCGATCAGCAGGGAGCGCCCTTGCAGCGGTTCCCCCCGCCAGCGGGGCGCCGGGAGGACTCTTTCCAGTGCATGATACCAGTTCCGCGCCTCCAGGCGAGACCACCCCTCTGCAAACTGTCCTTGCCGCAGCAGCAGGTAGCTCAGATTGAATGATGCAAGCCGGTACCCGGGATCCAACTCCAGCGCCCTGCGATAACTTCGTTCCGCCTCCTCTTCCTCCTTCCGGCAGGCCTGCAACACCCCCAGATTGGACCAGGCCGCCGGGGAGTCCGGGGTGAGCTCAAGGGCGCTCATGTAGGCGGCCTCGGCCTCGAGGAACCGCTTCTGATTTGCCAGCAGCACCCCCAGATTCAGCCGGGTCCGCCCCAGATCCGGAGCGAGGCTGAGGGCTCGGCGGTACTGCCGCTCCGCCTCGGCCGTCTTCCCCTCTTCATCCAGGAGCAGTCCCAGGTTGGCATGGGCTTCGGCAAACTCCGGATCAAGCCGGAGCGCCTCCCGGAAGCAGACCTCTGCCTCCTGGGGGGCGGACTCGGCCATCAGACAGCACCCCTCCAGAAAGAGGCGCCGTGCCTCCTCAAGATCGCGATTCATCTTGCCCCCTACTGAGCCACGACCGTCACCGGGTAGCTCCCCGCCACAGTGGCGATGGTTGAATTGGAACGGTACTCCTGCCGGGAACCCGATGTCAATATGAGTAGCAGGCAAATGTATCTGAAATGTGTGACGGATGTATTTTTTTGATTGGACGGGGAGGGGAGGGGGATTAATCGATATTTTTCAACGGGAGGGTTGTGGTACAAATGGGGCGAGGGTCAATGAGGGAGCACAAGATGAGGTCGGGTGTAACCTGTAAACTATTTCTCGTACTCTTCCTGACGGTAAGCCTGGCGGTGATCAGCTCCACCCTGATCCTGCTCATCCCCTGCGTGGCGGCTCCTTTCCAAGGGGCGGAAAAGGGGGAGAAGGTGATTATCGTCGGCGGCGATAGGGACTATCCCCCCTATGAGTTCATGGATTCGGAAGGGCGTCCGTCCGGGTATAACGTGGAACTCACCAGGGCCATCGCCGACGTGATGGGAATGAAGGTCGAATTCCGGCTTGGGGGGTGGTCCGAGGTCCGGACGGCGCTCCGGTCCGGCCGAGTCGATGTGCTTCAGGGGATCTCCTGGTCCGAGGAGCGTGGTCGCGAGGTTGATTTTTCTGCTCCCCACACAATCATAAACCATGCCGTTTTTAGCCGGAAGGATTCCCCCCTGGTCAACTCCCTGGACGAAATCAAGGGGAAGGTGATAGCCGTTCACCGGGGGGGGATCATGCACGACTTCCTGGTCCGGCGGAAGTTTCCCTCGGAACTGGTTCTTACCGATACCCCTGCCGACGCCCTTCGCCTCCTTGCCGCCGGCAAGACCGACTACGCCATTGTCGCCATCGTGCCGGGGATTTACCTGATTCGCGAACTGAAACTGACCAACCTGATTCCGGCGGTTCGTAACGTGGCAACTCATCGTTACTGTTACGCAGTGGACAAGGGAAATGCCGAACTTCTTTCCCGTTTCAATGAAGGGTTGGCTATCCTCAGGAAAACGGGTCAGTATGAGACGATCTACGGCAAATGGCTGGGGGCGCTGGACCCGGATAGTCTCCAGTGGAAAACCGTGGCCAAACAGGCGGCGGTGGTGGTCGTCCCCCTGCTGTTGCTGCTGGGGGGCTTCGCGCTCTGGTCTCGGACTCTCCACCGACAGGTGGCTCTGCGCACCGCCGATCTGACCAGGGAGATCGCCGAGCGCAAGTGTGCCGAGGAGGAGCTTCGTCTCAACCAGCACTCCCTGCTGCAGGCCGACAAGATGGCGGCCCTGGGTGTTCTCGTTTCCGGCGTCGCCCATGAGATCAACAACCCCACCGGGCTCATCCTCCTGGATATTCCCATCCTGAAGCGGGCGCAGGGTGATACCGCCGTCATCCTTGAGGAGTACTACGACGAAAACGGTGACTTTACCTTGGGAGGGATTCCCTACACGGAAATGCGGAAGGAACTCCCCCGGATACTGGAGGAGATGCAGGAGGGGGCCAAGCGGATCAAGCGGATCGTCAACGACCTGAAGGATTTCGCCCGCCGAGACGATGCCGGCGAACAGGAACCGGTGGATCTCAACGGCGTGGCCCGGATGGCGCTGCGGCTGGTGGAGCCGACGGTCCGTAGGGCGACGCACCGTTTCCTGGCCGATTTCGGCGAGGGAATGCCACTGGTCCGGGGCAACGCCCAGCGCATCGAGCAGGTGATCGTGAACCTGCTGCTTAACGCCTGCCAGGCCCTGCCGGAGCCGGAGCGGGGGATTACCCTCTCAACCCATTACAACGGTGCGTTGCGGGCCGTCGTGCTCCGGGTGAGTGATGAGGGGATGGGGATCGCCCCCGAGCATCTGTCCCGCCTCACCGACCCGTTTTTCACGACCAAGCGGACAAGCGGCGGGACCGGCTTGGGGTTGTCGGTCTCCGCCGGGATCGTCAAGGAACATGGCGGCGTTCTCTCCTTCGATTCACTCCCCGGCGCCGGGACTACCGTCACCCTGACACTTCCCGTAAGAGGGTAGGAGCAGTAAACATGAGTAAAAACAGCTGTCCCGCTTTTGGCATACTCCTGGTGGATGACGAGCCGGCCTGGCTCAACTCCCTTTCCTTGACCCTCAAGGGGTGCGCCGGACTCACCAACATCAGCACCTGTCAGGATAGCCGGGAGGTGATGGGACTCCTGGATCAAGGGAACATCGGCCTTGTCATTCTGGACCTTACCATGCCCTTCCTGTCGGGGGAAGAGCTCCTCGTTCTCATGGGTGAACGCCACCCGGAAATCACCGTCATCGTTGTCAGCGGGCTGAACCAGTTGGAAACAGCGGTCCGCTGCATGAAACTGGGTGCCTTCGACTACGTGATAAAGACCGATGAAGAGGATCGGATCGTGGGGGGGGTGCTCAGGGGGATCAGAAAGCTGGAGATGGAGCGGGAGTACCAAGAGATGGCGGACCGGGTCATCTCCAAAGCGCTGCATCATCCCGAACTTTTTTCCGATATCGTCACCGGTGACCGCGCCATGCTGGCCATCTTTTCGTATCTGGAGGCGGTGGCGAAAAGCCCCCAGCCGCTTCTCATCACCGGAGAGAGCGGCGTTGGCAAGGAGCTGGTCGCCCGGGCCGCCCACCGGCTCAGTGGCTGCCGGGGCCGGCTTGTCACCGTGAACGTGGCCGGCCTGGATGATACGCTCTTCGCCGACACCCTGTTTGGTCACGTCCGGGGAGCCTTCTCCGGCGCCGAGCAGGTTCGGCGCGGCATGGCGGAGGAGGCGGCGGACGGGACCCTGTTCCTGGACGAGATCGGCGACCTGAGCATCTCTTCCCAGGTGAAGCTATTGCGGCTCATTCAGGAGGGGGAATACTTTCCCTTGGGGAGTGACCTTCCCAAGCGGCTTAAGGCCCGGGTCATCGTCGCCACCCATCAAAACCTGGCGGCCAGGGAAGGGACGGGCGCGTTCCGCAGGGACCTTTACTACCGTCTCCGGACCCACCAGCTCCGTATCCCGCCGCTTCGGGAGCGGAAGGGTGATATCCCGCTGTTGTTGGATCATTTTCTGGGGGAGGCGGCCCACACCTTGGGTAAGAAGAAGCCGACCCCACCACGAGAACTGGCGCAGCTCCTGGTCACGTACGAATTTCCCGGTAATATTCGTGAACTGCGGGGGATGGTCTTTGATGCCGTCAGCGTCCACCGCAACCGGATGCTCTCCATGGACTCCTTTGTCCGGGCGCTGGAGTGGGCCCAGGGGGAGAGTTCTCCGGCTCAGATGTCATCCCCTCGGTCGAACCCCTTTGCCGGATTCGCCGAACTCCCCACCTTCGGCGATGCTGCCGGTTTCCTGGTCATGGAAGCGCTGGACCGGGCCGGCGGCAACCAGACTCTTGCCGCCAGATTGCTAGGGATTTCGCAGCCGGCGCTCTCCAAGAGACTGAAAATGCTGAAACCGTCATAACCGTTGGCTATATCCATAACTACCGGTCATGGATAGATATCTTCTCCGAGGATCAGAGAGTTACGTCCATGAGCACCTTTCCCCCATAACCTACGGTTATGGGGGTTATTTGTACCGGCGGCAGATTTTGAACTAAAACAATAACCATATCAATATGTTGACAGATTTGCAGTTGTTGGCACCATCCATGCTCTGGAAAGATACGAGTACAAACGCGAGCCCTCCGGCTCACGTCAATCTTTCCCCCATAATGGAGGTGTCCCATGGCAATGTTCTGGATTCAATTCGTGATGGTACTCGGTGCGATTCTTCTGGGTATCCGGAGAGGCGGGGTCGCCCTGGGGCTGATCGGCGGTCTCGGTGTTTCCTTGCTGGTGCTGGGTTTCCGCAGCTCCCCTTCCGAGCCCCCCATCGCCGTGATGCTGATCATCCTGGCGGTGGTGACCGCCGCGGCAACCCTCCAGGTGGCCGGCGGCCTGGATTATCTGGTGCAGCTCACCGAACGGATGTTGCGCGCCCACCCCAAGTACGTGACCATCCTGGCCCCCCTCAGCACCTTCTTCCTGACGGTCTGCGTCGGCACCGGTCACGCGGTGTACGCACTTCTCCCGGTCATTGCCGACGTGGCGATCAAGACCGGCATTCGCCCCGAACGCCCCATGGCCATCTCCAGTGTTGCTTCCCAGATGGGGATCACGGCCAGCCCCGTGGCGGCCGCCGTAACCTTTTTCCTCGGTTTTTCAGCCAAGGCGGGACATCCGGTAACACTCATTGAGATCCTCATGGTAACCATGCCCGCCGGAGTCATCGGCGTGCTGGCCGCCGCGGCCTGGAGCTTCAACCGGGGGAAGGATCTGGACAAAGACACCGAGTTTCAGGCCCGTCTCCAGGATCCCGACTTCCGGAAATCCCTGGACGCCGATGTCACCACACTTGACAAGAAGATCACCAGAAGCGCGAAAATCTCCGTCGCCCTCTTTTTCACCGGAGTGGGAGCCATCGTTCTTTTCGCCGTCTTCCCGAACCTTCTTCCGCTGAACGGCGAGGGGAAATCGGTTCCCATGACCACGGTCGTCCAGTTTGTCATGCTGGCCTTCGGCGCCTTCATCATGTTTGCCTCCGATGTGAAAGCCAAGGATATCGCCCACTCCAGCGTTTTCATCGCCGGGATGATCGCCGTGGTTTCCATCTTCGGCATCGCCTGGATGAGCGATACCTTCATCTCCGCCAACAAGAAATTCCTGGTGGACAACATCGGCATCATGGTGAAGATCGCCCCCTGGACCTTCGCCATCGCCACGTTCTGTATCTCCGCATTCGTCAAGAGCCAGGCCGCCACCCTGGCGATCACCCTCCCCCTGGGGGTGGCCCTGGGGTTGCCGATACCGCTCCTTTTGGGGCTCGTGCCGGCCAGTTATTCTTATTTTTTCTTCGCCTTTTATCCCAGTGATCTGGCGGCCATTAACTTCGACCGCACCGGCACCACCCGCATCGGCAAGTACCTCCTCAACCACAGTTTCATGATCCCAGGACTCATCGGCGTCGGCACCTCCACCGTGGTGGCGTATCTGATTTCGCGGCTGATCTTCTAGCAGGAAGGCCGGATGAAATAAAGTTCAAGGTTAAACCCTGAACCTTGAACCTGCTTTTACGCCCTCTCCAGTCCCGCAAACCCCGGCAGCAGCTTCTTCGGCCCCACGGAGTTGAACCAGACGATCACCTTGATAGCAACCAATTCCCTGTACGAAGCTGCTCCGCCGTATACTGGATTGGCACGATACTCCGGCAGGGAATCCGTTGTCAACATGGGGCGCAGGCAAATGCAGCTGAAATGTGTATCAATTGTATTTTTTTGTTCGACGGGAAGGGACTGAGGATTTAGCCGTGTTTTCCCCTGGGAAGGATGTGGTACAAAGGGGGTGAGTTAACGGAGTGAGAGTAATGACAGATCGTCTGCCGTCTCGGGAGAGACCAGGAGCCAGAGAATGCGACGAACCAAAACCGGAATAACCGTGGCCAGCCTGCTCCTCCTGGCTCTGCTGGGAGGAGGCGCGGCCATCTGGAGCCGGAGCGCGGGCCAGGAGAAGAGCGCCGTCACCACGGCGGCCGTCAGCCGGATGGACCTTGAGGAGGGGGTGCTCGCCAGCGGCACCCTCACCGCCGGCAAGAGCGTGGCCGTGGGCGCCCAGGTCTCGGGGCAGGTCCGCCGGCTCACGGTAACCCTGGGAGAGCAGGTCTGGAAGGGGCAACTGCTGGCCGAGATCGATCCGGTGCTCCAGGAGAACGCCCTGAAGGAGGCCGAGGCGGCCCTGGAGAGCGTTCAGGCCCAGATCCTCGCCAAGAAGGCGCTGCTCAAGCAGTACGACCTGGCGCTGCGGCGGCTGCAGGAGCTGACCGCCCAGAACATCACCGCCCGTGCCGACCTGGAGAGCGCCCAGGCCCAGTACGATTCCACCCGGGCCGATGTGGCGGCATTGGACGCCCAGCTCCGGCGCTCCCGCGTCACCGTGGCCACGGCCACGGCCAACCTGGAGTATACGAGGATCAGCGCCCCCATGGACGGCGTCGTAGTGGCCATCGTCACCGAACAGGGACAGACAGTGGTTTCGGCCCAGTCGGCCCCCACGATCCTCAAGCTGGCCGACCTGGAGACGATCACCGTCAAGGCGCAGATCTCCGAGGCTGATGTGATCCGGGTACGGCCGGGGCAGAAGGTCTACTTCACCATCCTGGGCGACCCGGACACGCGGCACTACGGGACGCTCCGGGCTGTTGAGCCGGCCCCCGAAGCGACGGCCACCGGCACGGCCGTCTACTACAACGGCCTCTTCGACGTCCCCAATCCCGGCCATACCCTGAGGCTCTCCATGACCGCTCAGGTGACGGTGGTGGCGGGGGAGGCGAAGCAGGTTCTGGCCGTCCCGGTGGCGGCCCTGGGGGAAAAGAGTCCCGACGGCCGGCAGCGGGTCAGGCTCCTCACCCGTGACGGGGTGACCGAGGAGCGGGTCGTCCGGATCGGTATGACCAATCACCTCTTCGCCCAGGTAGTCGAAGGGCTCAAGGAGGGGGAGCGTGTCGTGGTCGATGCGGCCCCTCTGGTACAGAGCAGCTCCGGCATGGGGCACCCCCCGCCGGGGAGGCGCTGATCATGGCCATGCCGCTCCTGGAACTCCGGGGGATCTCCCGCAGTTTCCCCGCCGGGGATCGTGACGTAACCGCCCTGGACGACATCACCCTGACCATCCGGGCCGGCGAGATGGTGGCCATCGTGGGCGCCTCCGGGTCGGGGAAGTCGACCCTGATGAACGTCCTCGGCTGCCTGGACCGTCCCACCCAGGGGAGCTACTCCGTGGCGGGGCAGGACACCGGGACTCTGGACACGGACCGCCTGGCCTCCTTAAGGCGGGACCATTTCGGCTTCATCTTCCAACGGTACCATCTCCTCCCCCACCTGGATGCGGTGCGGAACGTTGAGATTCCTGCTGTCTACGCCGGTGTGGCGCCGGGAGAGCGCCGGGAGCGGGCAGCCCTGTTGCTGACGCGGTTGGGACTGTCCGACCGGCTCCATCACCGTCCCGGCCAGCTCTCCGGCGGTCAGCAGCAGCGGGTGAGTATTGCTCGGGCCCTCATGAACGGCGGAGCGGTGATCCTGGCCGACGAACCGACCGGCGCCCTGGACCGGGCCAGCGGCCGGGAGATGCTGGCGATCCTCCACGAACTCCACCACCGGGGGCATACCATCATCCTGGTGACCCATGACCGGGATGTGGCCAGTCATGCCCAGCGGATCATCCAGCTTGAGGACGGCAGGATCGTCACCGACGAAGAGAATCGCTCGATCCAAGGGGAGGGTTCAGGGGCGGGGGAGGATTTACCGGCGCCGGAGGAGGCGCCGCCGGAGAGGGGGGCGCACCCTGTCAGGGCCTCCTGGGGGCGTTTCGTGGAGGCGTGCAAGATGGCCGGTATCGCCCTGGCCGCTCACCGGCTCCGGACCCTGCTGACCATGCTGGGGATCATCATCGGCATCACCGCAGTGGTCACCGTGGTGGCCCTGGGACAAGGGGCTCGGGCCAAGGTGATCAGCGACATCAGTTCCATGGGGACCAATGTCATCGACGTCTATCCGGGGAAGGACTGGGGGGACGAGAAGGCCTCCAGCATCCGGACCCTGGCGCCTACGGACCTCACCGCCCTGCAACAGCAGGGGTTCGTGGACAGCGTCACTCCGGTGTCAGCCGGAGCGGTGCTCCTCCGTTATCGCAATGTCACGGCCAACGCCTCGGTCAGCGGCGTGGGAGAGCAGTATTTCCGGGTCCGGGGAGTGGAGATGGTTCGAGGGGGCGGCTTCCGCTCCGACGACCTCCGGCGGCAGGCCCAGGTGGCGGTCATCGACCAGAACACGGCCAGGAAGCTCTTTGCCGGCGCCGACCCGCTGGGGGAGGTGCTCTTTCTGGGGAATCTCCCCTGCCGGGTCATCGGGGTGACCAAGGAGAAGGAGAGCCCCTTCGGTAACAACCAGAATCTGAGTGTCTGGCTCCCCTACAGCGCGGCCCAGGGGAGGCTCCTGGGGCGGCAGTATTTCGACTCCTTCACCGTCCGGGTGAAAGAGGGGTTCTCCAACCAGGTGGCTGAGGCGAACATCGTCCGGCTCCTGACCCGGTTGCATGGCGAAAAGGACTTTTTCACCAGCAGCAGCGACACCATACTCAAGACGGTGAAGAAGACCACCGCTACCCTGACCGTGCTGATCTCGGCCATCGCGGTGATCTCCCTGGTGGTGGGGGGGATCGGCGTCATGAACATCATGCTGGTCTCGGTCACCGAGCGGACCCACGAGATCGGTATCAGGATGGCGGTGGGGGCGCGGCAGAGTGACATCCGGCAGCAGTTCCTCATCGAGGCGGTGCTGGTCTGTCTGGGGGGTGGGGTGATCGGGATTGTTCTCTCCTACGGAGTGGGATTCCTCTTCTCGCTCTTCGTCACCGCCATCGTCATGAAATTCTCTCTCCTCTCCCTCTCGTCGGCCTTCCTCTGCTCCACCCTCATCGGCGTCCTCTTCGGCTTCCTCCCGGCCCGAAACGCGGCCCGGCTCGATCCCATCGAGGCGCTGGCGCGGGAGTAGCCCCCCGTGAACCTCTCTCTCCTCAGTGGTGAAAAAGACCGTTTTCAGGGCGGATTGGTTCGACAGGGGGTGCTCGCTCAGTCGCGGGAGTGGCAGGCGTTCAGGGAAGGGTGGTTACGTGATCCCGATGCTCCCATGACACGGGAGATTCGTGCCGCGGGGGCGCCGCGAAAGAAAGAAGGGTGTTGCGCGGAGATCAGAAGCTGATTATGGAGAGAATTTTTCTCGTTTCCGCAATGTGCGCAGCCCGGATCTCGACGGGGAGCAGCGAGCCGTCCTTTTTGATCTGGTTGGCCCGGTAGCGGTACGTTCCGTTGTTCAGGATGATTGCCACACGGTTGCCACTATCTTCGCGCTGCGCCGCCGCCTCAAGATCCGCTACATTTTTTTCAAGAAGCTCCTCTCTGGTGTAGCCGTAAAGGGTGCACGTCCGGTCGTTTCCGAAAAGAATCTTTCCCGTTTCGTCTGATATCAGGACAGCATCCGTGGTTGCCTCAGCCAGAATCCGGAATTGTTCGGCAAGTTCCCGTGCCCGTATTTCAATCTGTTTCCGCTCGGTAACGTCGAGGATAAACCCGCCGGTATAGTTGCCTGATTCGTGATGAATAGCGAACTTTGTGGTTGAATAGTATTTTCCGTCAATTTCGTCATCTTCCTGGAAAACGAAATCCGATTCCAGAACCACCCTGTCTTCCTGAACCACTCGCCGGGCGGTTTCAGGGGGCAATAATTCCGCCATTTCTCGGCCGATAATCCGGTCAAGGGGCAGCTTGAAAAGCTTTTCAAAGTTTCGGCTGAGCATGACCGGTCGCGACTCTTCATCCTTGATGTAGGTATAGACAGGGGTGTGTTCCAGGAATTGCCGCATCAGTTCCTGAGTCCGGCGCAATTCGATTTCGGTACTCTTAATTTTCGAGATGTCCTGAAACACCAGAACCAGGTGATGTTTTCCCTTTTGCGTCAAGCGGGACATGCTGCAATAGCCCCAAAGTTCCTTGCCGAAGCTCGTGATGTGATGAAATTCACCCTGAGCCTCGATACCGGAGGCCATAACCTGCCGCGCCATGACGATAAGACCGCTTTCCCGCCAAGATTCCAGGTCGTTATAGTTCTGCTGGAGCAGGGACTCCCGTCCCACGGCGAGAAGTGTCTCGGCGGCGTCATTCGCCATGATGCACTGTCCGGTGTCATCGTAGGACACCATCCCCACAGAGAGCGACTCGGTCATGCGGCTTTTAAGGGTTATCGACTGAAAGAGCTCATTGTTGCCGCCGTGTTCCGACAGGTTGTAGCCGTCAGTGAAACGGTACGAGTTTTTTTGCCGGTCAAAGTAGATGGGGTAACCTGCGCCTTGCAACGAGGTCATATAGCGGTACACGGTCCGTTCGGTGACTTCCAGCGTTTCGGCCAATCGGGCAGGGGGCATTATGGCGCCGCTGTTCAGTAAGCGGAGTATTTTCAGGAGTGAGTCCATTTTTGCGGATGTGCTAGATGCCATGATAACCAGGGATACGCCAGGATATTATTCGATAGTGCGATCTAGGAGATGCATACCCTGGCAGCTATGACGGCTGACGAGCCACCATTGTATACGCATTTTTTCCATGATAGCCAATATTTTTCACCACAAACTGACATACAGTTGTCAGTGCTTCGCTGTATATATTGGCCCCAATTTGATACTGTGGCACACAGGATCGCGCCGTGGGACTTGATACGAGTTTTAGGCAATTGCACCCTGAGGAGTTTTGACATGAAAATTTTACTGGCAGGAATACTCGCTCTGGCCCTCACCGTGGGTTGGTCGCCCGAAAATACCCACGCCTCTGTTGTCACAGCCAACATACAGGTTGATGATGCTTTTTCTTTCTACATCAGTACCAGCGATACCGTGCCTGGCACCTTCATAGGTTCTGGTGACAGATGGGATCTTACGTACAATTTTTCCGATCTCCTGTTGACACCCCACGTTGTCAACTACCTTCATATAATGGCTTATAACAGCGGCGGTGCTACCGGTTTTACGGGTGACTTTACCCTCTCGGACACTATGTTTGCTTTTGCCAGCGGGACACAATATCTTACGACCGATTTGACTCACTGGACAGTTACACCTTATGGCTCTACCGGTTTCGGCCAAAACCCGGGCGCACCAATCATGCGCGAAGGTGGGATCTGGATGTACGACCCCGGTTATTGGGACCACCCCGCAACAGCTTATTTCTCTGCGCAGATCTATGCCACTCCTGAACCTTCTACCTATGCCCTCTTCTGTCTGGGCCTCGGTGGATTGGCAGTCATGAAACTGCGAAAGAACCGGCGAGGAGTTTGATTTCACGGATGATTTGTTGGCTAATTCATGCTAAAAAATCGCCCTGCCGGATAATCTCCTTCAGGGCTTTTTCTTGTCAAGGGGGAGAATAGAGAGGAGGGGGCGGTGAATGATCTCGATTTCCCAATTGCTCCAAGAGCGTAAGATACTGTTTTTGACAGTCCGTCATGGCAAGCAATTGCTGGATGAAACAACTGAACTTGAGGTTTCCGGATAATGTCGCGAACCTTACCACATTCAGCGGGGAGAATCTTACCACCCCCGACCCCTCCTGAAAGAAGAGGGGAGCAACCGCGCCATGTCTACCCGTTAGCCGCGTCCTTCTCCATGGCGACGTCCATTACCTTGTAGGCACAGAACGCCCCGCACATGGTGCAGGCGCCGTGATCCGCCACGCCGGATTCGGCGCGGAGCCTCCTCGCCTTTTCCGGGTCCATGGCCAGGTTGAACTGCCCCTCCCAGTCGAGTTTCTTCCGGCATTTGGCCATGGCGATGTCCTTGTCAATAGCCCCCTTGAGCCCCTTGGCGATATCGCCGGCGTGGGCCGCGATGCGGGAGGCGATGACTCCTTCACGGACATCCTCCACGGTGGGAAGTCTCAGGTGTTCACTGGGGGTGACGTAACAGAGGAAGTCGGCCCCGGCTGCGGCGGCGATGGCCCCGCCGATGGCGCAGGTGATATGGTCGTAGCCGGGGGCGATGTCGGTAACCAGAGGCCCCAGGACGTAGAAGGGGGCGCCGTGGCAGAGCCGCTTCTGGAGGGTGATGTTGGCCTGGATCTGGTTGAGGGGGACATGCCCCGGCCCTTCGATCATCACCTGGACCCCGGCGGCCTGGGCCCGCTGGGTCAGTTCCCCCAGGATGATCAGCTCGTGGATCTGGGCCCGGTCAGTGGCGTCGGCCAGGCAGCCGGGACGGAAGCCGTCCCCCAGGGAGAGGACCATGTCGTACCGTTTGGTGATCTCCAGGAGCCGGTCGAACTGCTCGTAGAGGGGGTTCTCCTGTTGGTTGTGGATCATCCATTCGATGGTGAAGGAGCCGCCGCGGGAGACCACGTCCATGAGCCGCCCCTCGTTCTTCATCCGTTCCACGGTGGAGCGGGTGACTCCGCAGTGGACGGTGATGAAGTCGACTCCGTCCTCGGCATGCTTGATGATCCCTTCGAAGATGTCGTCCACGGTCATATCTACCAGGGCCTTTTTCTTGACCCGGACCGTGTCCACGGCGGCCTGATAGAGCGGGACGCTCCCGATGCACGCCTCGGTCTCGGCCACGATGGCCCGCCGAATCTCGTCCACCGGTCCGCCGGTGGAGAGGTCCATGAGGGCGTCGGCCCCGTACTTCACGGCGGCCCGGGCCTTCTCCAACTCCGTGGCGATATCCATGTCATCGGCGGAGGTGCCGATATTGGCGTTGACCTTGGTCCTCAAGCCCGTCCCCACCGCCAGGGGGCGGCCGTTCTTCCGTTTGATGTTGCGGCAGACCACGATGGTCCCGGCAGCGATCCCCGCGCGGATGAACTCGGGAGAGACCCCCTCGATGAGGGCCGCCTCCTTCATGGTCTCGGTGACGATGCCCTGACGGGCTGATTCAAGCTGGGTCACGGAATACTCCTCAGGTTAAGGTTAAGGTATAGGTTAAGGAGAGATGGAAAGAGATCTTGCTTAACCTCGACCTGACGTCATCTGGTTTCTCGTGCGGCGACAAAGTGGTTGACCGGGCCGTGGCCGCGTCCCAGGGGGCGGGCGTTCTTGATGGCCGTGGTGATGAACTCCTTGGCCCGGCGCACCGCCTCCGGGAGCGGTTCCCCCTGGGCCAGGTACGAGGCGATGGCGGTGGCGAAGGTGCAGCCGGTGCCGTGGGTGTTCTTGCTCAGGATGCGAGGGACCGCATACCGGGTGAAGGCGCTGCCGTCGTAGAGGAGATCCACCGACTCCCCCTCCAGGAGATGTCCCCCCTTGATCAGGACGTTCCGTGCCCCCATGCCGTGGAGGAGGCGAGCCGCAACGGCCATCTCCTCTTCCCCCCGGATGACGGTGCCGGTAAGCCGCTCCGCCTCGGGGATGTTGGGGGTGAGAAGGTAGGTCATGGGGAGGAGCGACGAGCGGAGCACTCCCACCGCATCCCGATCCATGAGACTGGCTCCCCCCTTGGCCACCATGACCGGATCCACTACGATGATTTTCATGTTGTATTCGATGAGTTTGTCCACCACCGAGGTGATGACCTCTGCCGAATTGAGCATGCCGATCTTGACCACATCAACGGGGAAGTCCGAGAGGACCGCTTCCATCTGGTGTTCCACGAAGGAGGGGGGGAGGCTGTGGATGCTGCTGACCCCCTTGCTGTTCTGGGCGGTGAGGGCGGTGATAGCGGTGGCCACGTAGCTCCCCAGGAGAGCGCCGCTCTTCAGGTCGGCCTGGATTCCGGCGCCGCCGCCTGAGTCGCTGCCGGCCACGGAGAGGACGACCCCCCGGGGCCAGGGGGCCCGGCGGTTGAAGAGGAGCGACAGCTCCGCCGCTGCCATGGCCGGGTCCGGGGCGGAGAGGATCGCCGAGATCACCGCCACGGCGTCGGCGCCGGCGTCTATCACCGAGGCGATGTTGTCCCGGGCGATGCCGCCGATGGCGACCACCGGGATGTTCAGCCTCCCCTGGAGTTCCGCCAGGCGCCCGGGGCCGGGGAGGTGGATGACCTCCTTGCTCTGGGTCGGGTACATGGCGCCGAAGCCGATGTAGTCGGCGCCGTCGGCCTCGGCCCGGATCGCCTCCTCAAGATCATGGGTGGAGACGCCGATAATCTTCTTTGGCCCCAGGAGCTTGCGGGCCGCGGCGACCTCGCCGTCGTCCTGCCCCAGGTGAACTCCGTCGGCGTCCAGCTCCTTGGCCATCTCCACGTCGTCGTTGATGATGAAGAGCGCCCCGGCCGCGGCGCAGAGCTGCTTCAGCTCCCAGGCGAGCTCCCAGCGTCGGGCGTCATCCTGCTCTTTGTTCCGGTACTGGACGATCCTGACCCGGCCGTTCAGGGCGGCCGAGACCCGTTCCACCAGGTTCTCCGACTGGTCGGTAATCAGGTAAAGCCCTTTGACGGTGAATCGGCTTTTTTCTCTGCTGACAACGAGACGCAGGGGATTCTCGAGGGTAGTCATGGCGCTCCTCTTTACGTGAAAAAGCCGCGACAGGGCGCGGCTTCCTTGGGGTCGTTACCAATAACGACAGACAGGCCGCTTTCCTCCGCCGGTATTAACCGGATCAGGTTCCAAGGGTCTCCGCCGACGGCGGATCTCAGTTCGCGGGAACTCCCCCAGCAGGCATGATGCGAGGGTGAGAGCCTAAAGGAAAATTACCAGTTAGTCAATGGTTTTTGCCTTTACACCGGCAGGGCGACATGATAACTTTTCGCCTCCATTCCCTGCTACAGAGACGGCTCCATCACCTATGTGAGGCGCACGAAAGATGTTCGACAGCCGTCCCACCATCGCAGAGATCAACCTCCGGTCGCTGCGCGCCAACTATGAGCGGATCAGGGGGAGCATCCCCGACAGTTGCGGCATTCTCGCCGTGGTCAAGGCGGATGCCTACGGTCACGGTTTCATGGATGTTGCCGCGGAACTGGAACGGGTCGGGGTGACCGCCTTCGGGGTGGCCTTCCTGGCGGAGGGGATTCAGCTGAGAAAGAGCGGCATCGACCGCCCGGTGCTGGTCCTGGGTGGGGTCTACCCCGGCCAGGAGCGAAAATGCGTCGGCTTCAATCTCTCCGCGGCGGTCTTCACCCTGGAGCACGTGCGGGCGCTGGACGCCGCGGCCCGCAAGCTCTTCCGCAAGGCGCTCATCCATCTGAAGGTCGATACCGGCATGGGGCGGTTGGGGATCAGTCACGACCAGGCAGAGGAGTTCTTCCGGGAGCTCAAAGGTTTTCGCCATGTAGAGCTGGAGGGGATCTTCTCTCACTTCGCCGCCGCCGACGAACTGGACGAGGAGAGCGAGGCGTATACGCTGCTGCAGGAGGAGCGCTTCTCCGCCGTGGTTGCCGGGGCGAGGGGGCACGGGTTCTCTCCCCGCTATCTGCATGTGGCCAACAGCGCGGCTGCCATCAGTCGCGACCTCCCCGTCTGTAACCTGATCAGACCGGGGATCACCCTCTATGGCGCCCTCCCTTCCAGCCAGTTCCAGGGGAAGATGGAGCTCCAGCCGGTCATGAGTCTGAGGAGCAGGATCGGGATGCTCAAGTGGGTGGAGCCGGGGAGCCCTGTCAGCTACGGCCGCCGGTATGTGGCCCACCAGCGGACCCTCATCGCCAGTGTGCCGGTGGGGTATGCCGACGGCTATCTCCGGGCCTTCACCAACCGGGGGGAGGCCATCGTGCGGGGGAGGCGGGTCCGGGTCACCGGGACGGTCTGTATGGACTGGATCATGCTGGACGTGACCGCTGTCGATGGGGTGGCGGTGGGGGACGAGGTGACTCTGCTGGGGTGCGACCGGGAGGGGAACTGTGTCCGGGCCGAGGAGCTGGCGCTGCTGGCCGGGACCATCCCCTACGAGATCTTCTGCACCATCAGCAAGCGGGTGCCGAGGGTATATGTGGAATAGGTTCTGGGTCCTGGGTTCTGGGTTCTGGGTTCAAGGTTCTAGGTTCTAGGTTCTAGGTTCAATGTTCCATGTTCTATGTCGTTCAACCCTGAACCCTGAACCCTGAACCCCGAACCCTGAACCCCGAACCCTGAACCCCGAACCCTGAACCCTGAACCCTGAACCCCGAACCCTGAACCTTGAACCTTGAACCTTGAACCCTGAACCCTGAACCCTGAACCTTGAACATAAGAGTTTTAAGAGTTTGAAGGAGGATTGTATGGCGGAGACAAACAAGGAACGGTGGCTGAGCTGGCTGGCTCTTTCTACGGCCTTCATGGCGGTTATTTCGGCGGTTACCACCATGTATATGGGGAAGTTCTCGTCCAAAGCGGTGCTCATGCAGGGACAGGAGACCAACCAGTGGTCCTACTACCAGGCCAAGAGCATCAAGTCGCATACCTTCGATATGCAGAAACAGGCTCTGGAGCTGCAGCTCCTCGCCCAGGGGAAGAGTATGCCGCAGCCGGCTGCGGAAAAATTTGCCGAGAAGATCCGGGAGTATGACCGGGAGGTGAAGCGGTACGAGGGGGAGAAGAGAGAGATCAAGAGCAAGGCGGATGAGCTGGCCCGGACCAAGCTGATGGCCCAGCATATGGGGGGGAACTTCGGTTACGGCCTCCTCTTCGTCCAGGTAGCCATCATGATGACCTCCATCGCCAGTCTCATGAAGAAAAAGCCCCTCTGGTACTTCGGATTGGCCGCTATGGTCGGCTGGCTCTTCTTCTTCCTGGATGCGATCTACCTGTTTTACTGACCTTTTCTTTTCTTACCGCCACTCAGCCGCCCCACCGCCTCTCCCGCCTGCCAGGCGGTGAACCCGGCCAGCACCCCCACTCCCGCGCCGGTCAGGACGTCCAGCGGGTAGTGGGCCCCCATATACACCCGGCTGAAGGCGACCCCCACCGCAAAGCTCCAGAGAGGAACCTTTCCCGCAGCTTTTCTTCCATATCCCAGGGTGTAGGCTATCATGAACGAGAAGACCGCGTGCCCTGATGGCAGGGAGTTCTTCAGCTTCAGTTCTCCCATGACCCGGACCGCGGCGTTTCCCAGGGCGGCAGCGGGTCGGGGGATCTGCAGCAGCTGTTTGATCCCCTCTTCCATGACCATTCCCAAGAGCGTCCCGAGGATGAAGACGGCCGGGTAGCGCCACGGCATCCGCTTCCGGTCCGCCGCGGCCCAGACGATGAGGATGAGAGCGTAGAGATAGACCATCCGTGAGCTCCCCAGGGAGGTGAGGAGCGGCATGAGCTGGTCAAAGATGGGGTTGATGCAGCGGTGATTGATGAAGAGAAACAGCTTCTGGTTGATGCTGCCGGGGCCGTAGAGAAACTGGTAGAGATGGTTATTCATCCTCTCATTGACCGGACGGCTGGGACCCGGCAAGCTCCACCGCAAAATCCACGGCCTCTTTCGGCATCTTTGAGAAGACGATGACAAAGGGGATCGATTTCCCCGGGGGGACGCCGATGTTGGCGTAGGATTCGCCCAGCCGGTTGTTCATGGCCTCCTCGATCTTTGCCAGGGGGAGTGTCGCCAGCCGCTCCGGAGGGAGAGGGTTGCCGCAGTAGACGACCTTCTGGAGGATGACGGCCCCGGCGGCGTTGTAGATCATTCCCCGAATCTGGAGTGCGGCCCGGGGGCTCTTGTACGAATTGACCGCTACGCCACGGATCACAAAGAGTTCCCCAGCTTCGCTGTTGTTCAGATAGCTCCCCTCTACGGTCCTGATGAGGATCCGCTCCTGTACCGCACTCTCCCCGTCGAGCAGTCGGGCGACCCCGTCGAGTCCCACCGCCTTGAACGCCTCCGGCCCCTTGAGCAGGTAGAGCGCTCCTCCTCCACCCACGATCATCAGCACGATGGCGGCGAGGAGCAGGCTGACCATGGTGATGAACGGAAGACCCTTGCGGGGTGGTGCCACGGGGGGGGGGTCCCCAACGGTAAAGCTGAAGGTATCATCCGTGACGACGTCGCCAGCGGCAGGAGCAGTCGCAAGTTCTTCCTCGTGGGGCTCCTCCGCGGCAGGGGGGGCGGGCTCGGCTGCAGCCAGAGGGAGCGGCGGCGCACTCTCCGCCGGGGGCTCACTGCTCCACTGATCCATGGAAGGGGAGACCGGTTGCCCGGTTTCCTCCACGGTCGCCTCCGGGGCCGGCGGTGCTGCGGGGGGAGAGTCGGGCTCACCGGGTGACCACTCGGTGAAGTCGAAGGGCTCCTCTCCGGCGGACTCATCGGCCGGCGCCGGGGGGGGGCAGCTCCTGGAGAAGGGGCTCGGGTTCGGGGAGGGACTCCCCGGGGAGCGCATCCGGTTGCGGCGGTTCGGTTTCGAAGCTGTCGAATCGGTCCCACCCGGACGCATCAGGCAGCTCCTCTTTCCCACTCACTGCCCCCTCATCCTCAATGGCTGGAGCCGTTTCCGCGCGTACTTCCACCTCTCCCCACTCCGCACCGGCTGCACTCTCCATACTCACCGGTACCGGTGCAGGGGGAGCCCTGACCGGCAGCGGCTCTTTTTCAAAGGTGAAGCCGAAATTGTCATCACTGTCGGGGGGAAAAGCGGGCTCCTCGGGAGCTGACGCCTCTTCAACCGGGAGGACTCCGGTTTCAGGAACCTCTTCGTCGGAGTGAGGCTCTTCCGGCGGGAGGGGGGCGAAGGAGAAGCTGAATTCATCACGGGAGGAATCTCTTCCCGAAACAGCAGCGATGCCCGGCGCGGGAGCTACGGAAAGAGTGAACTCGTCCTCTTCATCTGCCGCCGGCGTGGTCTCTTCCTTAGGGGGGACTATCTGCTGCTCCTGGAGGGGTGACGGAGCAGCCTCGTCCTCCGTCCCGGATGTTTCCGGGGGGACTGGTGGCTGTTCCGAGGGGGAGATCTGGACAGGGCTCTCTTCCGGCTGAAGAGCCGGCAGGGCTTCCAACTCCCCCTGGGGGCGCTCCTTACGCACCACGAAGATATGCTGACAGCGCTTGCAGCGGACCTTGACACCGGACTCGGTGACCTTGTTGTCGTCGAGCCTAAACTTGGCGCTGCAGTTGTCACATCGTATGATCATAGCGAACTCCGCCTCTGAGAGTTACCCCAATTCGTAGATCCCCGGAAGGTTCCGAAGCCGTTCGTCACAGTCGAGGCCGTAGCCCACGAGAAAACCGCCATCCCAGGTGAGGCCGTAATAATCGGGGAGAATGGGGACGGTACGGTCGACATTTTTTGTTATGAGTACGCAACTTTTCAAGGAGGCAGGCTGCTCCGCCGCCAGCATCGATAGCAGATACCCCAAGGAGAGACCGCTGTCCAGTATGTCTTCCACGATGAGCACCTCCTTGCCCTGAAGCCCGGTCAGCTGCTTCTCCGCAAGAGTGACACCTCCGGTGGAGTCCGTCCCGGAGTAACTGGAGATTCTGATGAAGTCGATAGTTATCGACAGGTCGAGGGCCCGCGCCAGGTCGGCGGCGAAGAAGAGAGCCCCCTTGAGGACAACCAGAAGGTGCAGCTCTTTTCCTGCATAGGCGGCGGATAGTTCCGCTGCTACTCTGCGGACTGCCGCAGCGATCTGCTCTGCTGAAAAGACCGGCCGCAACAGTGGTCCAGATGACACCCTTTTCATGGAAAATCCTCTGGATTTTGCCGGGGTCCCCGGCTCAAACGGGGAAAAAGTAGCATATCGGGGGGTGAAAGTCCAGAAACCTCTTGCCGTTAATCAGGGAAGTCGTCGCGTTTCTCGGCGAGCGACTCCTGAAACAGATCATCAGGGAGATAGCGGCTGGTTACGGGCTGTTCTTGGGATGATCCGCTGCCCCTTTGGTCTGTTTCTTCGTCTGTTTTTTGGTCTGTTTCTTCGTCTGTTTCTTGGACTGTTTCTTCGCCTGTTTCTTGATCTGCCGGGCGTTACTGGTCTGCTTGGATTTTTTGACCCGCTTCGATTTACCCGCACTCTTGCTCTTCTTTGTCTGCGTGCTCTTTTTTACCTGTTTCGACTTCTTTACCTGTTTCGACTTCTTGACCTGTTTCGACTTCTTGACCTTTTTGGTTTTTTTTGATGTACGGTGTGCCGTGGTTTTCTTGGCGGGCGGACTCTTGATCTCCGGTTCGGGAGAGGTAATGGGAGCGGGGTCTGCCGGAGCAAATGTCGGCAGTGTGATATCCGGGGCAGCAGCAGGAGTAATAGTCGTCGGTCCTACGGCAAAAGGGGGCGGATCAGCGGCGCAGACCGCAGCGGCAAGAGCAACGGCAACAATGGCGGCAACGAGCGAGGGTACAACATTTTTCACGGTACTTCTCCTTCGTTGATACGACGATCTTTCGTCCGTATCGATTATGTGAAATGAATCATTCAATGGAGTCGGCTCTGCATGAAGACAAGAAAAAAGCCGTACCCTTTCGGATGCGGCTTTTTGTTCGGCGTATGACTTAAAGCGAATTACTTGGCGGCAGGAGCAGCGGCGTCGGCGGCAGGAGCAGCGGCGTCCTTAGCGGGTTTCTTGGCTTTTTTTGCTTTTTTCTTTTTGGCCGGTTTGGCGGCTTTTTCTTCTTTTTTCACGTCGGCGGCAGGAGCAGCGGCGGGGGCGGCAGCCGGAGCAGGCTCAGCGGCACAGACGATCCCGGCGAAAGAAAGAGCAACAAGGGCGGCAACGATCGAGGACAGGACTTTTTTCATGATATTTCTCCTTGGGTTGAGTGTGGCAATACTGTTTTGGTATATAGCAGCTATCGTGCCAAATAGTGCTAAAATATAAAACCATTAATTTTCAATATGTTACCTGCGCACGGCGGTACGGTGCAGGCAGGGCCATACCCTTTTTGCTCCGACTGATGACTCATATCGGGTATGTGCCACTGCGAATCGTCGTCGATTTTTCAGTTTTTCACATCGCTTATGGTCTTGGCGTGAGCTTTGTGGTAAGCTCTCGCCACTTATTAAAATGCGAGGTAAACGGCATGAAACAGGTTATTTTCGGGTATCTCTTCCTGCTCATCGCGGCACCGGCATGGGCCGCGTCGTCGATCTCGGTGGAGAAACCGGTATACGATTTCGGGTCGGTCAACCAGGGGGAAAAGGTCGATCATCGCTTCCTGGTCAGGAACCGGGGGGACGAACCCCTTACCATCACCCAGCTTCACAGCTCCTGCGGCTGTACGGCGGCTACCCTGTCGGTTAAGAGCATCGCCCCGGGAAAGAGCGGAGAGGTCAAGGTCACCTTCGACAGCGCCAACTTTGCCGGTCAGGTGAACAAGACGGTCACTCTGGACAGTAACGATCCCCGGAACCCGTCCACCGTGCTTACCATGCAGGGCAAGATCACGGAGCTTATTGCCGCCAATCCCCACACACTCAACCTGGGGAGTGTCAAGGCCGGCTCCAGGAAAGAGGCCGTACTCACCGTGGGAAACAGGAGTAGCAGACCGTTTGTCGTCACCGGCGTCCGTTCGTCCATGGTGGCGATTGTCGCCACGGTCAGGGAGGGGAGGGTTAACCCGGGGAAGAGCGGAGAGATTGCCGTCACGGTGAACGTTCCCCTAGAAGGGCGATTTCTCAGTGGCTATTTGACGATCTTGACCGACAGCCCGCTGAAACACGAACTGGTGGTGCCGGTCTACGCTACGGTTATACCGTGAGGCGTGAGGTGAGAGGCGTGAGAGGCGTGAGAGGATTGAAGGGGTAAGGGTCAGCGCTGCTTCAGCTCTCGCCAGGCCCATTCGATATTCTCCTTCCTGTAGCGGGAGAAGTTGGGAGGGAGCTTTTCCGGGGGGAGGCTGAAATTCCGGTCGCTCTCCGCGGCGGACTCTCCCCGCTCCAGATGGCCCAGCAGTTCGGTGAGAAATTCCTGAAGGAAGGTGCGGAACCTGCGGAGTCCCGCACTGTCGGTGACGTCGCCTCTTCCCGGCACCACCCTGGTGACGACCAGGTTCTCCAACTGCAGCAGGTCCTGGACCCACCCCAGGGGAGAGCCGTCGGCCATGTATCCTCCTTGATTATTGTACAGGAGGTCCGACGCAAAGAGGAGCGCCTGATCGGGAAGATAGAGCACCAGATTTCCAGAGGTGTGTCCGGTTGCCATGCTGTTGAGCAGGATCTTCTGAGTTCCCCCCTGGATGGCCATCCCCCTGTCGAAGGAGAGCAGCTGATTCTTCAGGGACCGTTTTCCCGATCGGAGCTTTGTCCCGGTCTCGGTGGAGGCGATGAGTTCCACGGTGGAGGGAAAATCGAAATCGACACTGCTCTCCGCCTGATGGTGATGGGTAATAATCACATAGCGGAGCGGCAGCGGGGTGAGTCCGGCGATGATCCGGGTGATCTCGCCGGTCGCCTCGGCGGAGAAGTGAGCTCCGGCCAGGACAACGTAGGTAGCGGTCACCACGATGATGGCGTTACTCGCCATGGCTACAGACGGGTTGGCCACGGCGGCGTAGACCCGGTCATCAACCTTCGTGACGGTGTACAGTCCGGCATGGGTTCTCATTGGAAGAGCGAAGAGGATGATGATGGCAAGCAGGAGTCTCACGTGGTTTGACCTCGGCCGGGAGTGTACCAGAGATACCTGAAAAAAAGCAACGGTCACAGACCAGACCCTCGAACTCCGAACCCAGAACCCAGAACCCAGAACCTAGAACCTTGAACCCAGAACCCAGAACCTAGAACCTAGAACCTTGAACCCCGAACCCCGAACCCCGAACCCCGGATCCTATGCCCTTCCCGTCACTACCTCATCTGGAGCATCGCTCCCACCTCATCAAGGTGCTCCCCTTCGTGGTTCTTGGTCTCTCCCTGAGCGTGACCCTCTATGCGTGGCGCACGGACTCTGCCAATAACCGCCTCAAGGCCTCATACCTCTATGACGAGAAAACCAGGGAGATTGCCGATCAGATCCTCAGGCGGTTTCACGAACACGATCAGCTGCTGCGGGGAGGGGTCGGGCTCTTCACCGTGAAACCCGCAGTCACCCGTGGCGACTGGCGCGACTACGTCTCGGCGTTGCAGCTTGATCAGTACCATCCGGGTATTCTCGGTGTCGGTTATGCGGCGTGGCTGACCACGGCGGAAAAGGAGGCCAACGAGCGGGAGATCCGCACCGAAGGGTTTCCCAACTACACCATCCGCCCCATGGGGAATCGGCAGTTCTACTCTGCCGTAATCTATCTGGAACCGTTCGCCTGGCGCAACCAGCGGGCCTTTGGCTATGACATGTATTCGGAACCTCTGCGTCGCACCGCCCTGGAGCAGGCCCGGGACAGGGGGATCACCACCGTCGCCGCACCCGTCACCCTGGTGCAGGAGAGCGCCGTGGGGAGACAGAGCGGCATGCTGATGTATCTGCCGGTCTACCGCCGGGGGATGGCTACCGACTCGGTGGCCCAGCGGCAGGCCGCCCTGAAGGGGTTTGTCTACAGCCCCATAAGGATGAACGACTTTGTCTTCGGCACCCTGGGGAAATTACCAGGAGCCATCGCCTTTGAGATTCATGCCGGAACCGCCCCTACTCCTGGGACCAGAATGTTCAGCAGCCAGGAGAGTGAACATAGTACTCTTCCCGCAGGATACCGCCCTACGTTTTCCAGCAGCAGGACCATGGAGGCCTTTGGCGGCAGCTGGCTCTTTACCTTCAGGAGTCTACCTCCCTTCGACAAAGTCCTCTCCGAGGGGCGATCTCCGGTGACTCTCATCGGTGGCGGGCTCTTCGTCAGCGTGCTCCTCTCGGTGATCACCTTCATGCTCCTGGCAACCCGCGACAAGGCGCTGGCCCTGGCGCGGGAGATGACCGGCGAGCTCCGGGCAAACGAACGGATCATCCAGGCGAGCCGGGAGCACTTTCAGACTCTGGTTACTACCTCCCCTGTGGGGGTCTTCGAGACCGACGCCGGCGGCGCGTGCCTCATGGTGAATGAACAGTGGCTGCGGATCACCGGACTGACCGTTGATCAGGCGCAGGGCGACGGGTGGGCCGCCGCCCTGCACCCCGGTGACCGGGAGCGGGTTGCCGCGGAGTGGCAGGCCACCTTGGCGGAACAGCTCCCTTTCCGGCTGGAGCACCGTCTGCTGACCCCTGACGGCATCGAGAGCTGGGTTCTGGCGCAGGCCGGCGCCATGCGGGATGAAACGGGAGAGATAACCGGCCATATTGGCACCCTCACCGATATCACCGAACTCAAGCGGGTGGAGCGGGAGTTGCAGGAGAGCAATCAGCGCTTTTCCACCATCTTTCGCCGCAGCCCGGTGGCCATCGGCATCAGTGACCTGGAGAGCGGCGCCTTCATCGATGCCAATGAGACCTTTCTGCGGCTGTTCGGCTATGAGCTGAATGAGGTCATGGGTCACACGGCGCAGGAGCTGGGGTTCTGGCCCGACCAGGAGCGGCGGGTCGCCCTCCTCAACGAGTTGCGTGACCAGGGGCGGGTGCCGCAGTATGAAGGGGCGTTCTTTAACAAGTCTCGGGAGCTGGGCCATCTCCTGGTCTCCATGGAGCTGATCAACCTCTCAGGCAGGCAGTGCATACTCGCCATGCTCACCGACATCTCGACCCGGAAGAGAGCCGAACTGCTCCTGACCGGGATCAACGAGGAGCTGGAATATCAGGTGAATGAGCGGACCGCCGCTCTCTCCCTGGCCAACGGGCGGCTCCTGCTGGAGATAGAGGAGCGGCGCAAGATCGAGCAGGAGATTCTCGACCATCAGCGACTTCTCCAGGCCATGTCGCTGGAGCTGGTCATGGCCGAGGAGCGGGAGCGAGACCGGATCGCCGGAGAGCTCCACGACCAGGTGGGGCAGCGCCTGATTCTGGCGAAGATGAAGCTCGATCTGCTGACCAGCCGGCTGACGGGACAGCTGTTGGAGAACGAGGCCGAAGAGGTCGCCTGCCTGGTGGCGCAGACTATTCAGGACACCCGATCGCTGACCTTCCAGATCAGGCCGCCGCTGTTGGCCAGTGCCGGGCTTGAGGCGACGGTACAGTGGCTGGGGGAGGAGCTGAAGGAGAACTACGGACTCCGGATGGCGTTCACCGCGGATCCCTCTCCGCAAACGCTCTCCTATGAGATCCGCTCCACACTCTTTCAGGCCATGAGAGAGCTTCTCCTGAACGTGGCCCGACACGCCGGTACCGACCAGGTCTGGGTCCAGATGCAGCGGCATGGCGCACAGCTGATCATTACCATCCAGGACGAAGGCCTCGGGTTTGACGCCGCGGAAGCTCGGGCGCGAAAGGCGAGAAACGGCGGTTTCGGCCTCTTCAATATCCAGCAGAGAATCGAATATCTAGGCGGCTACCTGGTGATCGACTCCAGGCCGGGGGAGGGGACTAGGGCAATCATCACCATACCGCTGGAGGAGAGATCCCATGAGTGAAGAGACGCAGGCGACGCTGACCATACTGCTTGCCGATGACCACAAGATCGTCCGCGAAGGGCTCCGGGCGCTTCTTGAGCGTGAGCCTGATCTGATTGTAGTGGCGGAGGCGGGGACCGGGAGGTCCACCGTGGAGCTTGCCCGACTTCACCGTCCCGATGTGGTTGTCATGGATATCTCTATGCCTGACATGAACGGGATTGACGCCACGAGGGCAATCACTGCAGAGATGACCGGAGTGCGGGTGCTGGCCTTCTCCATGGAGTCCGACCGGCGCTTCATCGTGGAGGTGCTGAAGGCCGGGGCCTGCGGGTATGTGCTCAAGGACTCCGCCTTTGCCGAGCTGACCACGGCGATCCGAACGGTGGCCGCTAATGAGACCTATCTGGGGCCGCGGATCTCCGATATCATCATCCGGGAGTACCTGCAGCGTGTTCCCGTGGGGGGGCTTGAGACCTCTGTCCTGCTGACGCCGCGCGAACGGGAGGTCCTGCAGTTGATCGCCGCTGGCGGCAACACCAAGGAGATCGCCGCCCTGTTGGATATCAGCATCAAGACCGTGGAGAACCAGCGGCATACCATCATGACCAAGCTCGATCTCTTCAGCATCGCGGCCCTGACTAAATACGCCATCCGTGAGGGGTTGACCACCCTCAGTTGAGTTCCTCCCCTCATGGGACTTTTAGCAGATGAGTTGCGCAATTCCCCTATGGAATCTTCATCCCTGCCGGAGCATAATCCCCCCTGCAAAAATACTGTCTGGTGCTGAACCACGTCCGACGGGAGGAGCGAATATGCCATTGGCAGCAGAACCTGTACCGGGCGAGAGCGCAGCTGTGACCGTTGTCGTTGCGGATGACCCCTGTGGCGGCCACTGTCTCACGAAAGCTGAGGTCGCGGGGTATTCCGAATGCCTGATGAACTGGCCGGAGTGCCGCCACGCCAGGCTCTTCGGCTATACTTCGCTCTGCCGGCATCCCCGTCACCGGGAATTCCGGATCCCCCGAAAATGACCATGACCGTCTTATCTTCCAAGAGAGTATCAATGTGTAACGATGCGACACAGTCAACCGCAGTAAAAGGAGATCGCACATGAACTGGTATTACAACCTGAGACTCGGCACGAAACTGATCAGCGGCTTCGTCCTGGTGGCGCTCATCGCCGTGAGCATCGGCTTGATCGGAGTCATGAACATCCAGAAGATGGAAGCGGAGGGGGCCAGGGTCTACGAGAAGATCACAGTGCCGCTGGCCGCCCTGCAGGACATGACCTGCGCCTATCTGCAGATCCGCGTTGCGGTGCGGGACATGGTTCTGGAGACGGATCCAACAAAAAACAAGCCCTATATCGCCAGAATTCGTGAATTGTCGAGTGCGGTGGAAAAAGACGCCATCGACCTGGAGAAGACGATCCTCACCGATGAGGGGCGCAAGCTCTTCGCAGAGTTCACCGACTCCTGGAAAAAGTACAGGGGCGTCCTTGACAGGGCGCTGCAGTTGGGTGAACAGGACCAGGATGTGGAGCTCAAGGTACTCATGAAGGGGGATCTGGCTACGTACGGCGTGGCCGCCTATGAGGCCCTGGACAAGATTGTGACCGCCAAGGTGACCCAGGCCAAGCTGACCGCCCAGAGCAACGCCGCACTGGCCAAGGACGCTACCCGCTCCACGACCATCCTCGCCCTGTTCGGCGCCCTGCTGGCCGTTGGGTTGGGCTTCTTCATCACCCGCATCGTCCAGAGTCAACTGGGGGGGGATCCTCTGGAGGTGGTCGCCATCACCCGCAAGGTGGCCGTGGGCGACCTGGAGCTGGAGATCGATACCAGGGGGAAACGGGATGACAGCCTCATTGTCGCCATGAATACCATGGTTGCCACCATCCGGGCGCTGGTGGCTGATGCGGGGATGTTGACCAAGTCGGCGGTGGCGGGTAGGCTGGCGACCCGGGCCGACGCAGAAAAGCACCAGGGGGAGTACCGCAACATCGTCATCGGCTTCAACGAGACCTTGGACGCGGTCATCGGCCCCCTGAACGTAGCTGCGGAGTATGTGGACCGAATCTCCAAGGGGGATATCCCCCC
>CAIOGM010000178.1 GCA_903857795.1 uncultured Geobacter sp.
GGGAAAAGACTCAGGGTCAGATAGAGGTCATAGATCTCGATCAAGGGTACATCTCTTTAGGTGGTGACGATGAAACGAGAAGAAAATCATATCATGAGTGGGTTATGTCATCGGTGCCTGAAGGTGAGTGGCAAAGAGTTCATGAAGCGGCGCAGCGAGGACATTTAACTGGCGACGAGAGGTTCCAGCAAATCGTCGCGGAACGAATAGAGTATTCGTTTAGATTTCCGTAAACCCGGCAGACCAAAGAAACTTCAAAGCTTCATTGGTAAAAAATAAATCTGTCCCGGTTTTCTCGGTTTTCTCGGTTTTCTACTGGCTGGCCCGGATGCTTGAGGCGGGAGAGGACCCGATCTTCATCCTCCGGCGGATGGTGATCCTGGCCAGCGAGGATATCGGCAACGCCGACCCCCGGGGGCTTCAGCTGGCTGTGGCGGCCCTGCAGGGGGTCCAGCTGGTGGGGATGCCCGAGGGGCGGATCATCCTGGGGCAGGCGGTCACCTACCTGGCCACCGCCCCCAAGTCCAACGCCGCCTATGCGGGGATCGACGCGGCCCTGGCCGAGGTCCGGCAGAGCGGCCCTCTGCCGGTGTCGCTCCATATCCGCAACGCGCCGACGAAGCTGATGAAGGAGTTGGGGTACGGCAAGGGGTACAAGTACGCCCACAGTTTCACCGGCGGGTATGTCCCCCAGGATTACCTCCCGGAGGCGCTGGCCGGGAGACAGTTCTACAAGCCGACGAAACATGGCTACGAAAAATCCATCAGGGATCGGATGGAACTTTTGAAACGACCGCCGGTAGAGGGTGAGGAGACATATTGAAGGTGCCACCCGTTGAAGGCAACCCGAGAAAATCAATCTACTGACACCAACAGCATTGAAGTTTTTGTTGGACATTTCCGCCAGACGCATCCGTGAGAAAATCGGGGCGGTGATTGATCGTCTGACGGAAGACCCGGAAAAACAGGGCAAGGCACTGCTCGGGGGCCTGCCGAAAATTCGTTCTGCCCAAGCTGGTTGAGGCCGGTTGGGATAATGATCCTCACCGGAGGCCAAATGTCATTTAAAGACTTCAAACTCTTTGATACACACCTTCATATTATCGACAACAAATTCCCGTTAATACCGAACAATGGGTATCTTCCTGATGCCTTTACCTGTGAAGATTACCTCGACAGAATGAAAGAATACAATCTTGTGGGAGGTTCCATCGTATCAGGTTCTTTCCAAGCATTTGACCAGACGTATTTGGTTAATGCACTCAAAATACTTGGCCCTTCATTTGTGGGGGTAACGCAATTACCGGCTTCAGTCTCGGACGAAGAACTACTTGAACTCAACAGCGTTGGTGTCCGCGCTGTCAGATTTAATCTCAAACGCGGCGGTTCAGAGGAAGTCAAGTATCTTGATAGTGTGGCAAGACGAGTTCACGAACTTGCTGGCTGGCATGTGGAGTTGTATGTTGACTCCAGAGAGCTGACTTCACTTTATGATACACTGGCAGCGCTGCCGTCTGTCAGCGTAGATCATCTCGGTCTGTCAAAGGAAGGATTTAGCACGCTTCTTAAACTTGTTGAAAGAGGAGTTTATGTGAAGGCAACAGGTTTTGGGCGAGTAGATTTTGATGTGAGAACCGCTCTACAAAACCTTTATGCCGCGAATCCAGATGCTCTTATGTTTGGCACTGACCTCCCATCGACACGCGCTCAACGCCCCTATGAAGACAGCGACTTTGCTTTGGTAATTGAAGCATTGGATAGTGAAAAGGCGATCAAAGTCCTCTATGAAAATGCTGTTAATTTCTATCATCCTGCAATGAGTGGCTAACCATGGGTGATACTCTCGTGCGTAATATTCTCGGCACACCCAATGCTAAACGAGACGCCATCGGCAAGGTAAAGGCGCACCAACTCTGTGTCAGCGTGACAGCAGTCCCCCGGGCCGGGCGGGCAACCGACCATATGGTGCGATTTCTGGCGGATGAATTTGGTGATGCCGGGGAATTCTACACGCCGCCTGGATCACCTTACCGTACTATCGGCGTATAAGTGGTGGGGTGGTGGTGCGTACGAGAGGGAGACGATAGATGGAGCCCAAACGGCAGCAAAGACGTTGTCAATTGTCAATGCTGGCGATCTGATTATCAGTAAAATCTGGGTAAGGCATGGGTCAACGGCAATAGCGACAGAGTCTGTTGATGGTTGCGCTGCATCAGGAGGGTTCCCGACATTCAGCTTAAATCGAAAGCTGATAGAGCCGAGGTGGCTGCATTGGCTTACAAAGACTCAGAGCTTTTGGGATGACTGCGCCGAACCCTAGCCTCACACGAAGGCACAAAGACACGAAGAGGGGCAAGAGATGAGCCAGATAGGTGAGACCTGAGATGCAACTGAGCCTCAGCTGGTTTCGCGGCGCCTCAGGAGCGGGAGGAGCTCTGCATGGTGGTCGATCCGGGCGAAGCCGGGGAGGTCGGCCTTGTAGGCGACGAAGGGGACTCCCGCCGCCTCGGCGGCTTGGCGGTCGAGATCGGAATCGCCCACAAAGAGGGCTTCATGGGGGGCGATTTGGTAGTGGTCGAGGATCCGGTGGAGCGGTTCGGGGTGGGGCTTGGGATTGGTCACCTTGGAGGAGGTCATCACGCAGCCGAAGAACCGGGCCAGATCAAATTCCTGGAGCAGCGCCTCCATGGAGACGGCGCGGTTGGTGCAGACCGCCAGCTGAAACCGTGGCTGCAGCGCCTCCAGCGTCTCCACGAAGCCCGGTTCCATCCTCATGAGCGGCAGCAGCTCCCGATAGTCGATGGCTGCCGCCAGTTGGAAGGCGCGCTGCCGCTCTTCACCCTGGGGAAAGAAGAAGGTTAGGACATCCCGGTTGGCGTAGGTGTGGAGCACCCGCATGGTCTGCTCATCCTGCCGGTCAAGCTGGCGCCCCATGGCCGTCATGATCTGCCGGTAGAAGGCGAAATTCGCCTCAATGGAGTCGAAGATCACCCCGTCGCAATCGTAGATCACCGCCTTGAATGCCACGTCATTCCCCCTCACTCTTCACTCTTGAGACGATCCAGATACTCCTCCCACTCCATGGGGAGGAGGTATTTTTTGCGGCTGTTGCACTCCCGGCAGGCCGGGACCACGTTGCCCGGGGTGCTCTTCCCCCCCCGGGCCACCGGCACCAGGTGGTCCATGGTCAACTGGTCGGCGGGGAACGTGGCGTCGCAGTAGTGGCAGAGCCCTCGGGCCAGGCGGTTCTGCCACCAGCGGGTCCGGCGCAGGTCTCGCCCCTTGTCCCGTTCGCGACGAATATCCTGTTCGGTGACATCGGAGATGAAGTAATCGGTCATGGTCGGTTTAGCTCTTATTTTGTGCAACAGTCGTTGAAATTTTCGATTAATGATGACCTTCAGCCAGTTAATAACGACAGTGGGAGCGGCCTACGGCCGCGTATGATGCCGGGAATCCGCGCCTAAAGGAAGCTCCTACGGGTCGTTGCAAACGTTATTGCAGAACCTTGAACCTCGTACCCTGAACCTAGAACATTGAACTTAGAACCTTGAACCTAGAACCCTGAACCTAGAACCGCCTCTAACCCCGCTCTTGCCGCCAGGCGGTGATTGCCGACCGGGCCAGTTCGTCGCACCGTTCGTTCTCCTCGTGACCGTCATGCCCCCGGACCCACGTCCAGGTGACGTCGTGGCCCGCGGAGAGCTCCATGAGCCGCTCCCAGAGGTCGCGGTTGAGCACCGGCTCCCTCTTGCTGTTGATCCAGCCGCGCTTGACCCACCCTTTGAGCCACTCGGTCATCCCCTTCACCAGGTACTGGGAATCGGTGGTGACGGTGACCGCGCAGGGGCGCTTCAGGGCCGCCAGCGCCTCGATGGCCGCCGTCATCTCCATCCGGTTGTTGGTGGTCTCACCGGTCGCTCCGGAAAGCTCCTTTTCCGTGGTCCCGCAGCGGAGGATCGCGCCGTACCCTCCCACGCCGGGGTTGCCGCTGCAGGCGCCGTCACAGTAGATCTCAACAGGGGGCGACATAGGCCCCCTCCTGTTTGAGACTCTCGGCGATGGCGCCCATGACCCGATCGACGATCCTCTGGTGGGTCTCCTTGCAGTCGTCCAGGAGGAAAAGATCGGAAAAGTCCAGGGGGGGGCCGAAGACGATCCGCGCCTCCCGGCCGAAGTCGGGGAACTTCCAGCGGTTCAGCCCGATGAGGGTAGAGGGGATCACCGCCGGCCGTGTGTCATAGATGATCTTTCCCACACCCCGGTTCCCCTTCCCGAGGACGCCGTCTTTGTGCCGGGTTCCTTCGGGAAAGAGCATCACCTTCTGGTCGGCCAGCAGGGTGTTGAGGAGCTTGCCGGCCCGCACGTCTCGCCCTCGTTTCACCGGGAACGCCCCCCACGAGCTGTAGAGCCAGCCGGGAAATCCATGGAAGAGCTCCTCCTTGGCCGGCGCCCAGAGCATCTGCATCGGGTAGGTCCGGATCACCGCCCAGGGGAGGAAGATGGTGTCATAGGCGGAGATATGGTTGGCAGCCAAAAGAACCCCTCCGGCAGGGGGGATGTTCTCCGCTCCGATGATCCGGAACCGGTTGAGCAGGGAGGCGTAGCTGCCGATGACATGAATGGAGAAGGTGACCCAGCACCGGCGGAAAAATGAAGCCTTCACGATAACCTCGTTACTCTATTGAGTACTCTTTGAGTTTGTAGAGGAGTGAGCGGTGGCTGATCTCCAGGATCCGGGCGGCGTGGGTCCGGTTTCCCTTGGTCTGTTCCAGGGCCTTCCTGATGAGGCGCCGCTCGATCATCTCCTCGGCGACCTTGAGCGAGAGACAATCTGCCGGGATCTCGTCGGAGAAGCCCCCCGGCCCTCGCCCCCGGATGATGTCGGGGAGCGAGTCATCGTCGATGGTCCCCTCCGACAGGACCAGCCCCCGCTCGATGCAGTTCTCCAACTCCCGGACATTGCCGGGCCAGGAGTAGGCCATGAGGCATTTCATCGCCGCCGGGGTCAGGCGGGGGGGGCGGATCCCCAGCTTGGCCGCGTGTTTGGCCACGAAGTGCTCGATGAGGAGGGGGACGTCCTCCATCCGCTCCCGGAGCGGCGGCAGGTCGATGGTAAAGACGTTCAGCCGGTAGAAGAGATCGCCCCGGAACCGGCCGTCGGCCACCTCCCGGGAGAGGACCTTGGAGGTGGCGGAGATGACCCGGACGTCGATCTTGCGTGAAGTGGACGCTCCTACCCGGCGGATCTCCCCCTCTTGAAGAACCCGGAGCAGTTTCACCTGCAGGGGAAACGACATCTCTCCCATCTCGTCCAGGAAGAGGGTGCCGCCGTTGGCCAGCTCGAACAGCCCCGCCTTGTCCACGGTGGCGTCGGTAAAGGCTCCCTTGGTATGGCCGAACAGTTCGCTCTCCAGCAGGTTCTCGGGGATGGCGCCGCAGTTGAGCGGGATGAACGGCGCCCCGCAACGGTTACTGTTGTAGTGTATCGCCTTGGCGATAAGCTCCTTGCCGGTCCCCGATTCGCCGAGGATGAGGACGGTGGTCTTGTAGTCGCAGACCTTCCGGATGAGGGTGAAGATCTCCATCATCCGCGGATTGCCGCTGATGATGTTCTGGAAACAGTAGGAGCCGATCAGCTCCTCCCTGAGCTGCCGGTTCTCGTCCTTGAGCCGTTCCCGCTCTTCGGCCTTCTTCAAGACCAGAAGTATCTCGTCGGGATTGAACGGCTTGGAGATGTAGTCGTAGGCCCCCTCTTTCATGCAGTCGATGGCGGTCTCCACGGCGCCGTAGGCGGACATCATGATGATGGTCCCGGTCACGCCGGCCTCTCTGGCCCCCTTGAGGAAATCGATCCCGTCCATGACCGGCATCTTGATGTCGCAGAGGATGAAATCGTAGAGCCCCTTGGTCGCCAGGGAGAGCCCTTCACTGCCGTTCACCGCGGTATCGACACGGTATCCCTGACGTTTGAGGAGGAGCGACAGCATCTGCCGCAGGCTCTCCTCGTCATCGATCACCAGCAGTCGCTGTTTTGCCGGGATTTCCATGGAGCTAGTCACTCGCTTTCCCGGGGGAGCCAGATGGAGAAGATGGTGCCTTTCCCCGTCGTACTCTGCACGGTGATCCTGCCGTTGAAGGAGTCGATGATCCGGGCACAGATGGCCAGGCCGAGGCCGGTCCCCTTGCCCGGCTCTTTGGTGGTGAAGAAGGGGTCGAAGATCTTGTCCAGCTGGTCCGGTGCAATCCCCTCGCCGGTATCCCGAAGCTCTATTTTCAGGTAGGGAAGGGGGGGGGCGCCGTTTTTGAAGCTGCTGTGGAAGGCCCCGTTGAAATCACTCCTGCGCCTCCCCCTGACCAGAGGATGGAGCCTGGGGGTGGCGGAGAGCGCCGAGAGCGTCCCCTCGGACGCCGTGATCAGGAGCTCCCCCCCCTGCGGCATGGCGTCATGGGCGTTCATAATCAGGTTGATGAGCACCTGCTGGAGTTGGTGTCCGTCCACCCTGACCTCCGGCAGATCGGGAGGGATGTCACAGGTTACCCTGATGGTGCGGAAGAGTCCCTGTGCGGTGAGGAGCTCCATGACCTCACGGATGATCCCGCCGGTGTCGATCCGGCTGAGCTCACCTTGACGGGGGCGGGCGTAGTCAAGCAGGTGTCTGACGATGTGATCGATCCGCCGGGCGTCATCCCCGATCCGCTGGGCATAGGCCGCCCGCTCGGGATCCCCCTCCAGCTCCTGTCGGAGGATGCCGGCATACCCCATGATGGCGGCCAGCGGGGCGCCGACCTCGTGGGCCATCCCGGCGGCCAGGAGCCCTATGGAGGCCATCTTCTCCGTCCGGATACTCTCCTCCCGGGCCTGATTCAGCTCCTCGTCGGTTGCGGTCTGGACTCTCCTGATGGGGAGGATGATAAGCCGGGAGAGGAGGAGCGAGCCGACTCCCAGAAACAGGAGGAAACTCAGGAGGGTGTAGCCGAGAAAACTCTTCCCGGAGTTCTTGAGGAGCCTGTTCTCTTCGGCCAGGGTGAGGGTCAGGCGGAGCAGACCCCGGCTGACCCCATCGACACCGGCGACCGGCGCGTAGCAGGTGACGGTCTCTTCCCGTGGGGAGATTATCAGGCGGGGCTGGCTGTTCAGGAGGCTCTCGGCGAGGAGATGGTCCGGCGCCGGGGCCGGTGGGATGGCCAGGATCACCCCTCCGGAGCGGTCCGTGATGCAGAGGCTGCGAAACTCGTGATCTTGTTCCAGGGTCTCCACGAAGCGGGCCACCAGAGGAGATGAACCTGACGAGGCGATCTCTTCCGGGAGGAGGCGGGAAAGGAGCGTCACGAGGCGCCGGGTCTCATCGGATTTCCGGGAATAGAGGCTCTGCCGGCTGCTCCCGTGGGAAGCGACACCGAGCAGGAACCAGGTGGCCATGAGGAGGAGCAGCAGGGCCGAGAGGATGGCGGTGGAGAGCGTTAGGCGGGGCCTCGTCATGCGGCTCTGCCGCTCCCGAGAAAGAGACCGAGGTACCAGGAGATGAGCCGTGAGCCGAAGAAGAGGTAGATGAGGGCGCCCATGACCAGGAAGGGGCCGAAGGGGATGGCGAATTTCCCGTCCCGTTTCTTGATGAGCATGACCGTGATCCCGATGACCGAGCCGGTCAGGGAGCTGACGAAGATGATGAACGGGATAGCCTTCCAGCCGAAAAAGGCGCCGAGCATGGCCAGGAGTTTGATATCGCCACCACCCATCCCCTCCTTGCCGGTGAATCGCTCATACCCCCAGGCGACCAGAAAGAGCGACCCCCCTCCGGCGAGGATGCCGAGGAGAGAGTTGAGCCAGCCAAGCCGGGGGATGAGGAAGGAACAGGCGAAACCGATGACGATGCCGGGAAGGGTGATCTCGTCGGGGATGATCTGGTGTTCCAGGTCGATAAAGGTGACGACGATCAGCGCGGCGCAGAGGAGCGCCAGGAGCGAAAACGACAGGGTGAGCCCGAACCTGAGGTAGAGGGCGACCCCCAGGAGTGGGGTCAGCAGCTCCACCAGCGGGTAGAGGGGAGAGATGGAGGTGCTGCAGGAGTTGCAGCGCCCCCGGAGCAGGAGGTAACTCACCAGGGGGATGTTATGCCAGGGGGGGATCGCCTTGCCGCAGACCGGGCAGTGGGACGCAGGGAAGGCCAGCGACTCGTTGCGGGGGAGGCGGTAGATACAGACATTGAGAAACGACCCGATCAGCAGGCCGAAGACGAAGACAGTGGCGGCAATCATGTCCCAGTATCCCTTGATTGATGCGAAAAAGTAAATGCGCAATAGTAAAGGTAATCGTCGGGTCACGCAAGGAGTTTTATGGCCGGCTCACCGCGCCCCCCTCCGGGAGTCACCGGCTACTCGGCGTCCGGCGTGGAACGCTGTTTTTTCCTGGCGGAGCACTGCTTCTTGGCCTCCAGGCGTCGCCGGCGTTCCGCGTGGGGAATGGTTGTGGGCCGCCTTTTTTTCTGGACCTGGTTGCGCCGCTCCAGCAATTCGGCCAGCCGTTCCAGCGCTCTCTCCCGGTTACGCAGCTGTGACCGGCTCTCGGTGGCCTGGGCCACGAGTCCGGTGGGGAGATGCCGCACCCGGACCCCGGAATCGGTGGTATTGCGGTGCTGACCGCCCGGTCCCGAACCGCGGAAAAAATCGAATTCCAGTTCTGTTGGGTCGAAAACGATGGACATGACATTCCTTTGAAGTTAAATTAGAAAATCCGAGGCGGCGCCTATTTTCGCGGGGTAATCATACCGTTCTTTCCGGACGAGGTAAACGTTGAATCCCCTGATCCTCCTAAAAAAATACTTCGACGGCAACGAAAAAGGGTTCGGTATGGTCTACGAGCACAGCCGTCTCGTCGCCGGCAAGGCTCTGACGGTCGCCATCGCCCGGGGGTGTGACGCCGGTGAGTTGAGATTTATCGAGGAGGCGGCTCTCCTCCACGATATCGGGGTTATCGGTACCGGGTCGCTCCGGCTCGGTTGCCGGGGAGGGGCGCCATATCTCTGCCACGGCATTATCGGACGGCAGATCCTGGAGCGGGAAGGGTATCCGGAGCACGCATTGGTCTGCGAACGGCATATCGGTGTGGGGCTTACCGTTGAAGAGATCATCCGCCAGGAGCTCCCGCTCCCCCACCGGGAGATGACCCCGGTAACTCTCTCCGAGCGGATCATCTGTTTCGCCGATCTCTTCTATACCAAGAAACCGGAGAGGATCGATCGGGAGCTGAGCGTGGACGAAGTGCGCAAGGGGTTGGCGCGGTTCGGGGGGGGGAAGGTGGCGACCTTTGACGCCTGGCTCCGGGAGTTCCTCCCCCCATGAGGGAACTCTTGACAAACCGGCGGCAACTTCTCTATAGTCACAGCTCAACACTAGTTATGGGAGGTGCGTTTCAAATGCCTGTGTATGAATACCGCTGTACGAGCTGTGATGACCGGTTCGAACTTCGTCAGAAATTTGCCGATCCCCCCACGACCGCCTGCCCGGCCTGCGGCGGCTCTGTGGAAAAACTCATTTCAACTGTCGCCTTCTCTCTGAAGGGGGGGGGCTGGCATAATGAAGGTTACGGTTCGAAAAAAGAGGTCCCTCCGGCGGCGCCCGCCTGCGCCAGTGGCGGCAGTTGTGCCGGCTGCCCTTCGGCCGCGACCTGAAAAACCGCGACCGGCTTTTAAGACAATCAGTCGCTTCATCAAAAAATCCTCCATCACCGGAGGATTTTTTTGTCACTGGTACAGAAATGATTTGACGGAGGTTGCAGGTGCAGATCGTATTCGGCATTGACTTCGGTACGACCAATTCGGCGCTTTCGGTCTATCGGAACGGCGCGGTTGAGGTGGTTGCCGTCGAAACCGGTGAATCCGGCGGCGAGCTGATGCGCTCGGTCCTCTATTTCAGCGAGGACAACGGGATTCATGCCGGGAGCGAGGCTATCCGCCAGTATGTGGAGGAGGGGGCTACCGGTCGCTTCATGCAGTCCATCAAGACGTTTCTCCCCAACAGCAGCTTCGTCACGACGGAGCTGTTCGGTCGGCGGTACGGCATAGATGACCTGATCACCATCATCCTCAAAAAGATCAAGGCCCGGGGTGAACTCCATGTGGGGTGTCCGGTGGAGAGCGTGGTTCTGGGCCGGCCGGTGCTCTTTTCCACGGATCCCGCCAAGGACGCCCTGGCCCAGCAGCGGCTGGAGAGCGCCGCCCGCAAGGCGGGGTTCAGGAATATCTGGTTTCAGTATGAGCCGGTGGCGGCGGCCCTGGCCTTTGAAGAGACGCTCCCCCCCGGAGAGGAGCGGACCGTCTTTATCGGGGATTTCGGCGGCGGCACATCGGACTTCTCAATTATCCGGGTGAAGGGGGGGGAGTTTGCCCGCCCCGACCGGCGCAGCGACATCCTCTCCCTGGGAGGGCTCTACGTGGCTGGAGACAAGTTCGATTCCCAGATCATGTGGGACAAGGTGGCGCAGCACTTCGGTCGCCATGCTCGCTACAAGAGCATGGGGAAGGAGGAGTGGGTAACGGTTCCCAAGAGCATCACCTACACCCTCTGCCAATGGCACCGCATCCCCCAGCTGCGGGCGCGAAAGACCCGGGAACAGATCAGGGCGATGAAGGGGACCACCGACGACCTCCGGGCCATGGAGCAGCTGGAGAACATCATCGACGATAACTTCGGCTTCTTTCTTTTCCGCTCCATCGAGCAGGCAAAGTGCGAGCTCTCCCACCAGGAAGAGAGCCTGATCAGCTTCACGGAGCGTGACCTCTGCATCAACGAGGAGCTGACCAGGGGGGAGTTCGAGGCGATCAATGGGGCCAATTTTACGCAGATCGCGGAGTGTATCGATGGGGTCATCGCCCGCTCCGGCCTGGCACCTGACCAGATAGATACGGTCTTTCTGACCGGCGGAACCTCACGGATTCCCCATATCCAGGCGCTCTTTGCCCGCCGTTTCGGTCTTGAAAAGCTGGAAAACCGGGACGCCTTCACCAGTGTGGTCCACGGCCTGGGGAGTTCGGCGCCGCTGTTTGTCTGACGGAGCAGGGGATAAAAAAACCGTTGCCGCCGAAGGCGCAAAGATGCTATTTTAGAACCGTTTCCGCACCACAGGGATCGTTCCTGTGGTTTTTATTTTAACGCCAGAGCCGATGCAGGGCCACTTTTTCGGCATCAAACGGGAGTTTCACTGGAATGATTACCGCTTCGAATGTCTCACTTTCCTATGGAAAACGGATCCTCTTCAAGGACGTCACCATCAAATTCACGCCGGGCAACTGCTACGGCCTCATCGGCGCCAACGGCGCCGGCAAATCCACCTTTCTCAAGATTCTCTCCGGTGAGATCAGTCCGGACAAGGGGGAGGTCTCTCTCGGCAATCGGGAACGACTGGCCGTGTTGCGCCAGGACCAGTTCGCCTTTGACGAGGAGACGGTCTTCAGCACTGTCATCATGGGGCACAAGCGGCTCTATGACGTGATGGTAGAGCGGGACGCCCTCTATGCCAAACCCGATTTCAGCGAAGCGGACGGGGTCCGTTCCGCCGAACTGGAGTCTGATTTTGCCGAGATGAACGGGTACGAGGTCGAATCCGAGGCGGCGGTGCTCCTCAACGGTCTCGGCGTCCCCCAGGAGCTGCGCCAGAAGAAGATGAAGGAGCTGGAAGGGGGGGACAAGGTGCGGGTGCTCCTGGCCCAGGCGCTGTTCGGCGCCCCCGACGTACTCCTCCTGGACGAGCCGACCAACAACCTGGACCTCAAATCCATCTCCTGGCTGGAGGATTTCCTCTACCGGTTCCCCAATACGGTGATCGTCGTCTCCCATGACCGCCACTTCCTGAACCAGGTCTGCACCCACACCGCAGACATCGACTTCGGCCGGATCCAGGTCTACGTGGGGAACTACGATTTCTGGTACCACGCCAGCCAGCTGAACCTGAAACAGAAGCAGAACGAGAACCGCAAGGTCAGCGACAAGGCGGCGGAGTTGAAGGAGTTTATCCAGCGGTTCAGCTCCAACGCCTCCAAGGCGAAGCAGGCGACCTCGCGCAAGAAGCTCCTGGACAAGCTGACCCTGGAGGAGATGCCTGTCTCCTCACGTAAATATCCCCACATCATGTTCAAGCCGGAGCGCCCCTGCGGCGACATCATCCTGGAGGTGACCGGGCTGACCAAGGCCATCGACGGGGTCACGGTGCTGAACAACTTCGACCTGGTGGTCCGCAAGGGGGAGAAGATCGCCTTTGTGGGGGGGGCCACACTGGCCCGCACCACCCTCTTCCAGCTCCTGGCCGGGGAGCTGGAGCCGGACAGCGGCTCCCTTCGCTGGGGGATCACCATGACCAACGCCTACTTCCCCAACGAGAACAGCGCCTACTTTGCCGATGACTTCAACCTGATCCAGTGGCTGGGGCAGTACTCCCCACCCACCGAGGGGGAGACCTTCGCCCGCGGCTTCCTGGGGCGGATGCTCTTTTCCGGGGAAGAGGCGATGAAGAAGACCTCGGTTCTCTCCGGGGGGGAGCGGGTCCGTTGCATGCTGGCGCGGATGATGCTCTCCGGCGCCAACGCCCTGATCCTGGACGAGCCCACCAACCACCTTGACCTGGAGTCGATCACCGCCTTAAACGACGGGCTCATCGCCTACAGCGAGGTGATCCTCTTCGCCTCCCACGACCACGAGTTCGTCTCCACCGTGGCCAACCGGATCATCGAGATCACCCCTGGTGGCGTCATCGACCGGGTCATGGCGTTTGACGAGTATCTGGAGAGCCCTGAGGTGGCGGCAGAACGGGACCGCCTCTACCACGGCCACGCGGAGGCGACCCTGTGAGCGGCGTCGGAGACAAGGAGCCCCTCGTGACCGAACTGGACCAGGCGCTGGAGATCCTGCGTCTGGATATGAACGACGCCAAGAGCCAGTCCAAGTATTACGATCTCTTCCTCAACGCCACCTTCTTCGTCCCGACCCTGGATGACCGGGAGCAGGGGGGGGGCGGCGATGACGACCAGGTCCTGCCGCTGGTGATGGAGGTGGAGGGGGAAGATTACCTGATGCTCTTCGACAGCGAAGAGCGGCTCAACGCCTGGTCTGAGGAGCAGTCGGTCAGTGTCCAGGTTCCCGGGCACCTCCTGGCGGCCACGACGCTCCCCCCGTTGCGCTGGGCGCTGAACGTGGGGACCCCCTATTCCAAGCAGTTCCTCCCCGACGAGATCGCCTGGCTCAGGGAGGTGGTGGAGCGCTGCGATGCCGAAGCCGCCCTGAAGGGCGAACCGGTCGCCGGACCAGAAGCCTGACAGCAAAGCCCGCCTTCCGGCGGGCTTTGCTGTAACGGAGAACCGTCTTACCCATGCTGATAATCGTCGAATCGCCCACCAAGGCCAAGAAAATACAGTCCATCCTGAAGGTCAAGACCCTCTCTACCGTGGGCCACTTCAAGGATCTCCCCACGTCAGCCATCGGTGTCGATCTCCAGAGCTATGAGCCGACCTTCGTCTATCACGAGAAGAAGCAGCAGCTCCCCCAGGAGCTCCGCAAGGCCGCGGCAGGGGAGATCGTGATGCTGGCCGGTGACCCGGACCGTGAGGGGTACGCCATCAGCCGCCATATCTACGATGAGGTCAAGGAGGTGGCCAAGGAATGCCTCCGGATGGAGATCTACGAGGTCACCGAGAAGGGGCTCCGGGAGTCACTGGCCAAGGCGACCCCCTTCGACCAGACCAATGCCGGGCTCTATCACGCTTTCCTGGGGCGCCGGATCGGCGACCGGCTGGTGGGATATATCCTCTCCCCCATGGCCAGCAGACGTCTCAAGGCCACCTGCAGCGTCGGGCGGGTTCAGTCTCCGGCGGTCCGTCTGGTGGTGGACCGGGAACGGGAGATCCGCGATTTCACCCCGACTCCTTACTGGATCGTCAGCATCCTGCTCAACAAGGATGGGGTCACCTTCCTGGCCTACCACCTGAAGGGAAAGTTCCAGCAGCAGGAGGAGGCCGAGGGGCTTATGGCCCTCATCCGGGAGCAGAGTCATGCCCTGACCGAGAAGGTCCAGCAGAAGGAGGTCAAGCAGTCGGCCAAGCCCCCCTTCACTACCGTGGACCTGCAGGCCGCTGCAGCGGTCCGGCTGAAATTCTCCCCGGAACAGACCATGAAGCTGGCCCAGGGGCTCTTTGATCACGGTCTTATCACCTACCACCGGACCGACTCGGTCCGGATGGACGAGCAGTTTATCGCAGAGATCCGGGAGTTCCTGACAAAGGCCCTGGGCGACCACTACCTCCCCCCCAGACCGAACCAGCACAAGTCGAAAAATTCTCAGGCCGAGGCCCATGAGGGGATTCGTCCCACCCGGATGCACTCCATCTCCGAGAGCGGTCAACTCATGGAAAAGGAGCGGCTTACCCCCGACCACGGCCGGCTCTACGACCTGATCTTCCGCCGGGCGGTGGCCAGCCAGATGGCGCCGGCTCGCTACGATGCGACCACGCTCCTGTTCGATCTGTCAGGGGAGAAGTTCAAGTCCGTTGGCCGGGTGCTGAAATTCGACGGGTTTCTCAAGCTCTATGCCGAGGCCGACGAGGAGAAGGAGCGCAAGGGGGACGACGAGAAGGCCCAGGAGCTCCCCCCGGTGGTGGTGGGGGAGCTGGTCCCCAAGGAGAAGGAGAACCTGGAGGAGAAGAAGACCAAACCGCCGGGGCGGTTCACCCTCGGCTCCCTGGTGAAGGAGCTGGAACGGCTGGGGATCGGCCGACCATCGACCTATGCGGCGATCACCAAAAACATCACCGACCGGGGTTATGTGAAAGAGGAAAAGGGGAAGGTGGTCCCCCTGCCGCCGGGGGAGACGCTCATCGATTATCTGCGGGAACAGCATCCCTGGGTGATCGATTATCCCCTCACCAGCCGGATGGAGAGCTTTCTCGACCGGGTGGTGGAGAATCAGGAGAGCTGGCAGCGTTTCTGCAAGGGGGTGCATCACAAAATGGGATATGCGGCGCCGCCGGTACGCGGCGTGAATGGCGGTCCCAGCGAGGCTCAGCTTGGCTATGCCCGGCATCTGGCGGCGTCACGACAGTTGACCATTCCCCCCGAGACACTCCTCTCCGGCAAGGCGCTCTCCTTCTGGATAGCCGGTGTCGTCGGAGGGGGGGCGCCAGAGCGGTAGAGTCCGGCACGGAGCGCCCACGGATGGCATCGGGGGAAGAGTTTCAAGGTGAGACCTGCTTTAATTAATGTGTAAATGAGATCAACTTTAAATATGTTTGATTTGTGCTATTTCTCATGTTAGTCTGCCGACGGTCTGTTCGGATTGTCAGAAGAGGTTGCTCAGGAGCGGGAAAGACCGTTCTTGCAGTTATATTCAGGAGGTTCCCGTGAAGGTCGCCCCAATCAAGAAGATTCTCATAGCAGATGACGAGCCGGCCGGGATTGCTCTCCTGAAAGGGCTGCTCCCCCGGGAATACAAATTCATGGCCGCTACCGACGGCCTGACCGCTCTCGATCTGGCCAGGCAACATCAGCCGGACCTGATTCTCCTGGACGTGAGGATGCCCGAAATGGATGGGCATGAGGTCTGCCGGGCCCTCAAGGCGAGTGAGGAGACGGCGGACATCCCGGTGATCTTTCTCACCTCTCTCACGGAGACCGAGGATATTGTCAACGGGTTCAATCTGGGGGCCGTGGACTACGTCGCCAAGCCCTTCAGCGCCATTGAGTTGAACGCCCGGGTAGCGACCCATCTGCAGCTCCAGGCAACAAAGGAGGAGTTGGGACGGATGAACGCCGAACTCCATGAACAGCAGAACCTGTTTCTGGAGATGATTCCCCACGATCTGCGAACCTCATTGGCCATCATTCAAGGAAATGCCGAACTGCTCCAGCGAATGGTGAAAAAACGGGAAGGGGATGATGAGAGGTATGGCCCGGCGGCCGATGATGTTCTCCATGGGTGCGAGCGTCTGAAGGCCCTGTTGACCGATTTGCTGGATGTGGGGCGGCTCAAGTCTGGTCGGTTCATGCTCCGCAAGATGAGAATGCCGCTCAGCACTCTGATTGCAGCGACTCTGAGTAGCTTTCGGGATATCCTCGATGAGACCCGGTATCGGATTGAGCTTGCCGACCAGCTTCCCGAACTCTTCATTGACCATCATTGTGTTGAGCGGATTCTGGTGAATCTGCTGGCAAACGCGGAGAAATATTCTTCTCCCGGCAGCACGATCTTCATACGCGCCTGGCAGCGGGGAGAGGTTGTGGTCGTGGCTGTGTGTGATGAGGAGGAGGATGTGGCCAATCTCGACAGGGCGAAACTCTTTGTCCCCTATTATCGCTCCTTCCTGACGAACACCACCGAAGGGGTCGGACTGGGACTCCATATGGCAAAGCTCCTGGTGGAGGCTCAGGGGGGAGAGATCTGGGCCGATCAGGACGAAGAGTATCGAACCCGGTACTGTTTTACCTTGGCGATCAGGTAATTGACCTCTGAACTCCGGGAGTAACTCTTGTTTTTATGGGATGAATTGTTTATAGTCCGCACAATATTGAATGGTTGGGTGTTCGTATGCTACTTGTCGGATTCTTTTACACTCAGGTTTTGGGAAAGCTTACATTGAATTCTTGTCTGGTAAGGGGAAATTCGATTTATTCAATATGTTCGGCCAATGAGCAATTGGCATATTTATTGATATAAAATAACGATACTGTATGAATGAGAGGATTCAATATGAAAAAGCTTTTCCTGGCGGTATTTCTTGGGCTGGTTTTCACTAGTCCATCATTGGCGAGCACTGTGGCATTTACTGCGCCCAATGATGTTACTTCAGGCCTAGAGGCTGGTAATCCTGTTAATCTCGCCCATGTTTTTACTGCTAACTCAAATATTTCAGTCAATGCTCTTGGTGCTTATTACCTTAAGGCTGACTGGAAAGTTCCCGAAACGGTTGGGCTTTACGATATTTCAGGTAATCTCTTATCTTCGACTATCCTCTCGCCAACTGAAAATACTCCGGAAGGATACTTGTTCAATGATATTTCACTTGTAACACTGACCGCAGGACAGAAGTATCTTGTAAATGTTTTTGTTAGTACTAATGCTTGGTCATCTGGTGCCGTACCTATTCAGGACCCCAACATAACTTATAATTCGCATGTTTATAAGGTTAGTAATATTTTTGAATTTCCGAGTGATACAGAGGGGGCTAATAGAGATGCATATTATGGTCCTAACTTCACTATTGTCGGAAACAGTGTTGTCCCAGAGCCGTCAACTTTCTTTCTTCTCGGTGCTGGTCTTAGTGGATTGGCGGTCATAAGAAGAAAATCTAAGAAGTAAGTGTTAGATGACCAAATAGTTGTTCGAGCCCTAAGGGAGACTTTTCTTAGGGCTTTTTTTTATTACCCTGAAGGGTGATTGCACTATTCACCTCCATTATCAACTGGTTTCAGAATTTTCCCTGAGCGAATGTTTAGCGAGGAACTGGATTCTGTCATTGTTTATTTGGCGAGTCGACGCACTAGATGGTAAAAGTTGTACTCTTGACAGAGGTGTCTGCAGACGGGACAAGTATCGCTCTCTAGACATCGACCCTGTGCCAAAAGTATCCCTTGTTGCACTACCACTTATCGCACTCCAGACACCCCAGATTTCTCCGCTTAGCCGTGCATATACTAGTGCATCAATCAGAGTGCATCATCTCGATGGAGCAACCTACCCACTGCAACCACTTCACTCAGAAGACAACAGCGCAGAGATGTCTCTTGTAACTGGGCATGAGGAAGATTGACACCGACGTCGGTAGCAATATTTCCATTGCTCTTGCTTGAGGACTGGTACGAATCCGTTGGCATGGATCTATTTAATAAAGAAAGAGCCCTACTGATAATTGCAATAGGGCTCTTCATCTTCTGTATGGTGATGTGCGTTCTATTTCTTGGACTTCCTTCTGATGAAGGCTAATCCACTAAGACCTGCGCCAAGAAGGAGAAATGTAGATGGTTCGGGTACTGCAGATCCTCCCTCGATGTTAGGTCCAAAAAAGCCAGTTCTGCTGGGCTTGTATGTATTTGGGAAAGTGAGTTGCCCAGATCCTGTGGTTGAGGTATCATAGGCGGACTGGATGAAGGTGCCCCAATTTTCAGTAAGATATTCGGGATCGTATGTGTAGACCTCATTACCTGTTACAGCCATAAGTACGTAATGTGTTCCTGCAGATAAAGTAATTGAGCCTTGGTCCATGGTATCCCACTTGAACAGTCCGTCACTTGAATCCGCATTATCTACGGTTGCAGTTCTCAGCAGGGTACCGTCCATTGCAAAAAGTCCCACAGCATGATCTTGAGTGAGCCCAAGCCCATTATCAAAAAAACCGAGTCTAGTTGCGATCACTTCCCACTTCGGGGTAAACTCCCAACCGAGACTCCAATTGCCATTGGTGGCCGTGTTGATTGGATTCGGCTCATCAATTGTAATCGCAGCCAAGGGAGGTGCCGCAAACGCCATACTGCTCACCATTGCCAACAAAGCCGTACAAATAAAAAGTCTTATCATTTTCATCTTTCCCTCCGTGCATATTAATTTTAGTTCCACGAAATTTTATGCATATTCAGGGCCAATTGCGGAGCCGGCGCAATATATATATCTCGCTACGAAACAGATAGTTACCATCGTATAGATTTACAGTTACCCAATCACTGTAAGATATCCCGACAACAAAATGCGGAACTGTAAACAATCCCGACACCATTTTTTCGTGAGTGTGCCCACATCTCAAGGAAGGATGCCTGTCTAGAGTTTCGATACAGCACAAGAAACCTCAAAAAGGAGATCCGCCATGTTGACCACAATGAGAACGATAGCAACGGCAGCAGTAGACTCCTCCATACAAAAAGAACGTCAGTGCCGGTGATGTGGGAAACACCCGTGCAGACGGTCTGCAATCTTCTGGCATAGATTCCTGATCTCAGGATAATTCGCCCTGATAAACCAGTAGGCGGCCATCATAACTCCGATTACGATGTATTGACGGTCTGGGCACATTATCGGCACCTCCTCTCTCAGGTAGCCGTCTCATTATCCCCAGAATTCATGATCGTTCGGGCAGATTGTTCCGTTCAGATTCTCTTGAGTTTGTGAGGTAAAGAACGTATATTACGCAGAATTCAACCACATATAGCCATGGGTATCTTTTAGAATAGCGGGTATATAAGCGGGTATCAAAACAGGCGATGCAAGATAAATAATAACTAAATCATATACATAGGCCTAATATGCTGCTGATGATCGACAATTATGACTCATTCACCTACAACATCGTCCAGTACCTGGGGGAGTTGGGAGAAGAGGTCCGGGTCTGCCGGAATGACCGGATCACGATACCGGAGATAGAAGCGCTGAATCCGGGGCGGATCGTCGTCTCTCCGGGTCCCTGTTCGCCGGAAGAGGCCGGCATCTCGGTTGCGGCCATCCGGTACTTTAGCGGAAAGATCCCGCTGCTCGGTGTCTGTCTTGGCCACCAGGCAATCGGCGTCGCCTTCGGCGGCAACGTAGTCAGAAGTTCGACCCTCATGCACGGCAAGACCTCCCCGATTCTTCACAACGGGCGGGGACTCTTCCGGGGATTACCCAATCCCTTCGATGCCACCAGGTATCACTCGCTTGTGGTGGAGCGGGCCACGTTTCCCGACTGCCTGGAGGTTACCGCCTGGGTTGAGGAGGGGGAGGTGATGGGGCTCGCCCATTGCGACCTGCCGCTCTGGGGGGTACAGTTCCACCCCGAATCGATCCTGACGGTGGGAGGGATGGACCTGTTGAGAAATTTCCTGGAGATGAGTCGGTAGCACTTTCCCCCCCCCATATGGCGACGGTGGCCGCACCTGCCGAAGCCAGGGCAGAGATCATCAAGTGGGTGGTCGGCCCGATCTTCATGCAGACCGGCGTGTTGTCGCGCTGATGTTGAGGGTGGCGAAGTAGGGGGATAACGTAAAACGCGATTACGGAAGCACTAGCAATCTGGGTATTGCCCCGGTCTTCAAAACCGGTGGAGGGGGTGAGAAGCTTCCTCGGTGGGTTCGATTCCCATGTGTTTCCGCCAATACTTATAAGTAGTTAATCAGGTGTGGAGTCAGGTACTCCAGGGTTAGTACAGGGTGTTTTTGTGTAAGTGACTTGCATCAAACCGAGCTTCAATTGGTTGATACGTAACCGATGCTCGTCCAAATGGGATATTTCGATTGAACCATAGGTGGCATTATAGGGGGCATTCTTTGCCGCGAATCACCCAACACCATGGCGGCGCCGTACACTAGAGTCAACAACGGCCTCCCGGAGATTTTTCCGGGAGGCCGTTGTTGTTACTCATGATCCGCGAGCTGTTCTGCCACCAGCTGCTTCAGGCGGTTGAACCGGCGGTACTGTTCCTCGGCGAGGATCGCTTCCGGTTTTTCGGCGTTGACCGGGTGGATGAAGAGGAAGGCGTCACGCAGCACCCCCTCCTGGTCTGCAAGGGTTTCGAGGACGAGGGAGTGGAGCCGGTTTGCCTCCCGGTTGAGAGGCTCCTCCGGTTGCGCCCTGAGGGGATAGCTCTTGCGGGTCAGCAGTTCACCGTTCAGGCTGAACCGGTAGATGTCGATGCTCTTTTCTGAGCCGTTGTCCTGGGGAGAGAGGGCGTAGAGCGCATCGCTGGTGGCGTTTTTGAACATGGTCCAGGTCGGGTCGTCATCACTGAACTCCTGATCCAGGTTGTGGATGGTGGAGAGGAGGAGGCCGACGAAACAGCGTTCATCCAGATGGCCGCAGGCCCCGCCGTCTGAAGCTTCGAAATAGAAGGCCCGGGAGACGGCCCCCTCCCGGCTGAACGACTCTCCACAGAGAAGACAGTGGCTCTTGAGTCCGGAAAGCCGCATCTCGAATTCATCGCGTTTACGCCGGTCTTCCGTCAGGAGCCACTGCTGGTAGAGGAGCGAACGGGGTTCGGTGGTATCCAGATACTCCACCATCACGGTCCGGGCGAACTGGGCGAACTGGGTATGGACCTCGGTGCCGCGGGCATTGGTAAGGATCGGATAGACCCGGCCGTCGGGATTGGTGTTGAGGCTGTCCACCTTGGGGCTCTTGGGGATGAAGTTGTCGTAACAGCGGAAGCCGCGGTTCACCGCATACCCTTTCAGAAGGCTCTTCTGGTCCTTGAAAAGGCCATCGAACTTGACCCGGGAGTCTATCAGGCAGGGGATCAGGCTGAGGCTCTTCCGGTTCATCCCCTTCTGTTCGAAGAGGTCGAAGATATTCTTGCAGTTCTCCATGCTCGGCATGTCCTTGATCGGGATGATGACCCGGTCAGCCGCATAGAGGGCGTTCTGGGTAAGGATATCCAGCTCCGGCCTCGTGTCGACGATCAGGACGCCGGAGAGCTCTGATTGGGCGAAGAGCCGGGCCAGCAGCATGGCGCTGCGAATCCCCCCCTTGAGGTCGTTGAGGTGGCCCGACGAGGGGATATACTCCACGCCGAACTGCCCGATATGGAGGAGCTCCTTGAGCGGTACTCCGGTGAGGAGATCCTCGACGCTACCGGTGAGCGGCTGACCGGGGAAGCCGAACATCTTGTCCACGGTAAAGTGGTTGTCGAAGGAGAAGATGGCTACCGGCAGCTCCTCGCGGAGCGCCTTGAGGTAGACGGCCAGATTGGTGGCGAGGGTGGTCTTGCCGACTCCCCCCTTTTCTGAAGAGACGGTGATGACGTAGGGGTAATTGTTCATGAGATTTCCGATCTTTTAAAGAGATAACTGCCGAGATGGCAGAGAATGGAGCGGACTCTTAACCTGTTTGCTGACCCGCCCGGATAATAGATGAAGTAGGCGATGCAGGTCAACGTAAACCTCGATTCAGGGAAATCACCCCTCACCTGGTTTATTGACTCCTGTCTCCTTTGCTGGTAGGTTGGCAAAAAATTAAGAACAGAGGTAACAGAGATGCAGTTTCCCACTATCGACCCGGTATTCCTCCAGGTCGGCCCCCTGGCGTTCCGCTGGTACGGGCTCATGTATATCATCAGCTTTGTCGCCGCCTACTTCATCGTCTCCGCCGGGGTGAAGCGCAAGAAACTCTTGCTCTCCCGGGACGATGTGGCCGACCTGATCTTCTCCGTCGCCCTGGGGATCATCCTCGGCGGCCGGTTCGGCTATGTTCTCTTCTACAACCTGCCGTTCTACCTGGATCATCCCCTGAAGGCCTTCGCGGTGTGGGAAGGGGGGATGTCGTTTCACGGTGGGGTATCCGGGGCGATCCTTGCGGGGTGGTGGTATCTGCGAAAGAAGGGGCTCCCCTTTTTCCTGATGGCCGACATCGGGTTCATGGCCGGGCCGGTGGGGCTGTTCTGTGGCAGGATCGGCAATTTTATCAATGGGGAGCTCTACGGCAGAGCCACCGAGCTCCCCTGGGGAATGGTCTTCCCCGGTGGCGGCCCCCTGCGACGGCATCCGTCGCAGCTCTACGAGGCGATTCTGGAGGGACCGGTGCTGCTCCTGCTCCTCTGGCTGACTTCCCGGAGGAACCCGCCCGACGGCGTCGTCTTCTGGAGTTTCATCGCCGGATACGGGTTGTTCCGTTCCTTCGTGGAGCTGTTCAGGGAGCCTGACGCCCAGATTGGCCTGCTCTTCGGTTCGATCTCCATGGGGCAACTCTTAAGTCTCCCCATGTTCCTGCTCGGCGTGACGATGATCCTGCTGACAGCAAGGAAATCCCAACCCCGAACCTAGAACATTGAACATTGAACCTAGTATTTAGTCCCTTTCACCAGACTCTTTCTCATCTCCAGAACATTCCCGTCCCCCCTTTTCTGGTACTGGACCGTGTCCATGATGGAGCGGATGAGGAAGACTCCCCGCCCCCCCTCGGCGAGCCCTTCGAAATCCGGGGTGGGGACCTCGTTGATGTCGAACCCCTCTCCTTCGTCAAACACCCGGATCACGAGTTCGTCCTGCTCTATGCCGATGCTGAGATGCACCATCTTGTCCGGGTCGCGGGCATTGGCGTGGGTGATGGTGTTGATCACCGATTCGGTGAGGACCAGGTTGATGTAATACGCCAGGGTGATACGGTTCCCCCCGTATTCGTCCAGACCGTTGGCCAGCTCTTCTCCGATCTTCCCGATGAGACTCAGGTACCGGGTCTGATTCGGAATCTTGATGTCGATTTCGATCCGGTTCTTGTCCATGGTCTCCTCGATCAGCCCTGTTCCGGAACGTCCGCCGGGGTGGGATAGATGTCGAACACCCGGTGCAGCCGGGTCAGTTCGAACATGGATTTGACCTGGGGTTGCAGGCTGGCAAGCTTCAGGCTCCCCTGGTTGGTGATGGCGTTCTTGAACCCCGAGACCAGGGCGCCGAGGCCGGAGCTGTCGATGAACCGGACATCCTGGAGATCTATGAGGATGTTCTTTTTCCCCTGGTCAAAGAGCGCCAGGAGTTCGGCCTTCAGGTCATTGGCGTTGTGGGCGTCCAGTCGCTCTTCCTTGAAGGCGATAATTACCAGCTTTTTCTGTTCCGAGATGTCGAGATTCATGCATTCCTCCGTGAGTTGATGAGTGGTTATTTGGCTTTTTTTAGGTTTTAAGCCAATTTCAGGACGACCAGGGTGATATCGTCTTTAGGGAGCGCCTCCTGGAGAAACTCGTCAAGATTCTCGAAGAGGGCTGAGATGATGGCGTCAGGGGTGTCATCGCGCATCAGGTTGAGGGTTTTGCAGAGCCGGTCGATGCCGAAGAACTCTTCGGCGGCGTTCTGGGCTTCGATGATGCCGTCGGTGTAGAGGAGCAGGATATCGCCCGGATCGAGCTGCACCGACTTCTCTTCGAAAAGAACCTGCGGCAGCACCCCGAGGATCAGCCCCTCCGTGTCCAGGTCGCTGCAGCCCGCCGGCTGCCGCTTCAGGAGGAGCGGCCGGTTGTGGCCGGCGTTGGCGTAACGGAGGAGCCGGCTCTTGAAGGAATAACTCACATAAAACATACTGATAAAGAGTTCTGAACGGCTCAGGTCGTCGTAGAGAAGTTCGTTGAGACGCTGCATCAGCTCGCCAGGGTGCACCGTCCGCTGAACGTGGGCGCGCAGAACGCTGCGGGTCTCGGCCATGATCAGCGCCGCCCCCACATTGTGTCCGGAGACATCGGCGATGACGATGTCCAGGGTGTCATCCCCCCGCAGAAAGTAGTCGAAGTAATCCCCCCCCACATGGGCGGCGGGGAGGCAGCTACCCGCCACCAGCACCCCCGGCAGGGCCGGCGGCGTGGTGGGGAGGAGGGAGCGCTGGATCTGCTTGGCTATCTCCATCTCCCGCAGCACCCGGGCGTTCTCCAGGAGCGCCTGCTCCTTGGCCTTCCGTTCCCGTTCCCGGGCCTCCATCTGGAAGACGATGGTGATGGCCTGGGCCAGCTGTCCCGCCAGGCTGGAGAGGAGCTGGAGGAACTGCTCGGTGAAGAGACCGACGATATCCTGAGAAAAGACCGAGAGGATGCCGATGGGGGCTTCTCCCTGCCGGGCAATGGGAATATGGGCGAAGGAGCGGACCCCCACCGTCTCCATGAGGTCGCGGCTGACCAGCTTGGTGGCGTGGTTTACGTCGTTAACGAACTGGATCTTGTTGGAGAGAAAGGCGTCACCGATGTAGGTATTGACCTCGGCTTCCCAGTCGGTCCTGGTGATCTTCTTGATCTCCGTCCCCCTGAACCCTCTTACCTTGAGCATCCCTCCCGCCGTGGCCAGCCTGACCACCACCAGGTTGAAGCCAAATTCCTTCCGGATGAGGTCCAGCAGGTCGTCGATGATGATCTGGAGATCCAGGGTGCGGTTCATGATCTCCGAGGCGCGCAGCCTCACATAGAGCGATTCACGGCTCTCCTCCAGGGAGGCCCGGACCGTCCGGAAGACATCGTAAAACGACTCCATCCGGGAACCGAGATCGGAGAGGTAGCTCTCCACGATGGCCCCGGCCGCCGCCGCCCCCACCGAGCTGGCCAGGGTCTTTTCGATGAACCGCTTGAGGCTGGGGAGTTCGAATTCCGAGACCCGGCCGTTTTCGTCGATCTCACGGTCTCCCAGATAGGAGGCGATGGCGCTGCTGGCCTGCTCTTCACCGACGAATTTGGCCATCAGGTTGACGAACTGCATGATGGTGACCGGCTTGGAGAGCCGCTTTTTCTCCCAGGACTCCTCTTCCCGGGGTTTGAACACCGACACGAACTTCTCCGCCGGTTCCTTCTCGCGCTCGTCCTTGGGCATCAGGATGGAGAAGGCAAGATACCCGCCGATGTTGAAGAGGAGGCTCCAGAAGACGGCGTGGCTGTTCAGATCAAACTCATCAATACCGAAGAGGGCGGTGGGGCGCAGCAGTGAGAAACCGAAGAGCCCCTTCTCCAGGAGGGTGGTCTGCCAGCGTCCGCTCTGGATGAGCGAAGGGAGGAGCAGGGTGTAGAACCAGAGGGCAAACCCCATGGACATCCCCATGAGGGCGCCTGCCTTGTTGCCGCGCCGCCAGTAGAGTCCGCCGATGAAAGACGGGGCGAACTGAGCCGCGGCCACAAAGGAGATGATTCCCATGTTGACGAGCATGTACTGCTCGGCCACGAGGCTGTGGTAGAAGTAGCCGAGAAAGACCACCAGGAAGATCCCGGCCCGCTTGAGGTTGAGGAGGAGGCCGGGAAACCAGCCGTTGGGGGCGATCCTGACGAGGATCGGCATCAGGAGGTGGTCCAGGAGCATGGTGCTGATGGCGATGGACTCCACCATCACCATCCCGGCGGCGGCGGAGAAGCCGCCGATGAAGGCGAGAAGCGCCAACCACTGATGCCCTGACTTCAGGGGGAGTGAGAGGACGAACAGGTCGGCGCCGCTGCTGGAACCGGTGAGGAGGATGCCGGCAAGAGCGATGGGCATGACAAACAGGTTGATGAGGAACAGGTAGGCGGGGAAGAGCCACATGGCCTCCCTGATGTGCAGTTCGTCGGAGTTTTCGATCACCATGAGATGAAACTGACGGGGGAGGAGCATGATCGCCCCCATGGAGATCACCAGCATGGAAAAGATGGAAGAGTAGGTGACCTCCCCCGGGCCGCCGAAGGTGGTCAGATGGTCCAGCAGTTCCGGACGGGTCGCGGCCATCCGGCCGAAGATGTCGGGAAAGCCGTCGAAGAGGAAGAAGGTGACGAAGATCCCCACCGCCATGAAGGCGCAGAGTTTGACCAGGGACTCCAGGGCTATGGCGGCGACGAGCCCTTCGTGGCGCCCGGTGGAGGAGATTCGCCGGGCGCCGAAGATTCCGGCGAAGAGGGCCAGGACTCCGGCGGCCAGTGCACTGCTGCTGACCGGGATCGCCGTCATCCCCGGCAGTGATACGGAGATATGGGGCTGACCGCAGAGAATTTCAAAGGAGGTGGAGACCGCCTTCAACTGGAGGGCGATATACGGCATGACGCCGAGGATGGCTATGATGGTGACCAGCCCCCCTAGGCGCTGGGACTTGCCATACCGGGAGCTGATGAAATCGGCGATGGAGGTGATGTTGTTTTCTTTGCAGATCCGGACCGTCTTGCGCAGAACGAACCACCAGGAGAAGGCGGTGAGGGAGGGGCCCAGATAGATAAGGAGAAAGTCGAGGCCGGTGGTGGCCGCCTTGCCGACACTGCCGTAGAAGGTCCAGGAGGTGGCGTAGACGGCGATGGAGAGGGAGTAGATGTGGGGATTGGCGACGACGCTCCGCTGCTGCGACTGACGCTTGTCGGCCCAGGCGGCGACCCCGAAGAGGGCCAGGACATAGAGGAGTGAGACTCCGATGACCAGTTCAGGCTGGAGCATCAGAGCTCTTCTTCCGAAGAGTCGTCACCGTTTGGCGTAACGTTAGCCTTGTTGAAGAGCCAGATGACGAAAATGGAGACCACCCAGCCGACTTGGAGGTAGAGATAGAGGAGCGGGATCCCCAGGAGCCGGTCCGGCTTGTTGAAGATGCTGATGAAGGGGTAGTTCATCATGATCGCGCCGAGGATGAAGAAGATGATCCATGATTCCCGGAAGCGCAGGCGGGTCAGGAGGAGCCGTTTAAGTTGTGGCCACATGGCAGAACTCCCAGTGAGGTCAGTAGCGCGGCGACAGTATGCCTTAAACTCTGCGCCGTGTCGACAGTGATTACCTCTTCCCCGGTGATTTCCGGAGGGGCATACTCACTTTTCTGCCGGAGAAACTGCTCCTGCCGGGCGTCGGAGATGACGTCACGGCGTCCTTGCCGCTGCTCCAGCCGTTCCAGGATAACCGCCTCGGGAGCGCTGACCGCCAGAATCACGAACCGGGCGCCATGGAGCTCGGCCAGTTCCCGAAACCGCACCCGTTCCGTGGGATCCCGAAAGGTGGCGTCGATGATGACGCTCCTCTTCCAGGAGAGGGCGGCGGACGCCAGCTCCCTGAGACGGTCGTAGCAGCTGCGGGTGAAGCCGGGATGATAGATCCCCTCCAGGTACTCTCCCTGGAAACATTGGGTGAGGGGAATCCCCGCCAGCTCTTTGCGTATCCGGTCCGAGGAGTAGAGCTCCAGGCCGAGCTGGAAGGAGAGCTCCTCCGCCACGGAACTCTTGCCGCTGCCGCTGAGGCCGCAGGTGATGAAGAGGACCAGGGGGAGCCGCTCCCTGAGGATCAGCCCCCGGGCCAGGAGGAGATGCCGTTGGGCACTCTCATTAGCCGCATTCCTCTCCCCTTGTGAGAGTTCCGGTTCGGCGGCCGCGATGCTCTCGACCTCTCCGCGGATGAAGGCCCGATAGATCTGGTAGAAGGGGAGGAGCCGCCGAAGCTCCTCGTCTCCGGTGACCGTGCAGTACTCCTCGACGAAGCGTGACGCCAGCCGACCGCAACGGTAATACTCCAGATCCATGAGGAGGAAGGCGATATCCGCCGCCGTGTCCAGGCAGCGGAACCGCTGGTTGAACTCGATACAGTCGAAGATTACCGGCGGGTCGGTGAGACAGATGTTCCCGCTGTGCAGGTCGCCATCCCCCTCGCGGATGAATCCTCCCTTCACCCGCCGGTTGAAGAGTTCCTCGTGTTGCTCCAGGAACTCCTCCACCCACCGGCGGATGAACAGGTAATCCGGCAGGGTTATGCTCTTTCCGATGAACCGCGCCACGATGGCGAAGTTCTCCTCCCAGTTGGCGCGCAGCGCCCCGGGAGCGCCGTAGAGGGAGATCTCCGGGCCGGTGGCCGCATTCCGGTGGAAGGCGGCGATGATCCTGGCGAGGCGCCGGATCTGTTTGGTTGTAACCGCTCCCTGCTTCAGGAGCCGGTTCATCATCCGTGCTTCCGGGAGCCGGACCATCTTCACAGCGTAGTCGACGACCTCCCCTTCGGCACAAAAAGAGACTCCCCGGGGGGTCGTCCGGAGCGGAACCACCTCCAGATAGATCTCACGGGCCAGGCGGCGGTTGAGTCGCAGCTCCTCGGTGCAGAAAAAGAGGCGGCGCTCCAGGGTGGTAAAGTCCAGGAATCCCAGATTTACCGGTTTCTTGACCTTGTAGACGAACCGGTCGGTGACGAACAGATATGAGACGTGGGTCTGGAGCAGCTGCACGGCCGCCGTCGGATCAGGGTAGGCTGCGGGGTCGAGCAGGGAGTCGAGCCGGCTTCTATCCATAAACTTCACCTCACATCTTTGTTTGACCCGTTCCGCTCTTTTGTGATACCGTGCCAAGAATAAACAGCAGGCTGGCGGGTCATTAAAGAGCCCGGCCAAGCCCAGAGAGCCAGACGCTGACAGGGGCGCCGCCTATTCCCCCTCCCTGTCAATCGGCTGGTATTTTTTTAACGGATTTCCCATGAATAGGCAACTGGTTCTTCGGCCGTTCCTCATCTTCTCATTCATCCTCACCCTCTCGTCATGTGCAACCATGACGCCGACCCCCTCGTCCCCTACCGGGTCGGAGGAGGTCGCCTCTCCCCGTGAGATGAAGAGCCGGGCTCTCTATCAGTATTCGCGAGCCCGCCTCCGGCTCCTGGATGGTGATTCCGAGGGCGCCCTCTCATTGATTAATGTGGCCATGGACGAAGACCCCGAGGGGGCCTATCTCTACTTTGCCGCAGCGGGCATTTACCTGAAGAGCAATCGGGTGCAGGAGTCCATGAGCGCTGCCGAAAAGGCGGTGACCCTCGATCCGGAGAGCCGTCAGGCCCAGCTGCTCCTGGCCAATCTCTGCTCCATGGTCAAGCGTAACGACGATGCCGTTCCCCATTATCTCAAGGCAATCGAGCTCGACCCGGCCCGGGAAGACGCCTATCTGCACCTCTCCGTCGCCTATGTCAGGCTTCAGGAGTACGACAAGGCGGTGGCCATCCTCAAGAAGTATCTGGAACGTGATCCCGCTTCGACGCTGGTCAACTACTACCTGGGCAAGGCCTATGAACAGATGAAGCTCTCCAAGGAGGCCATCGTCTACTTCAAACGGGCTCTTGAGTCGCGGCCGGACTTCGAGCAGGCGATGATCGATCTGGGGATATCGGAAGAGTCCCAGGGGCTCACCGATGACGCCATCGCCACCTATCGGGCGCTCCTGGAGCACAACCCGGATAACAGCGCCGTGCAGCAGCACCTCATCCAACTCCTCATCCAGCAGCAGCGGTACGAGGAGGCGTTGACGCTACTCAAGGAGCAGGTTGCCGCAGGCCATGCCAACGGAGACGTTCAGCGCAAGATCGGCCTCCTCTACCTGGAGTTGGAACGATACGACGAGGCCGTTGCGCTCTTCACGTCACTGCTGGAGAGGGAGCCGGACTCCTGGCAGCTCCGCTTCTATCTGGCGACGGCCTATGAGGGGAAAGAGCAGGGGGACAAGGCACTTGAGGAATTTTTGAAGATCCCCCCCACGGCCCCGCTCTATCTGGAGGCCTTGAGTCATGTCGCCTATCTCTATAAGGAGAAAGGCGATTCTGCCGCCGGTCTGGCCCTGCTCACCAGGGCCGTCGAGGCGAAGACGGGAGGGGTCGAACCGTATCTGCTCCTTTCCCGGTATCAGGAGGCGCTCGGTCAGCCCCAGAAGGGGTTGGAGACGCTGCTTCAGGTGGTTGAGGAGTTTCCCAAGGAGCCCCGTCTCTTCTTCGCCATCGGCGTTCTCTACGACAAGGTCGGCAAGCGGGAAGAGTCCATCGCCATGATGAAGAAGGTCATCGCCATGGCCCCCGACGATGCCCAGGCGCTGAACTATCTCGGCTACACCTACGCCGAGATGGGGACCCATCTCAACGAGGCGCTGGGGTATATCAACCGGGCGTTGGACGCAACCCCGGGGGACGGGTTCATCCTGGACAGCCTGGGGTGGGTCTATTACAAGATGAAGAAGTATGACCTGGCCATCGTCAACCTGGAGCGGGCCCTCACCGTAATCTCTGACGACCCGGCGATCCTGGAGCATCTGGCCGAGGCGTACTACGCCAACCGGGAGTACGATAACGCCATCGCCAGCTACAGAAAACTCATCAAGCTGGAGCCGGAGAAGAAGGAGTACGCGGACCGGCTGAGGAAGATCAGGGCCGAGAGCTCCGATCGATGACGCTGGGGCGGGCGTTCTCCCTGTTTCTGCTCCTCTCTCTGGCCGGTTGTGGCGCCGTTGACGAAACCGGCACGGTCCCTCTGCGCAAGGGCGGGGTTCCCGCCTCCGGAGACACCCTGGTCACCGGCTCCATCGGCGAGGCCTCCACCCTCATCCCACTCCTGGCGTCCGACGCCGCCTCCCACACCATCGCCGGTTACATCTACAACGGGCTGGTGAAGTACGACAAGGAGCTGAACCTGGTGGGGGACCTGGCCGAGAAGTGGGAGGTCTCTCCCGATGGCCTGGTCATCACCTTCCACCTCCGCAAGGGGGTGAAGTGGCAGGACGGCCACGACTTTACCAGCCGCGACGTCCTCTACACCTACCGGGTCACCATCGACCCCAAGACCCCCACCGCCTACGCCGAAGACTTCAAACAGGTGAAAAAAGTCGAGGCCCCGGATCTCTTTACCGTCCGGGTCACCTACGATCATCCCTTTGCCCCGGCCCTGGCCTCCTGGGGATCAAACGTCCTGCCGGCCCATCTCCTGGAGGGGAAGGAGATCACCACCAGCCCCCTGGCGCGCCGCCCGGTGGGGACCGGCCCGTACCGGTTCAAGGAGTGGGTGGGGGGGCAGAAGGTTACCCTGGAGGCCTATGACGGCTACTTCGAGGGGAAGCCGTACCTGGCCCGGGTGGTGGACCGGCTCATCCCCGACAGCGCCACCATGTACCTGGAGCTGAAGGCGGGGGGGATCGACATGATGACCCTGACCCCGGTGCAGTATCAGCGCCAGACCACCGGCAAAAAATTCCTCTCCCAGTTCAACAAATACCGCTATCCCGCCTCCTCCTATGTCTACATGGGGTACAACCTGCGCAATCCCCTCTTCGGCGATGTCCGGGTCCGGCAGGCTCTGACCCATGCCATCAACAAGGAGGAGCTTATCCAGGGGGTGCTTTTGGGGATGGGGCAGGTGGCCAAGGGGCCGTACAAGCCGGGGAGTTGGGCCTGGAATCCCTCGATCAGTGACCCGGCCTATGATCCGGCGGCGGCGCGCAGGCTTCTGGCCGAGGCGGGGTGGCGCGACACGGACGGCGACGGCCTCCTGGACAAGGGGGGGAAACCGTTCAGTTTCACGGTGCTGACCAATCAGGGGAACGCCGAACGGCTCAAGACGGCCCAGATCATCCAGCAGCGGCTCCGGGACGTGGGGATCGACATGAAAATCCGGGTCATCGAATGGGCCTCCTTCATCACTCACTTCATCGACACCCGCAACTTCGAGGCGGTGCTCCTGGGGTGGAGTCTGGGGCAGGACCCGGACATCTTCGATGTCTGGCACTCCAGCAAGAGCGGCAAGAAGGAGCTGAACTTCATCGGCTACAAGAACGAAGAGGTGGACCGGCTCATCGTTGCGGGGCGGGGGACCTTCGACCAGAAAGAGCGGCAGCGCTGTTACTGGCGGATTCAGGAGCTCCTGGCAAAGGATCAGCCCTACACCTTCCTCTATGTCCCCGACGCCCTCCCGGTGGTGAGCGCCCGAATCCGGGGGATCGCCCCGGCTCCGGCGGGGATTGGTTACAACTTCATCCAGTGGTACGTCCCCAGGGGCGAACAGAAGTATACCCAATGATCCCGTATCTCATCAAACGGATTCTCCTCCTCTTCCCGCTCCTGTTGGGGATCACCTTGATCACCTTCACGGTGATCCATCTGGCCCCTGGCGAGCCGGTGGAGATGCAGACCGCCATGAGCCCCAAGATCACCGCCGAGACCCGCCAGCGGCTCCGGGAGTACTACGGGTTGGACAAGCCGCTCCCGCTCCAGTACGGTCTCTGGCTGGGACGGATCGCCAGGCTGGATTTCGGCCGCTCCTTTGCCCCGGACAACCGGCCGGTGATCGACAAGATCCGCGAGCGGATTCCGGTGACCCTCTCCCTCAACCTCATCGCCCTGGTTCTGGAGTTCGGCCTGGCGCTCCCCATCGGCATCCTGGCGGCGGTGAGGCGCAACACCCTGCTGGACAAGGGGCTCACTCTCTTCGTCTTCCTCGGCTTCGCCATCCCCACCTTCTGGCTGGCGCTTCTCCTCATGTACCTCTTCGGGGTGAGACTGGAGTGGCTCCCCATCTCCGGGCTCCACTCCCTGGGGAGCGACCGTCTCGCCCCCTGGCCCTGGCTCCTGGACATGGCCAGGCATCTGATTCTCCCCATTGCCGTGGCCTCCTTCGGCAGCCTGGCCGGGCTCTCCCGCTATATGCGCTCCACCATGCTGGAGGTGATCGGTCAGGATTACATCACCACGGCGCGGGCCAAGGGGTTGCCGGAACGGGTGGTGATCCTCAGGCATGCGCTGAGAAACGCCCTCCTCCCGGTGATCACCCTCCTGGGGTTTTCCCTCCCCGGGCTCATCGGCGGCAGCGTCATCTTCGAGACGATCTTCGCCATCCCCGGAATGGGACAGCTCTTCTTCATGGGGGTCATGGCCCGGGACTATCCCCTGGTCATGGGGATTCTCGTCATCGGCGCCGGCTTGACCCTCATCGGCAACCTGCTGGCCGATCTCTGCTACGCCCTGGCCGACCCGCGCATCCGCCACGGCGGACAATAATAATTCCTGGATTCAATCATGTTCCGTAACAGCTACTTCATCACCGTCGTCTGGAGACGTTTTCGCCGTAACCGGCTGGCCCTGGCCGGGGCCGGGGTGGTGGGGCTCCTCTTTCTCCTCTCGTTCCTGGCGCCGTTCATCACCCCCTGTGATCCGGCCCACTTGGACGCCTGGCATGTGCTCCTGCCGCCATCGACCCAGCACTGGTTCGGCACCGACGAACTGGGGCGGGATGTCTTCACCCGGGTCATCTACGGATCGCGAGTCTCCCTCAAGGTCGGGTTCGTAGCGGTGGGGATCGCGGTGCTCATCGGCACCGCCGTGGGGCTGGTGTCCGGGTTCTACGGCGGCTGGTTTGACTCTCTCCTCATGCGGCTGGTGGATATCATGCTCTGCTTCCCCACCTTCTTCCTGATCCTGGCGGTCATCGCCATGCTGGAGCCGTCCATCTGGTACATCATGATCATCATCGGTCTCACCGGCTGGATGGGGGTGGCGCGGCTGGTCAGGGCCGAGGTCCTCACCCTCCGGGAGCGGGAGTTCGTTCAGGCGGCCCGCTGTCTCGGCGCCTCGGACCTGAGGATCATCGTCCGGCACATCCTCCCCAACGCCCTCTCGCCGGTGCTCGTAACCGCCACCCTGGGGGTGGCCGGCGCCATCCTCACCGAATCGGCCCTCTCGTTCCTCGGCATCGGGGTGCAGCCCCCCACCCCCAGTTGGGGGAACATCCTCACCGCCGGCAAAGAGTACATCGAGTTCGCCTGGTGGCTCTCCCTCTTCCCCGGTCTCGCCATCCTCGTCACCGTCCTCGCCTATAACCTATTGGGTGAAGGGCTCCGCGACGCCCTCGACCCGCGATTGAACCGCTGATCCTTTTTGGCAGTTCCCCCCGCCAGTAACGTGTAGAAAAAAATCTTTGTTTAAAACACTCACATATGGACACGTCCGGAGGTACGCCAAATGACACGGCATATCTACTGAGCTACTTATGAGTGCGGCAGGGAGTCTGAACTCCCGTAATTTAAAGCTGGACGGAGCGCCAGGCGACACAACCAAAATTGAGGGACACCTAGGCGATCCGCCGCAATAAAGATACCATGCTAACGCATATGGCTGTCATCCTGAGCGACAGCGAAGGATCTGCTTCAGCTTAAACTGCAGATCTTCACTTCGTTCAGGATGACAAGCTAAGAGGTATGCTTTTTGTTGCTA
>CAIOGM010000179.1 GCA_903857795.1 uncultured Geobacter sp.
CGTTCAGCACTGCCTGGCGGCGAGCCAGTGCCGTCGCCTTCTCGGATATATCCACCCCCAGGACTGACTTGGCACCGAAAGAAGCGGCGTGGAGCGCCCAACTCCCCGAATAACAGAAGAGATCGAGAACGTCCTTTCCGCGGCTCATTCCGTCCAGCAGGAGGTGATTGCACCTCTGATCCAGAAATTGGCCGGTCTTCTGCCCCCCCTTCAGATCCGCCAGGAGTCTGATGCCGTGCTCCGTCACCTCGACTGTCTCAGGAATCAAACCACTCAGGATTTCGACCTTCTCCTCCAGCCCCTCCAGCGATCTGACCCCTACGTCGTTGCGCGCCACGATCCCCTTTGGCCGGAACAGGTCCATGAGTACGGCGAGTATCAGCTCACGGCGGAGCTCCATCCCCGCGGTAAGCAGCTGGATCGAGAGATAGTCGCCGTACTTGTCCACGACGAGACCGGGGAGAAGATCCGCCTCGCCGTAGACCACCCGGAAGCTCCCCTCGCCGGGGAAGCAGGCGAGCCGATACGCCAGGGCCCGGCCGATCCGCTCCCGGAAGAACTCCTGGGAATCGATCTCCTCACGGCTGCGGGAGAGGAGACGGACCGCGATGAGGGAAGAGGGGTTATAGTAGCCGCTGCCGAGATACCCCCCCCCGGCGTCGAAGAGTTCCGCAGATCCGCCCGGCAGCCGCTCCCCCTCAATATCCCGGATCTCGTTGCTGAACACCCAGGGGTGCCCTTCCTTTACCCGCCGCTCTTCACCCTTCTTCAAAATGATCCGTAACATCTCTTTCCTCACCTGGGGATCAGCTCACTTCCCCTTCTGTAACTTTTTGACCTTATCCAGCCAAAAAGAGACCTCCATATTTCGCGTCTGCCGGACTTTCTCCACCTCATGAAGGCCTCGGCCTCGGCCCGGCACCCCCCTGCGTTAGAGAGCGAATTTGGGCTGATTTCACGCTATGGCTTTTTCACTCCTCCCCTCTCCCAGTATCACGAGGGTCCGCTCGTCGGCGGACACCGGAAGACGCAACCGGACCACCTCCCGCAGTAGTACTCCGCGCTCCTCTAGAAACGGAGTTGCTTCCTTCGCCTCGTCACCGCCGCTCTTCCCCTTCATGGCGATGATGACCCCGCCTGGCGCCAGCAGCGGTTGGGCCAGGGTCACAAGTTTCAGAAGCGAAGAGAAGGCGCGGGAGATAACCACGTCGAACCGGCCGGTGTGACTTACAGCCAGCGCCTCCCCCCGGGCATGGAGGGTGGTGAACCGTTCCAACTCCAGGAGACGGGCCCCATGACGCTGGAAGAAGATCTTCTTTTCCACTGCGTCCACCGAGGTGACGATCAGGTCGGGCCGGACCAGGGCAAGTGGGAGCGCGGGGAATCCGGCGCCGGAACCGAGATCCAAAACCCGGCAACCTGCTGCGATCCGTTGGGACACCGTCAGCGAGTCGAGAAAGTGTTTGACCACTATATCCCGTTCCTTGGTTATGGCGGTGAGGTTGAACTTCCGGTTCCACTTCTTGAGCTGCAACATGAGCAGAAGCAGTGAGTCTATCTGGCGTTCCGACAGTTCGACGCCGATTTCGGCGGCACCGTTCAGCAGCAGATCGTGCAGTGATGATTTCATGATCTCTCCCTCCCCTTGAGTGTCAGGGAGATGATGGTGATGGCCGCGGGGGTCATCCCCGGTATCCGGGACGCCTGGCCGAGGGTCTCGGGGCGGTGTTTGAGCAGTTTTTCCCTTACCTCCCCGGTAAGCCCGGAGATTGAGGCATACTCCAGGTCGGCCGGCAGTGCAGTCCCTTCCATCTTGCGGCTCCGCTCCACCTCGACCTGCTGCCGTTCGATGTAACCCCGGTATTTCACCTGTATTTCGGCCTGCTCACGGACCCCCCTGGGGATCTCCCCATACGTGGGATCGAGCTCGGCCAGATCATCGTAGGTCACCTCCGGTCGCCGGAGAAGCTCTTCGAAGGTCACCGCGTTCTGCAGGCCGTGCAGCTGGTACTTTTCGGCGACCACCTCATCCAGTTCCGACGGCAGGATCTTCGAACTCTTCAGCCGGTCCAACTCGGACCTCAGCCGCTCACGCTTCTCGAGAAACCGGCCGTACTCCTCCTCGGGAACGAGCCCCACTCTATGACCATGCTCCCTGAGTCGGAGATCCGCATTGTCCTCACGCAGCAGCAGCCGGTATTCGGCCCGGGAGGTGAACATCCGGTACGGCTCTGCGGTGCCAAGGGTTATCAGATCGTCGATCATCACCCCGATGTACGCCTCGTCGCGCCGCAGGACTAGCGGCTCTTTCCCCTGAACCCGGAGCGCTCCGTTGATCCCGGCCATGAGCCCCTGGGCTGCCGCCTCCTCGTATCCGGAGGTGCCGTTGATCTGCCCGGCATGATAGAGGTTGGCGATCAGCTTGCTCTCCAGGGAGGCTCGGATCTGGATCGGGTCCACATAGTCGTACTCGATGGCGTAGGCCGGCCGCATGATCTCCACTCGCTCCAGGCCGACGATGCTCCGATAGAAGGCGATCTGCACATCAACCGGGAGCGATGTGGAGAGCCCCGAGGGGTAAACCTCCACCGTATCGCGCCCCTCCGGCTCGATAAATGTCTGGTGCCGACTCTTCTCGGGGAACCGGACCACCTTATCCTCGATGGAAGGGCAGTAGCGCGGCCCCACCCCTTCGATTACCCCGGAGTAGAGTGGCGACCGGTCCAGGCCGGAGCGGATGATGTCGTGGCTCCGCTCGTTGGTATAGGCGATATGGCAGGGAACCTGGGGCTGTTCGATCCGCTCCGTGCTAAAGGAGAAGGGGATCGGCGGATCATCACCGTACTGTGGCTCCAGCCGGGAGAAGTCGATGCTGCTGCCGTCCAGGCGGGCCGGAGTTCCGGTCTTGAGTCGTCCCACCCGAAACCCCAGATCCCGGAGCTGATCCGAAAGTCCGATGGAGGGGAGATCGCCGGCCCGTCCTCCGGGGTAGTTGGTCAACCCCACATGGATGAGCCCCCGCATGAAGGTCCCGGTGGTGATGATGACTGTTCTGCCGGAGAAGCGGAGTCCGACCCTGGTGTCGACGCCGGTCACCCTCCCCTCCTCCACCACCAGCGCCGTCACCTCACCCTGTTTCAGGTCCAGGTTCGGCTGTCGCTCCAGGACCGTCTTCATCCTGAGCCGGTAGAGCTGCTTGTCCGCCTGTGCCCGGGAGGCGCGCACCGCCGGCCCCTTGCGGGTGTTGAGAATCCTGAACTGGATCCCCGTGGCGTCGATGTTCTTCCCCATTTCCCCACCCAGGGCGTCGATCTCTCTAACCAGGTGCCCCTTGGCCAGCCCGCCGATGGCCGGGTTGCACGACATGAGGGCCACGGCGTCCAGGTTGATAGTGAGCAGGAGCGCGGAGCAGCCCATCCGGGCCGCAGCCAGGGCAGCCTCGCACCCGGCATGGCCGGCGCCGACCACGATGACATCATACTGCCTTTCGTTGGTAATCACGTTTTTACCCCTTGTCCGGCCGGTCCGCCGGAACTGTTCCACGTGGAACCATCACAATTGAATCAATCATTACCGTCACTTGCCGATACAGAAGCTGCTGAATATCTGCTCGAGTATCTCATCGTTAGTGGTCTCGCCGGTGACCGTCCCCAGAGAGGTCAGGGCAGTTCGCAGATCCACCGCCAACAGCTCCAGATGGGCGCCACTTCCGGCGTTCTCCCGAAACTGGAGGAGTCGCACCCGGCACTGCTCCAGGGCGTCGCGGTGACGGATCTTGTTAAGGGCTACATACTCTCTGCTGTCTATCGCCTGGCCATTGAGAAAAATTCCATGGATTGAGTCACGAAGTGACTCAATCCCCTCACCGGTGAGCAGGGAGAGGGAGAGTTCAGCGAGTGGGGTCATCGGCTCAGGCAGGGTGAGAACAAGGGGAAGGTCGGACTTATTTCTGACCACCAGGTAGGGACGGCCGGTCAACTCCCCGAGGATCAGCTGATCATTGTCGTCAAAGGGGCGGGAGCCGTCCAGGAGGAAGAGGACCAGATCGGCAGAGATCAGACGCTCCCGCGCCAGACGAACCCCCTCCCCTTCCACCGGATCACTGGTCTCACGAATCCCCGCCGTATCCATGAGTCTGACGGGAAGACCCTTGATAGTGACTATCTCCTCGATGAGATCACGGGTCGTGCCGGGGATAGCGGTGACGATGGCCCGGTTCTCCCTGAGAAGGGTGTTCAGCAGGCTGGATTTCCCTACGTTCGGCTTACCGGCAATCACCACGGAAACCCCGTCACGGAGCACCCTGCCGGCGGAAAAGCCGGCGATGAGGCGGTTCAACTCTGACTCCGACTCGGCCACCGACACAACTATGAGTTCCAACGTGGCAGGCTCAATATCCTCCTCAGGGAAGTCGATATGGGCCTCGATAAGCGCCAAAGAGGCGACTATCCGGCTCCGGAGTTCCTCCAGAATCCTGGAAAGGAGCCCTTCCCGCTGATGCTGGGCAAGAGCCACGGCGCTGTCGCTCTTCCCCCGGATCAGGTCGATGACCGCCTCGGCTTGCAGCAGGTCGATCCGGCCGTTGAGGAACGCCCGCTTGGTGAATTCGCCCGGCTCGGCCAGCCTCGCTCCGTGACCCAGCAGCACTCCCAGCAGCCGCTGGAGCAGGAGCGTACCGCCATGGCACTGGATCTCCAGCACATCCTCCCGGGTATAGGAGCGAGGAGCGCGCATGAGAACGGCCATGACCTCATCGATGCATTCCCCTGTCACCGGATCGATGAACTCGCCATAGGAAAAGCGGTGGCTTTGGAGGCCACCGCTTTTAGAGAGTCGTATCAGTTGTTCCGCCAGCGCCGGTGCGGAGCTTCCGCTGACCCTGATGATGCCGATCCCCCCCTCACCAGGGGGGGTGCTGATGGCCGCAATGGTATCTTCGCAATACACGTATCAACTCCTCGCCCTCCTTCCCCCAGCGGGGGAAAGTCGGAATGGGGGTTACGTAAGCTGCTTGTTGATGTAATACTGCTGACCGATGGTAAGAATATTGTTCACCAGCCAGTAGAGGACGAGTCCCGAGGCGAAATTGAGAAACATGAAGGTAAAGACCACCGGGAGCATCAGCATCATCTTCGCCTGGGTCGGGTCCATGCCGGCATTGGGGGTCATCTTCTGCTGAATGAACATGGTGGCCCCCATGAGGAGTGGAAGCGGCCCAAGGGTGAAGGGTAGCCCCAGCAGGTGAGAGAACAGCGCGTCAGGGCCGGAGAGGTCCTGAATCCAGAAGATGAACGGTGCATGGCGGAGTTCAATGGAGAACATGAGTGACTTGTAGAGGGCGAAGAAGACCGGAATCTGCACGACCATAGGGAGGCACCCCCCCATGGGATTGACTTTGTGGGTCTTGTAGAGTTCCATGATCGCCTTGTTCATGGCGTCCCGGTCATTTTTGTACTTTTCCTTGAGGGCGGCCATCTTGGGCTGCAGTTTCTGCATGTCCTTCATGGACTTGTAGCTCTTGTAGGTGAGCGGGAAAAAGATCAGCTTGAGCACCACAGTGACGATGATTATGGCGATGCCGTAGTTATGCACATACTGGTAGAGGAACTTGAGGGTGTGGAGCAGCGGTTTGGCGATGGCGGAGAACCACCCCAGGTCGATGGCTCGCTCAAGGTCGTTTCCCTGAGCCTTGAGTATATCAAGATCCTTGGGGCCGAAATAGAGCTTCACCTCCCGCTCGACCTCCTGACCGGGAGTCATGGTCACCGGCGCAAAGGAGATGGTGCTGATCTCCCTCTCCGACAGGTTCTTGGCGATGGCAACCTGGGTAATATCGCCGCCCACGGAGAGGACGGCGCTCAGGAAATATTTGTCGTCAAACCCTGTCCAGAGGATCCCTTTATCGTACTGCCTGGGACCCTTGGCCAAATCCTTGATGGAGTCGATCTTGAGGGTGGTGTCGGTGAAGGTGACGGCGCCCATCTGCTCGAAACGGGTATCGCTGTTGCGGGGGGTCGCCGGATTGTTGAGCAGCAGTTGGAGAGTCCCTTCCTGCCGGGCAGGACTCCCGTTCTGCAGACGCTGTTTCAGGGCAATGGCGTAGGAGTCCCCCTGGAAAAGGTAGCTCTTGCGGAGTGCGATCCCCTGGGGTGAGATCCAGGAGAAGGTCAGCTCCTTCTTCTCTCCGCGTGAGAGGATTACCTCATTGGCGTCCACATTGTAGATTGCGGCTGGGTCGAGGACTATCCCCCTGGCATCGGAAACAAGGGTTGCGTTGTCCGGCGCATCATCACCGATGATGGTTATCTCCCTGCCGCCGGCGCCTGCGTTCTCCCGGTACTTCTTCAGAACCAGACGCTTGAGACTCCCCCCCTTGGTACTGAATATCGCCCGGTAGAGATCGGTCTCCACCCTGATCTCCTTCACAGGAAGCAGCGCCTGGTTCACAGCTGAAGCGGGCAAGGTCACGCTGCTCCCCGCGGTTGCCGCGGCTGCAGCAAGGGGAGACGCCGCCAGGGCCGATGAAGAGCGCTGTTGAACCACCTTGGCCGGCTGTTTCGGCGGCGGAGGCATAATATAGGTGGAGAAGAGATAAAAAACGGCGATGGACAGCACCACCGCAAGCAAGGCCCTTTTTTCCATACGGTTACCTCATGCTCTACGCGACGGGATCATGCCCGCCGGGATGAAAGGGGTGGCACTTGCCGAGACGGAGTGCAGTCAAGAGTAAACCCCTGGCTGTTCCGTGTTTTTCAAGTGACTGAATTGAATAGGATGAGCAGGTAGGATAAAAACGACAGGAGTTTCCGGTCATCGGTGAAATGAACCGCTGATAGAAGCGGAGCAGCATGATCAAGAGAGATCGGCTCATAACGGGGCCGCGATGACCTGCCGGAAGGCTTTTGTCAGTTCAAGACGCACCTTCTCCACACAGAGCAGCCCCGCCCCTTTACGGGCTATGATGCTGTAATCAGCAAGGGGAACGGCGAGAGAATGACGGCAGACCTCGCGCACGAGTCGCTTGACCCGGTTACGGACCACGGCGTTACCCACCTTACGGCTTACCGTAACGCCAAAACGGCTGGAGCCATCGGTACTGGCGCGATAGATCAGGATGAAGTGAGACTGATGCAGCTTTGTCCCTTCGTGGGAGAGACGAAGAAAATCGGCCCGTTTCCTGAGTCGCAGCGAGGGGGGAAAACAGAAACGGGCCGTCATCAGTTACTTGGAGGCAACCTGTACCGAAAGGCGTTTACGCCCCTTGGCGCGCCGCCTCTTGATGACGGTAGCGCCGTTCTTCGTGGCCATCCGGACGAGAAAGCCATGGGTTCTTTTCCTGCTGATGTTGCTGGGCTGAAATGTTCTTTTCATGGTAAGGCACCTCTCCTGAGGAATGATCTCTGATACGTGAGTGCAAAGCGGTATTAGTAACCATAATTTGCGTAAAACGTCAAGGTAAAACTCACCGTGGGCAGTGGAATAAATAGCCTTGCAAATCAGCACCTCCTCTGATAGTGTACAAACCACTCTCCACTCTCAGCATGTTCGTGGTGACCGTTTTTTCTCCCATAACAACTCGATTTTATTATATTATCAGGGTTATCAACATCTGTTGATAACCCTGTGTAAAACCCCACCCCGGAAAAGGTTCTGGTCATGGATACCGTCTGGCTCAGTGCCCGCTCAAATATCGAAAAAGTAATCACCCCCCAGAATTTCGCCAACTGGATCAAACCGATCCGTTTTCATGGTATCAGGAAAGATTTCCTCCTCCTGGAAGTACCTGACAGCTATTTCGGTGAATGGATCCGCGACAATTATCTCGGTATGATCCAGGATGCGGTGGCCATGGTCTCCTCCTCCCCTCTCCAGATCGAGCTCAAGGTTGCACCGAAAAAAGCCCCCCCCCGAGAGGATGGCTCCGGAGAAGCCGAGACCACGGAACGGGTAGAGCGGGTCGAAAACCCCACCAGACTCAACCCGCTCTACACCTTTGACTCCTTCATCTGCGGCGCAGGCAACCGCTTCGCCCATGCCGCGGCACAGGCGGTCGCCGACAAGCCGGGAACCAACTACAACCCGCTCTTCATCTATGGCGGCGTCGGCCTGGGAAAGACTCACCTCCTGGTCGCCATCGGTAACCACGTTCTCTCCCGGAACAGGAACGCCAAGATCTCGTACTACTCCTCTGAAAAATTCATGAATGAGATGATCAACTCCATCCGTTACAAGAAGATGGACGAGTTCAGAAGCAAGTTCCGAAAGGCGGATGTGCTGCTTATCGACGACATCCAGTTCATGGCAGGAAAGGAAGCAACCCAGGAGGAGTTTTTCCACACCTTCAACACCCTCCATGATGCCCACCGGCAGATCGTCGTAACCTCGGACAAGATCCCCAAAGACATCCCCGATCTGGAGGAGCGGCTTCGCACCCGATTCGAGTGGGGTCTTCTCGCCGACGTGCAGCCGCCGGATGTTGAGACCCGCATCGCCATCCTCAAGAAGAAGGCCGAACAGAACAGCATCCCTCTTCCCGACGATGTGGCCCTGTTTCTCGGCTCCCATGCCGCCACCAACGTCCGTGAATTGGAGGGGATGCTCCTCAGGCTCGGCGCCATCTCCAGTCTGACCAAGGTGGAGATCTCGTTAGGGATGGCCAGGGAGGCGCTCAAGGAGATCATCGTCGACAAGTCCAAGGATGTGACCATCGAGCTGATCCAGAAGCAGGTATGCGACCATTTTCACATAAAACTCTCCGAGATAAAATCGGACAAACGTCTTAAAAATCTCGTCTTTCCCCGCCAGATCGCCATCTTCCTCTGTCGGGAGCTGACCAAAGCCTCCTATCCGGAGATAGGGGAGAAGTTCGGGGGAAAAGATCACTCCACCATAATTCATTCTGCAAAGAAGATAGAGAAGCAGCTCACCGCAGATCCCAACCTCAAGGAGACCATCGACGGGTTGAGAAAGGGACTCATAACCTGAGGAGGCTCTGTTGATAAAACCGGCCTCTTTCCGGAATCAACGGGAGACGGTGCAAAACAGGGCAGTCGTCAACCATGACACTCATCTTTTTCCACAGGCAATTTTCTCACGATTACAGCATAGTGGCGTACTTTTCCCCGAATCCCCAGACGCCTACTAGTTACTACTAAAAAAAACCTTTATATAACCTTTAGAACGGCTCTGTTCATAACGAGGAGGAGCGATGGAATTCAAAATACCCAAGGAAACCTTTTACCGCGCGCTGCAGAAAATCCAGGGAATCGTTGAGAAACGAACTACCATGCCCATACTCTCCAATGCGCTTATCGAAGCGCGTGAGGATGGAATCGAGGTCATCGCCACGGACCTGGATGTCACCCTGATAAGCAGCTATCCTGCAAGGGTCATCACTCCAGGCAAGATCACGGTGGCGGCAAAGAAACTGTGTGAGATTCTCAAGGAGCTTCCCGATGAGGAGGTCCATTTTTCTACCCGAGAGAACGACTGGGTCGATATCTGTTGCGGCAAGGCCCAGTTCAACCTGGTGGGGCTCTCCCCCGACGAGTTCCCCGCACCCCGGATAAGGGAAGAGCAGCTCATTACCCTGCAAAGCTCTCTCATCGGCGTCATGCTGGAAAAGACCTCCTATGCCGTCTGCACCGACGAGACTAAATACAACCTGAACGGCGTCTTCGTACAGGCCCGAACCGAAGACGACCGGACCCTCATCAGGATGGTGGCCACCGATGGCCACCGGCTCTCCATGCTCTCCCGGGTGGTTGAGGGGGACGTTGGCCCTGAACTGGCAAAAGGGGTTATCTTCCCAAGAAAAGGGATTCTCGAACTCAAGAAGATGACCGAAGAAGAAAACGGGACTCTCATGATCGGGTTTCAGGAGAACAGCGCCATCATCAAGAAGGGAGAGACGGTGGTGGTGATGCGCCTCGTGGACGGCGAATTCCCCGATTATAACCGGGTCATTCCCCAGCAGAACAACCGTTCCATCAAGATCAACCGGGACGATTTTCTCCATTCACTACGGCGGATGCAGATCCTCTCCAGCGATAAATTCAAGGGGATCAGACTTGAGGTAACCGAGGCAGGAATGGAAATCTCTTCCAGCAATCCTGAACTTGGGGAATCCCGCGAAGAGATAGATGTCCTCTTCGAGGGGGAAAAACTCTCACTCCGATTCAATGCGCGGTACCTGATCGACGTCCTCTCGGTGCTAGACGGCAACCAGATAGAGCTGATCCTGAGAGACGAACTCTCCCCGGCCATTATCCGCAGCGACGTGGATCCGGAGTTCCTGGCGGTTATCATGCCGATGAGGGTATGATCGTCAAAAACCTCGTCTTCAGCTCCTTCCGTAATCTCAGCCGGACAGAGTTGACCCCGGGGGAGCGGTTCAACGTCTTTCACGGCGACAATGGCCAAGGGAAGAGTAATCTGCTGGAGGCCATCTACCTCCTGGGCACCATGAAGTCCTTCCGTCACGGTAAGAACCGGGACCTGATTCAATGGAACGCCCCTTTTTCCCTGCTCAAGGCGGTGGTTGCAAAGGAAGGGGTCAGCAGGGAGGTCACCCTCCTCATCGAAAAGGAGGGGAAAAAGGTCCGGGTGGATCGGAAATCTCTGGAGCGTCTCTCCGATTTCTTCGGCTGCCTCAACGTAGTGGTATTCTCTCCCGAAGAGCTGGTAATGGTAAAAGGGCAGCCGGATATGAGGCGCCGCTACCTTGACCGTGCGGTCTTTGCCTCGGATTCCGGCTACTTGAGCCTGCACCACGACTACTCCCAGATACTCAAGAACCGCAATGCGCTCCTGCGAAGCGGCGCCTCAGACGGACTCGACATCTGGAGCGACCGTCTGGTCGAGAGCGGAACGAAACTCGTCGCAGGAAGGCTCTCCTGGCTTCAGGGAATCCGGGAGTTGCTCCAGGAGTTTCACGAAGGAATCGCAGGGAACGGAGCAGAAGTGGATCTGCTCTACCGCTCCGTACCAGGTGGGAACAGCACGCCACAGGAGTATAGCCGGAATTTCCGGAAGAACCTGGAGCGGCTGGCAGATGAGGAGCGGCGTCGGGGGGTCACCCTGGCCGGTCCGCACCGGGACGATCTGGAGTTCCTCCTCACCGGACGCTTGTTGAAACTCCATGGCTCCCAGGGAGAGCAGCGCTCCTTTATCCTGGCGCTGAAGATGGCGGAGATAGAGCATCTTCACCGGCTCCATGGAGATCCGCCGGTTCTCCTGCTGGATGACATGACATCAGAGTTGGACAGCCAGAGGAACCGCAATCTCCTCCGGTTTCTCGAGGCGAAACAGATGCAGGTCTTCGTCACCACCACGAGCCTGCATAATCTGCAGATGGACAACCAGGAAAACTATAGAATCTTTCCGATACGCGATGGAAAGATCGTTTGAGTGAGGTACCGATGACAGACGAACAGATCAACAGCGAATATGGTGCAGACAAGATCAAGGTCCTGGAAGGGCTCTCGGCAGTGCGTAAGCGGCCGGCCATGTATATCGGCTCAACCTCGGTCCAGGGGCTCCACCACTTGGTCTACGAGATCGTGGACAACTCCGTTGATGAGGCGCTGGCAGGCCATTGTGACTCCATCTCGGTAAGCATCAACAGCGACGGTTCGATAACCGTGGTGGACAACGGCCGAGGCATCCCCACTGATATGCACCCCACCGAAGGCAAGTCCGCGGCCGAGGTGGTACTCACGGTTCTTCATGCCGGGGGGAAGTTCGATAACAGTTCCTATAAGGTTTCCGGCGGTCTCCACGGTGTAGGTGTCTCCGTGGTTAACGCCCTCTCCCACCGGCTGGAGTTGGAGATTCGGAGGGAAGGGAAGATCTGGCAGCAGATCTATCACCGAGGGGTTCCTGAAGCACCTCTGGTGGCCTGCGGCGAGACCAAGAAGCGGGGGACCAAGATCACCTTCTTCCCGGACGAAGAGATTTTCGAAACGGTGGAGTTCTCCTTCGACATCCTCTCCCAACGGCTCCGGGAGATGGCCTTTCTTACTGCCGGGGTCCGGATCAAGATCCGAGACGAGCGGAGCGAGAAGGAGCATGATTTCTTCTACGA